>MGUS01000064.1:3164-8797 GCA_001800085.1 Elusimicrobia bacterium RIFCSPLOWO2_01_FULL_60_11 | reverse complement strand
ATTTAAGGATGATCTTGGGCATCTATTTGCTCCATTGTGCCACGACGACGGTCACGTTGTCAACGCCTCCGGCGGCGTTGGCCATGTCCACCAGGTGGTCGGCGATCATCTTGGGCGTCTTCATGAGCGGAACGGTCTTCAATATCTCGTCGTCCGACACCATCTTGTTCAGGCCGTCCGTGCAGCCGATGAGGAGGTCTCCCGGGCGCAGCTCCACTTCCACGACGTCCACTTCGGTCACCTCGTCCACGCCGAGGGCGCGCGTCAGGACGTTCTTAAGGTGCGAACGGTCGGCCTCTTCCCTTTTGAGCAGCCCCTGGCGCACCTGGTCTTCCACCAGGGAATGGTCTTCGGTGATCTGGGTGAGCTTGCCGTCGCGGGCGAGATAGACGCGGCTGTCTCCCACATGGGCCACGGCCGCCCTGTCCTTGTGGATGAGCACCGCGTCGATGGTGGTGCCCATGCCGCTGTACTGCGGCTTGGTCCTGGCCGATTCGAAGATGATCTGGTTGGCCAGCCGCACCGAGCTGGCCATCTGGTTGGCGCGCTCCGAGACCTTGGGGTCCACCTTTCCCAGGATGGCTTTCTGCCCTTTCAGGATGAAATTCTTCATGGAATTTAGGGTGGTGTCGACGGCCATCTTGCTGGCCACCTCGCCGTGGTTGTGCCCGCCCATGCCGTCGGCCACGATGAAAAGCCCCATCTCGGGGTCCACCGCGAAGCCGTCCTCGTTGTTGGCCCGCTTCTTGCCCACGTCGCTCCTGCCCGCGATGTCGATCTTCATAAGCAGCTCCTCAACTCGATGGCCATCTCCGCCCCGCGCTGGTATCTTTTATCCGGGTCTTTGGTGAGGGCGCGGTCGATGACCGCTGCGAGTTTTTCCGATATCTCCGGCCGGACCTTCCGGGCGTCCGAGTGGGGGTCGTTGGCGATCTGGAAAAGGAGCGTGCCGATGGCGTCTCCGCCCTTGAAGGGCTTCTCCCCCGTGAGCAGCTCATAAAGGGAGACGCCCAGGGAAAAAAGGTCGCTTCGCCCGTCGATCTTCTTGCCCGCGATCTGTTCGGGGCTCATGTAGGAGGGCGTGCCGAGGACCGTGCCCGTCGCGGTCTTGGAGGAACCCTGGATGCGCGCGATGCCGAAATCGGCCACCCGCACCGTGCCGTCCTTCAACAGCATGATGTTGGCGGGCTTGATGTCGCGGTGGAACACGCCCTGCTGGTGCGCGAAATCAAGGGCGTCGGCCACCTTGGAGACGTAGTCCACCACTTTGGGGAGGGGCAGGAGTTTTTCTTTCGTGGAGTACGCTTTCAAATCCTCGCCTTCCATGAGTTCCATGGCGATGTAGGCCATGTCCTGGTCCTCTCCCGCGTCGAAGATGCGGACGATGTTGGGGTGGGACAGCTTGCCGGCGGATTCGGCCTCGCGGAAGAACCTTTCTTTCATGTCCTTCAGGTCGGCCTCGGCCACGTCGTCGTCGAACATCATGGTCTTGATGGCCACCGTGCGGTTGATCTTGGGGTCCTTGCCCAGGTAGACCACGCCCATCGCGCCCCGCCCCAGCTCCTTCAATATCTCGTAGCGGCCCAGCGTGGGCTTCATCGCGCTCGAGTCCAGCATCACCGTGCCTTCCTTGGACTGCTTGCCGCCGGGCAGGGAGGAGCCGAAGACCGCGCCCTCGGCCGCTTTTTTAAGCATGTCGATCTTGCCCGGGATGTCCTTGAATTTAGGGTCTGTTTTAGAGATGGTCTCGTAGACGGAAACGGCCTTGTTGAACTGTCTTTTCCTTTCGAAATCGAGCCCCAGGTTGTAGAGGACGTCCTTCATGTTGTCGTCCACGGGGCATTTCCTGAACTTCTCGAAAGCGAGGTCGAGCTGGCCCTGGCCCTGGAAGGAGAGGCCCAGCATCTTGTTGGTCTCGATCTCGCTCGCCTCCACCAGCTCCTTCTTCTTTTCCGTCGTGAAGAATTTCTTGGAGATGACCACGATGTAGCCCACCACGAGGAGGAAGAAGGGGTAGATGAGCTTGATCCACCAGCCCTCTTTGACGAAAAGGTAGCCCGCGGGGGCCACGATGGCCGCGCCCAGCAGGAGCGAGATCAGGAATCCCGTCCCGGCTTTGAGGCGCGGGAGGAGTAAAGTCACGAAAAGGCCCACGAGGAGGATGCTTCCCAGTTCGATCTTGAAACTCCAGGGTGGGGCCACGATGAAGTTCTTATGGAGCATGTTCTGGACGGCATTGGCGATGTATTCGACGCCGGGGAAATTGTGGGCCACGGGTGTCACATAGAGCGATCCCAGGCCGGACGCGGTGAACCCCACCAGGACGATCTTGTTCTTGAACGCGCTTGCCTGGACTTTGTCGTTGATGACATCGAAGAAAGAATAATAGGGAAAGGTGCCGGGCTCGCCCACATAGGACAGGCTCATGCGGTTCTCGCTGTCGATGGGGATCTGAAGGCCGCCCAGGCGGATCTCCTTGCCCAGGCGGATATGGACGTCGTCCAGGGCCAGGCCCTGATACACCCGCGCCAGCTGAAGAGGGAAAGAGGGGTAATATTTCCCGAAAAACTTGACGAAGGGCACGTCCCTGCGGATGACCCCGTCGGAATCGGGCAGGATGGACACATGGCCGGTGCCCAGGGATCCTTCCGCGAATTCGTCCAAGGGAAGCCCCGCCTCTGCCGCCTGCGCGGGCCAAAACATCGCTTCTTCCTCGAGGTTCTCGATGTGCGCGATGCTGCTCATGGACAGGGCGTAGGGCAGCTCCTCGATCTTTTCGTCGGATGGGGGGGTGTCGCTCAAGCCGAAGGACATGGCCAGGACCGTGTTGCCGGTCTCCGAGATGGTGTTGATGAGTTTGGAGTCATTGTCCACCCTCTGGATGGCGCTCGAGAGGGAGAGGAGGAATTCTTCCTCCGCGGGCGTTTTTTTCTTCTTGGAGAGGAGGATGGCCCCGTAATTCCCCTCCAGGGCCTGCAGTTCCTCAAGGAACTGGGGGTTCTCGGGCTCGCTGAAAAGGATGTTCAGCCCCACCACTTTGGGCTGGTATTCCGCGAGTTTGTTTAATAGGGTCGCCATGGTGGAACGGGGCCAGGGCCAGCGGCCGATCTTATTGATGGAGTCGTCGTCGATGGCCACGATGGCGATGTCATCGCCCCTCTGCGCGACTTCGGGTTTCAAGCGGAAACGCGCCCGCGCGTCGTAGATCATGTGTTCGAGATTATCGAAGAAAGGGACTTGGAGGTGGAAGAGGGCCAGGACCAGCAATGTCAGGAGAGCCCCCCAGGTGTAGTCCGAAAGCAGGAACTTCTTCATACGCCCCCTGAAGAGTAACAGAAGGCACCCGCCATTTCAAGTGCTTAAACGCCGATTCTTTTATCTCCCCATATGAGCTTGTGGATCTGGAGGTTGACCTGCAGGCGGGGGTTCTTAAGGGAAAGGGTCCATTCGGTGAGTTTTTGGGAGTCGGTCCCCCAGACGGGCTGGATGGAAACGGGAAAATCCAGGTTCTCGGTGCGGGCGATCAAGGCCAGAATCTCGGCCTTCTCCTCGTCGGAGCCGTCCGTGACGAATTTGAGCAGGTCCTTGTCCGGGCGCAGAAGCCGCAAGTGTTCCTCCTTCATCCTGGAGCTCATGCCGCTGTGCGTGAGCTTCCAGTCCATGATGACGGAGGAAATGGGGGTCTGAACGGGGGCGATGTCGAGCGCCCCGCCCGTTTCGATGTCGAAATGGATCTCAGGAAAATGGCGGATGAGGCGCAGGCAGTCCTCGGTATGGAGCAGGGGCTCGCCGCCGGTGAGGCACACGAAGCGGG
Source organism: Elusimicrobia bacterium RIFCSPLOWO2_01_FULL_60_11 (assembly GCA_001800085.1). Classification (GTDB taxonomy): domain Bacteria; phylum Elusimicrobiota; class Elusimicrobia; order 2-02-FULL-39-32; family 2-02-FULL-39-32; genus 2-01-FULL-60-11. The sequence continues at coordinate 4,983 of MGUS01000064.1, read as the reverse complement.
CTTTGGAGCCCAGGATGGCGTTGGCGACCACGGCAAAAGATATCTCGTCGCCTTTGCCGAAGGTATATGTGGAATCGCACCAGGAGCAGGAGAGGTTGCAGCGCGCGAAGCGGACGAAATAAGTCAGCTTTCCGGGATGAAGCCCCTCGCCCTGGATGGAAAGATAGTGTTCGATGAGCTGCATGAATGTATTTTACTATATCGCGATAAATTTTAGGGCAAGCCCGATCAGCCCCGCGATCAGGACGATGACGGGTTCCGAGAGCTTCTTCTTCCAGAGGACGGCGGCGGAAGCCAGGGCGAAGAGCGCCGTCGGGACATCGATGATGGAGCGCCGTCCCAGGACGAAGACCGCTCCCGTGATGGCGCCCATGGCAGCTGCGGTCACGCCCGCCACGAAGGCCGCGATGCCGGGAAGCTTCCCGTATTTCTTGAAATAAGGCGCCGGAATGACGGTGAAGAGGTAGCAGGGCAGGAAAGTTCCCAGGGCGGCGACGGAGGCGCCCTTCATCCCCGCGACCAGGTAGCCGATGAAAGCGACCGTGATGACCACGGGCCCCGGGGTGATCATGGCCACGGCGACCGCGTCCAGGAACTGGCGGTCGTTCAGCCAATGGAAATCTTTGACGACCCCGCCGTAGAGGAAAGGCACGATGACCAGCCCGCTGCCGAACACAAAGGTCCCGGCCTTGCCGAAGTAAAGGAATATCTTCCAGAGAAGCGTGGGCTCGACAGCGAGCATCCCGATGCCCCGCCCCCACTTAGGAGGCGCTTTGATCCACCACACCAGGACTCCGGCCGCCAGGAACATCCAGACATTCTCGGATTCCGTCGCGATGGTGATGACGGCCGCGGCCAGGCAGACGGCCCAAAGGAGCTTGTCCCTGCCGAGGGTCTTCTCCGTCAGCTTCTTGGCGCTCACGGCGATGATCCCGATGACGCTCGCGCCCACGCCGTAGAAAACGGACTGCATCCAAGGCAGGCCCCCGTATCGGACATAGGCCCATCCCAGGAGGATCACCATGAGAAAAGAGGGGAGGATGAACGCAAGGACCGCCGCCGTAGCGCCGGCGATCCCGTGATCCAGATAACCCAGGTAGATCGCGGTCTGCGTGGCCATGGGCCCGGGAGCCAGCTGGGCCAGGGCCAGGCCTTCCTTGAAATCATCTTCCGAGAACCATTTCCTTTCCTCTATCAGGTCGCGGCGCATGTTCTCGATGAGGGCGACAGGCCCGCCGAAACAGACGGTGCCGAGTTTCAGGAAGTAAAGGATGAGTTGCCCGAGAGTGTGCCTGGGGGCGGATTCCATGGACCCATTATACCCAAAAAGATTTGTTCTTAGGTATAATGACGTCCATGAACCCGCCGAAATATTCCAAAGAGGACGTCCAGGCCTGCATCGACATGCTTGAAGAGCTGGCCAGGAACGGTGAGGGCTTGGCGCACTTCACCAAGGAGCAGAAGATCGCCCTGATGTCCGCGGCGGGCAGGGTCTCCCGTCCGGACAAGATCGAGATAGAAAAGAGGCGGCGGAGCGTGCGGCTGCTCCTCTCGCGGAAGATCGAGGAGCATCAGCGGAAGGTCCGGGCGGCCACGGGTATTCGGAGCGCGCGCAAGGCGCTCGTGTTCACCGCGCCCAAACAGATCGCGAACGGCAACGGGCACGGAACCCTCGAAGTCCGGAAGCTCATCAAACCCCGCGCCTGCTATGTCTGCAAGGCCGAGTTCACGCGGGTCCATTTCTTTTACGACTCCATGTGCCCCGCCTGCGCCGATTTCAACTACTCCAAACGCTTCCAGACGGCATCTCTCAAAGGAC
>MGUS01000064.1:2888-3145 GCA_001800085.1 Elusimicrobia bacterium RIFCSPLOWO2_01_FULL_60_11 | reverse complement strand
CCGTTACTCCCGCGAAGAGGATTTCGCCCAATGGAAGGACCGCCTGGACGTCTACGGCATGGACCTGCGCCACACGCCGAGCGTCGAGCTCTTCTGTGATTTCATCGCCCGGAAATACGACCGCCTGGACATCCTCGTCAACAACGCGGCGCAGACCGTGCGCCGCCCGCCCGGCTTCTACGCGCACCTCATGAAGAACGAGGCGCTCGAATCCGGCGGCCTGCCGGAAAATGTCCGTCCGTTGCTGAGCTCTTTTC
>MGUS01000064.1:0-2856 GCA_001800085.1 Elusimicrobia bacterium RIFCSPLOWO2_01_FULL_60_11 | reverse complement strand
TCGGCGTCCGCCAAGCTCTCCCAGATCCCCTACAAGCACGACCGCGTCATGTCCCTGGAGATGGATGCCGTGTTCCCGGACGGCAAGCTGGACGCGGACCTGCAGCAGGTCGATCTGCGCGAGACGAACAGCTGGCGCCTGCGCCTGGGGGACATCCCCACCGCCGAGATGATCGAGCTCCAGCTCGTCAACGCCATCGCCCCTTTCGTTCTCTGCAACAAGCTCTCCAACATGATGAAGCGGGAGGACACCGGCCAAAAGCACATCGTGAACGTCTCCGCCATGGAAGGCAAGTTCACCCGCTATGTCAAGACCGACCGCCACCCCCACACCAACATGGCCAAGGCGGCCCTGAACATGCTCGTGCACACCTCGGCCAAGGACCTGGCCGCGGACGGTATTTATATGAACGCCGTGGACACGGGCTGGGTGACCGACGAAGACCCCGCCGCCCTTTCCGCTCGCAAGCAGGAGGATCACGATTTCCAGCCGCCTCTCGACATCGTGGACGGCGCGGCCCGCGTCTGCGACCCCTTCTTTAACGGCATCCTGACGGGGACCCATGTCTATGGCAAGTTCCTGAAGGATTATTTCCCGGTCGACTGGTAGACCCCATGGCGCTTTCGGATGCCGTCAAACGCCTCTCTTATGAGATGGGCTTCGACCTGGTCTGCGTGAGCCGGGCGGACCCTCTCGAAAAAGACCAGAAGCGGTACAAGGAATGGAAAGACCAGGGGTATGCTGCGGACCTCCACTACATGATACGGGAGGAGCCCCGCCGATGGGTCCCCCAAGACCTTCTTCCTGAAGCGAAAAGCGTCATCACCTTCGCGGTCAATTTCTTCTCGGGGGCCAAGAGGATGGAGCCCCGCCCGGGATACGGCCGTGTGGCGCGCTACCCTGGGGCAAGGACTACCACGAGGTCGTCAAGGCCCGCCTTGAAGAGTGGGTCCAAGCGCTTCCCGGCATCGCCGGCCGCCCCGTCAGATCCAAAGTCCTCGTCGATTCCGGCCCACTGCTCGAGCGCGCATTCGCCCGCAACGGCGGCATGGGTTTCGTCGGAAAGAACACCCTCCTCATCAGCAGGAAGATCGGCTCCTTCATTTTTTTAAGCGAAGTCATCACGGACCTGGAGCTGGAGCCGGACAATATAGGGGACACCCCACTTAATTCACCAGAATTAAGTGGGGTGTCCCCAGATAAGGACCCCTGCGGCTCCTGCAAGGAGTGCCTCGTGGAATGCCCCACCAACGCCCTCATATCTCCGCGCCGATTGGACGCCCGCAGATGCATCTCGTACTGGACCATCGAGAACAAGGGGGGGATCCCCGTGGACATGAGGGCGGGCATCGGCGACTGGATATTCGGCTGCGACATCTGCCAGGAGGTCTGCCCTTACAACGGGCTTTCCAGGGACACGAAGTGGAAGGATTTTCTGCCCCAGGCGGGGGCGGGCCCTCACCTTTCTCTTTTAGAGATGCTTTCGATGGGTTCGGACGAAGAATTCAAGAAGCGCTTCGCGGGCACCCCCATTATGCGGGCCAAGAGGATGGGCCTTTTAAGGAACGCCTGCGTCGTGGCGGGAAATCAGAGGTTCAAAGAGGCAGGGCCGGCTTTAGAGAAGATAGAGAAAGGGAGAGACCCTCTCCTTGCCGAGCACGCCCGCTGGGCACTTGCTGTTCTCAGTTCTTGAGGCAGTTACCATCTGGCGCGAATGTCAAGGGAACTACCAGGGATTTATGTCGACATCGGCTAAATCCACTGCTTTTTTGTTCAGATCAAGAATGTAGAATAAATTAAGGTAGTGATCAAGCTGATCCTGATACGTTGGTCTATAATACATAAATAATCGTTTTGGACAGGACCAAGCATATAAATAATATATGGACTTTCCGATGGGATCGGCCACTATGGCGAACCCAACCAAACCCTGGATCTTTACCGTCAGAGTTTCTGAAGGCTTTTCAAAACCATTTTTGTATTCGAGTTTTCTTGTTCCGATAAATGAATAATTTATGTCCTGCTCGGTGGGTTTTACTAATTTATTGTTATGTCTGTCTTCAAGCGATTGTATTTCCTCATTCGTTCGGCCTCTGGTGTCGTCTGGAATAAAATGGATTGTCCCCGAAGGGTCAACGACTCCATAGGAAGGCTGGCCCTTGGGCATTGCAACTAGATCCGCATTATTCGTTTGGCCTGTTGTGTTGTCTAGGGAAAAACGGAATGTTCCTGAAGGATCAATGACTTTAAGCGTGTATTCGCCCTTGGGCATTGAAACAAGATCCGCATTGCCCTGAAAATCTAAAAGTTCTCCCCTCTGGGAAAAATTGATGGATTTAAGCTTCACTACACCCGTATTGAACTGAGAAAGTAAATTCTCTGCCTTTTTTGAATACACTGTTCGAAGATACTGGGATGAAGTGATCCAGATCCCAAAAAACAAAGAAATCAATCCAAGTAATGCGAAGAAATGTTTCCAAAAGGGCCTGAAACGCCAAGCGAAAGCAACTGCAAATACAAAAGGTAGTACATAATATAACGTTAATATTAAAGCAGGCCTGAGCGGGTCAAAAGGTTTGACGATATCAACTCGAAAGATCGTCATGGCCACCGCCAGTAAAAAGACTAAAGCGACATAAACCGAGAAAGTCAAAAAGCATTTTTTCCATTGGATTTCCATATCAACCGATGTCTTTTATCGATTCAAGCATTTCAGAAATCGTTTTGAATTTCTCCCGCGCTTTTCCGGCGGGCTTGCCGCGGGCGATCTCGAGCTGATCCAACTTCTTCCAGTCCTCAAAGCTTACCGCCTGGATCTTCCTTTCCATAAATAAATCGATCACATCGCCGCCCGGC
>MGUS01000063.1:11798-16826 GCA_001800085.1 Elusimicrobia bacterium RIFCSPLOWO2_01_FULL_60_11 | reverse complement strand
GGGGGCTTGAAAGCGGCCCTGCGCGCTGACGCCGGCCTGGCCGCCGGCCTGAACACGGCCGAAGGCCGCGTCACCCACAAGACCGTCGCCGAATCCCTCAAGAACCTTTGAATCCCGCTCCCGCCATCCGCGTCAGGAACTTGAGCAAGACCTTTCAAGTCCCCGTCAAAGCGCCCGGCATGCGCGGCGCTTTCCGCGCCCTCTTCAAAAAAGAGAACCGAATCGTTCCGGCCGTCCAGGACATCTCCTTTGACATCGCTCCCGGGGAGCTGGTGGGGTTCCTGGGCCCCAACGGCGCGGGCAAGACCACCACGCTCAAGGTCCTTTCCGGGCTTCTCTACCCCACTTCGGGAGAAGTGGAGATCCTGGGCTTTGCCCCCTGGAAACGGGAAAAGGATTTTCAAATGAATTTCTCCATGGTGATGGGCCAGCGCACCCAGCTCTGGTGGGACCTGCCCGCCCGCGAGACCTTCGTGCTGAACCAGAAGATATTCGAGATCTCCGACAAGGATTTCAGGGAGCGGCGGGCCAGGATCACGGAACTCCTCGACATCGGGGACCTGCTGGAGGTGCCGGTGAAAAAACTATCCCTGGGCGAGCGCATGAAAGCGGAACTGGCCTGCGCCATCCTGCACTATCCCAAGATACTTCTTTTGGACGAACCTACCCTGGGCCTGGACCTGGTGATGCAGAAAAAACTGCGCAATTTTATCCGCGATTATAACAGGGAGACGGGCTCCACCATCCTGCTCACCAGCCACAACATGGCGGACGTGGAAGAGCTCTGCAAGCGCGTCATCATCATCGACGGCGGGCGCATCCTCTACGACGGGGACTTGAGCAAGATCGTGGAGCGCTACGCCCCGGACAAGCTGGTGACGCTGACTTCGTCCGTCCCCCTCGACATCGCGGGCTTGAAAGCCCTGGGGAAAGTCATCTCCCACAACGGCTCATCGGCCGAGCTCGAGATCCCCCGCAAGGACGTCTCCCGCGTCATGGGCCTGCTTCTCGCCCAGGTGCCGGTAGTGGACCTCTCCATCGAAGAACTGCCCATCGAAGAGATCATCCGCCGGGTGTTCCTGGAAAATGGGTAAGTACTGGGCGGCCTTCTCCCTTTCCATCCAGCAGGAGCTCTATTACCGCGCCTCTTTCCTTATGGAGCGGGCGCGCAGCATCACGGTCATCATCGCCTTCTACGCTTTCTGGTCCGCCGTCTTCCAGGGGCGGGACACCCTCCTGGGCTACACCCGGAGTCAGATGTTCACCTACATCCTCGGAATGAACGTCCTGCGCGCGCTCGTCTTCTCCGACAAGACCTGGGAGCTCATGCATGAGATCAACACGGGCAAGATCTCGTCCTACCTGATGCGCCCCATCTCCTATGTGGGCTTCTGCCTCTCGCGGGACGCCGCCGACAAGGCCACGCAGCTCGTCTCCTCCATCCTCGAGGTGGCCCTGGCGGCCTGGCTCTTGAAGATCCCGCTCTATTGGCCCGCCCATCCCGCGACATTCGCGGTCTTCGGGCTCACCCTGGCCCTGGCCATCGTCCTCTACTTCCTCATGAGCTACATCGTGGCCACCTTCGCTTTCTGGACCTCCGAATCCGCGGGGCCCCGTTTCTGTTTCGAACTTTTTCTTGAGTTCTCCTCCGGGGCTTTTTTCCCTCTGGACGTCCTGCCGAGGATCTTTCAGTCCGTTTTCAGCTTCCTTCCCTTCGCCTCGCTTCTTTATTTTCCTTTGAACGTGTTCCTGGAAAGGATCACGGGCCCGCTGCTCGCGCGGGGCCTCGGGGTCCAGGTCTTTTGGGCGGTCCTTTTCGTCTGGGCGGCGCGCCGCCTGTGGGAGAGGGGCTTGAAGGCCTACAGCGCGGACGGGGGCTAAGTGAAGCGCTACTGGCAGGTCTGGAAGCGCCTGGCCGTCATGGCCTTCCTCATGCAGTTCACGAACCGCTGGAGTTCCCTGGGCTGGCTGGGGGGAAAATTCGTCCGCCTGGCCTTCTTCATCCTCTTCATCGTCTCCATATTCCGCCATGTGCCCTCGGTCGCCGGCTATTCCCTGGAGGCCGTGGCACTCTTCTTCCTCACCTTCAACCTGGTGGACATCATCGCGCAGATCCTCATACGCGGCATCTACATGGTGGGGCGGGACATCCGCGAAGGCGACATGGATTTCTATCTCATCCAGCCGGTCAACGCTCTTTTCCGCGTCTGCTCCAACCTGGTGGATTTTCTGGATTTTCTCATGCTCATTCCGGTGGTGGGGCTCATCCTCTGGGTGTTTCCGCGCATACTCGCCGGTTATTCGGGCGAGGCGCTCCTCATGAACGGCCTGCTCTATGTTCTGCTCTGCGCCAACGGCCTGGTCATCGCCTTTTCCATCCATGTCCTGGTGGCCGCGCTCACCCTGCGCACGCAGCAGATGGAGGAGACCATCTGGATGTACCGGGACCTCGTCAACCTGGGCCGCTTCCCGGTGGACATCTACACGCCGTTCCTCCAGGTCATCCTCACTTTCGTCTTCCCCATCGCGGTCATGGTGTCGTACCCATCGAAAGCGCTCCTGGGGCTCCTCTCGCCGCAGAAGATCGTCCTGGCCTTCGCCCTCTCCGCAGCGCTCCTCGCCGTGGCCCTCGAATCCTGGAAGCGGGCGCTCAAGCACTACTCCTCGGTCTCCAGCTAACTGCCCCAAATAATCATTGACTCGTTTCTGGAAAGATGGTATCAATTAGCTATGTTCGAGGTGACGCTGCCTTTTCCGGAAGAGTCCTTGAATTTTCCGACGGAAGTCCCCATCTTCCCTTTGGAGGGCGCTTCCCTCCTGCCCGGCGAACCCATGCCGCTCCACATCTTTGAGGAACGCTACAAGACCATGACCGAATCCGCCTTGTCGGAAGGAAAATTCATGGCCATCGCCAACGTCCGGCCCGGCCAATCCCTCACCGAAGGCATTTTCGGCCTCGGGCGCATCGCCATGGACGAACGGCTCCCGGACGGGAGGTTCAATCTGGTCCTGATCGGTTTGAAACGCATACGCGTGCGCGCCCTCACTCAGGAGAGACCCTACATCAAGGCGGAGATCGAGGTCGTGGAGGACGCTTACTCCCAGACCGCGGTCAACACCATCAACACCCTCTCAAAAGAGGTCTACGGCCTCGGCAAGGATGTCATGGGGATGAAAAAGGACGGGCAGAGCGAGGTCTCTTACGCCGATTTGGACAGTTTGCCTTACGACCTATTGCCTTTGGGGATGCTCTGCGACCTCTATTCCGCGGCCCTCGCCCTGCCTCCGCTGGAGAAGCGGATGATGCTGGAAGAGACCGACGCCGTGAAAAGGGCCGAAAAACTGATCTTCACGCTCCGCTTCGAACTCTCCCGCCTGCGCACGGGCGGTTCCGCCCGGTTACCCCTTCAATAATAGACGGGACATCAGCTTGAAATAGCCCGCGACGGTGCGGGCCACGTTCATCTTGCTTTTGCCGATACGCAGGTCGTAGCGCAGGGCCAGGGGCACTTCCGCGAAGCGGGCTCCCGCGGTTTTCAGGTTGAAAAGGAACTCGCAGGCGCAGACGAAGCTTTTTTCCTTAAAGAACTCCCCGCCGGTCGCCTCGGAGAGCGATCTGAGCGTCTTCATCCGTATCATCCGAAAACTCGAAGTGTAGTCCTTGACGTTCTCCACCCTGAAGAAAACGGAGAGCAGTCCCCCGCAGGCGCGGCTCAAAAAAATCCTGAATAACGAGACGCCTCTTTGGCTCCCTCCCGCGCAATAGCGGGAGGCGATCACAACATCAGATCCCCGCCTGAATTTTTCCAGCATGGGGATGAGGGTCTCCGCCGGGTGGGTGTTGTCGGCGTCCATCACCACGGCGCAGTCGTTCATGTCTTTTGAAAGTTCCAGGGCGCGCGCCAAGCCCGTGCGGAGCGCCTGGGGGAATCCCAGGTTTTTAGGGTGGCGGATGGCGGCCATTTCCCCTGTGCCGTCCGTGGAGCCGTCGTCCACCACGAGGACGGTCAGCTCATCGGGCTTCAAGCGTTCCCGGACATGCGAAAGAGAGGCCAGGAGCGGCCTCAGATTTTCCGCCTCGTTGAACGCCGGAAGGACGGCGAAGATATGCACTAGTCGGTGGAAGGGGTTTCTTTGTGCCAGGCGGTCCGGGACTGGTAGAAGGCGGCCATCTGGAGCATGCGCTCCTCCTCGAAAGGCCGGCCCAGGATCTGGAACCCGATGGGGAGCTTTTCCTTGGAGAACCCGCAGGGCACCGAAATGCCTGGGATGCCGGCCAAGTTGCAGGAGATGGTGTAGATGTCCGAGAGGTACATCTGGAGCGGATCCGCCGCTTTGTCGCCGATTTTAAACGCCGGAGTGGGCGCCGTGGGAGTGATGAGCGCGTCCACGGACTTGAAGGCGTTCTCGAAATCCCTGCAGATGAGCGTGCGTACTCTCTGGGCCTTCAGATAATAAGCGTCGTAGTAGCCGGAGGAGAGCGCGTAGGTGCCCAGCATGATGCGGCGCTTCACTTCGGGCCCGAACCCTTCATCGCGGGATTTTTCGTAAAGCTCCATGAGGTTGGCCGCGTCTTTCGTTCGATGGCCGTAGCGGATGCCGTCGAAGCGCGCCAGGTTGGCGCTCGCTTCGGAGGGGGCCAGGATGTAGTAGACCTCGATGGCGGAATCCATGTTGGGCAGGGAGACGTCGGAGATTTTCGCGCCGGCTTTTTCAAAGACCTTGACGGCAGAAAGGACTGATTCTTTGACGCCCTCGTCCAGCCCCTTGCCGAAATATTCCTTGGGGACCCCGAGTTTCAGGCCCTGGATGCCTTTGGTAAGGGACGCGAGGTAATCCGGCACCGGCGCCTCCGAGGATGTGGAATCCATGGGGTCGGCTCCGGAAATGACCGATTGGAGCAGGGCCAGGTCCTCCGCGGTGCGGGCAAAGGGGCCGATCTGGTCCAGGGATGAAGCGAAGGCCACAAGCCCGAAGCGCGAGACGCGGCCGTAGGTGGGTTTCAACCCGAGGACCCCGCAGAAACTG
>MGUS01000063.1:11457-11774 GCA_001800085.1 Elusimicrobia bacterium RIFCSPLOWO2_01_FULL_60_11 | reverse complement strand
AGGCCAGAGGTGCGAGGTTCAAGGCCACGGCCGCGGCCGAGCCGCCCGAAGAGCCGCCCGGGACGCGCGAAGGGTCCCAGGGGTTCTTCGTGGTGAAAAACGCGGAGTTCTCGGTGGAGGAGCCCATGGCGAATTCATCGAGGTTGGTCTTGCCCAGGAGAAGCGCGTCCTCCGCTTTGAGTTTCTGGATGACCGTGGCGTCGTAGGTGGATCTGTAGCCCGCTAAGATCTTCGAGGCGCAGGTCGTTTCCCAACCCTTCACATTGATGTTGTCCTTGATGGCGATGGGAACCCCGGCCAGTTTCCCTAGAGCGGCG
>MGUS01000063.1:4983-11391 GCA_001800085.1 Elusimicrobia bacterium RIFCSPLOWO2_01_FULL_60_11 | reverse complement strand
AAGGCCAGGAATTTTTTATTCTGCTTCTCGGCCCTGTCCAGGAACGATTGGGCCGTCTCCACGGCGGAGATCTCTTTCTTGCGGACTTTGGCGCTGATCTCGCAGGCGGTCAATTCGGCGGCCTTCATCCTTCTATCACCTTCCTGACCTTGAAGAACCCTTCTTCTTTCTCCGGCGCGTTCTCCAAGATGGGCCCGGCCTCGCTCCAGCGATAGGTCTTGTCCTCCCGCCAGACGGTCTTGGTGAAGAAGGGGTGCGCGGTGGGGGGGACGCCGGTGATGTCCATCTCGTTCAGTTTTTCGATGTAGCCCAGGATCTTCCCGAGCTGCTCCGTGAAATCCTCTTTTTCTTTTTCGGTGAGCGCCAGGCGCGCCAGGCGCGCCACATGCTCCACGTCTTTTTTAGTCAGGGCCATCAGATCTTCTCCAAGGGAGCGTATTTCACCAGAAGTTTCTTCCACTGGCCGTTGTCGAACACCACCACGACTTTGAGCTCAACCCCTTCGCCGCTCCGGTCCGTCACCTTGCCGGTCCCGAACTCCGCGTGGCGCACGCGGTCCCCCACGCGCAGGGAGGTCTTCGGCCCCGACCGGATGGAGCGGGGCGGGAGCGCGTCGGGCGATATCAGGTCGTCGTCCGATGTCTGCGGCCGGCCCTCCACTTTCAGTCCCGCCTCCGCGATGAAGCGGGACGGCAGGTTCCAGCGCGTCTGGCCGTAGAGCCGGCGGCTGGCCGCGCAGGTGAGATAGAGCTGTTCCTTGGCGCGCGTCATGCCCACATAGGCGAGGCGGCGCTCCTCTTCCAGCTCTTCCTGGCCGAACTGGGCTTCGCCCAGGGGAAAAAGGCCTTCCTCCATGCCGGTCAGGAAAACGCTTGTGAATTCCAGGCCCTTGGCGATGTGCACCGTCATCAAGGTGACCTTGTCGGCCTTGTCCTGCTTGTCGTCGGACGTGGTCAGGAGCGAGACCTGCGCCAGGTAGGCCGCGGTGCTCTTGTCCTCGGAGGCCTCGTCGAATTCGGCGGTGGCGTTCAGCAGTTCCTGCACGTTGTCCAACCGCTCGGCGGCTTCCAGGTCGTTCTTGGCGTCCTCCTCGAGGATCTTCAGCATGCCGGATCTTTCCAGGACATCGCGGGTCATCTCGGAGGCCCGCAGAGTGTCCTTGCGCGCCGCCAGATCCCCCGTGATCTTCTTGAAGAGCAGGATGCCTTCGCGCGCCTTGCCGCCCAAAGTATTCAGGAATTCCGGGTCGGACATGGCCTGATAAAGGGGAATGGATCGGAGAGCGGAGAATTTCTCCAGGGCTTCCAGGGTGACTTTCCCCAGGCCCCGCGGCGGGGTGTTCAAGATGCGCTTGAAGCTCAGATCGTCCTTGGGGTTGGTGATGAGGCGCAGATACGCCAGGACGTCCTTCACTTCCGCGCGCTCATAGAATCTGACATTGCCCACCAGCACATAGGGGATGCGGGCGCTCCGCAAGGCGTCTTCCAGGACGCGGGACTGGGCGTTGGTGCGGTAGAAGACGGAGAATTGCTGGAACCCCCAGCCCTTGTCCTCCCGGACCTCCAGGATCTTGTCCGCCACGAAGCGGGCTTCCTGCAACTCGTTGGCCAGCTGCTCGGTCTTGACGGGAGTTTCCGATTCCCGCGCGGTCCAGAGCTTCTTTTCCTTCCTCTGTTCGTTGTTGCGCACCAAACTCCAGGCCGCGGAGAGGATGGGCGCGGTGCTCCTGTAGTTCTGCTCAAGTTTCACGGTTTTCACGGCCTTGTAGTCCTTCTCGAAATCGAGGATGTTCCTGATGTCGGCGCCGCGCCAGGAATAGATGGACTGGTCGTCGTCCCCCACCACGCAGAGGTTCTGGTGGCGCGCGGCCAGGGTCTTGGTGAGCATGTACTGGGCGCGGTTGGTGTCCTGGTACTCGTCCACGAGGATGTGGCGGAAGCGCTCCTGGTACTTCTCCCGCAGGTCGGGGTAGGCCTGCAGGAATTCCACGCTCTTCATGATGAGGTCGCCGAAATCGAGGGCGAGCGCGCTCTCCAGCTTCTTCTGATAGAGCGAATAGATCCCCGCCAGCATCTGCTTCTGCGGGTCGCCGCTCCCGAGCGCGGCGATGGAAAAGGACTCCGCGTCCATGAGCTGGTCCTTCTCGCGGGAGATGCGGTTCAAGACCGCGCCGGGCTTGATCTTCTTGTCGTCCAAGTTGAGCTCGCGCAGGCAGTCCCGTACCAGCTTCTTCTGGTCGTCGTCGTCGTAGATGGTGAAGCCGCGGTCCAGGCCGTAGCGGCTCCCTTCCGTCCTCAAGAACTGCGCGCAGAAGGAATGGAATGTGGAGATCCACACGCCCGCGCCCTTTTCTTGCGAGAGCGCGGTCACGCGCTCCTTCATCTCCCCCGCCGCTTTGTTGGTGAAGGTGACGGCCAAAATGTTCCAGGGCTTGACCCCTTGCTCCAGCAGGTGGGTGATGCGGTAGGTGATGACGCGCGTCTTGCCGGAGCCCGCGCCCGCCAGGATCAAAAGCGGCCCCTCGCCGTGGGTGACGGCTTCTTTCTGGGGCGGGTTCAGGTCGTCCAGGGAAAAAATGGGATTACTTGGGGACCCAGAGAGTGAATGTGGCGCCCTTGCCGGGCTCCGAGGCGGCCATGATCCTGCCCCCGTGGCGCTCCACGGTCTCGCGGGCGAATGTGAGCCCGAGGCCGGTGCCGCCCTTGGTGCCGGAGAGCTGCTGGAATTTCTGGAATATCTTCTCCAGGGCCTCGGGGGGGATGCCCTCGCCGCTGTCTCGGACCGAGACGATGATCTTACGGGGCTCCTCTTCGATATGGACCTCGATCGAGCCGCCCTGAGGCGTGTGCTTGAGCGCGTTGTCCACCAGGTTGCTTATGGCGCGGTCCATCAGGTTGCCGTCGGCCATGAGGGTGATCTCCGGGAGCGCCTGGCCCGCGGGAGCGGGGAAGACCTGCGCCGTCGTCTTTTTCCCGTCCTTCATCCGCGTCACGGAGGCTTTCAGGCCGATCTTGATGAGCCAGGAGACCGCGTGGAGCTCCGTCAATATCTGTGTGACGGAATTGACCGGGTCCCAGGGACCTTTTTCCAGGATGAGGTGCCCGGCCTCTATCTTGGCCATGTCGAGAAGGTTGTTGATCATCTTCAGGAGCTTGCGGGTGGAGTGGTTCATCACCTCCATGTGCTTGATCTGGGTGGGGGTCAGGGGCTCGATCTCCCCGCTCAGAAAAAGGTCCAGGTAGCCCTGGATGGACGTGAGCGGGCTCTTCAAGTCGTGCGTTATGGAATGGACGAAATCGTCCTTGAGTTTCTCCAGGTCGCGCTCGCGGCTGATGTCGCGGAACGCCAGCACCTTGCCCAGCACTTCGCCCTTGGCCGTGGTCACCGTGCTTTTCGTCACGAGCAGGCACTTCTCCTTGTCCTTGCCGGGGGCCAGGATCTCTTCGGTCTGCTGCTCCTGCGGGGATGCGAGGATCTCCTTGAGCTTCCCTTTGACGCCCGCGTCGGCGACGTAGTCCAGGAACTTCAGCTCGTAGGGGAATTTTTTCTCGATGCCCAGGAGTTTTTTCGCGGAGTCGTTCAAGATGCTGATGTTGCCCTCGAAATCGGTCATCACGATGCCGTCCTCGATGGAGAAAAGGATGGCTTGGAGCCGGGTCTTCATTTCGGAGATCTGGCTCTGCGGGATTTCGGGATATTTCATAGTGGAAGGCGTTCTTTCCATGAGGATTATATCATACACGAAGCGGCGAATTTTGGGACGATGTCCCCGATCTTGGCGGGGCCCTTCAGGAACGCCGTCCCGATCAGGGCGGCCTGGTAGCCCAGCTCGGCGAGGGATTTCAGATCGCCCGGGTCGTCGATGCCGCTTTCGGCGACACATATCCTCCCGCTCTTCTTCGGGATGAGCTTGATCAGCTCCTTATGGCGGCCCTTGTCCGTCGTCAGATCTTGGCCGGCTCGCTTGCCCGCTTCTTCTTTCGCGCCCATCTTGAACTGTCTGGAGTTGACGCCCACAAGGGAAGCGTCCGCCGGGATCATGGATATCTGCCTGTCCATGTCCTCCAGGTCCTCCCTCATGCCGATCTCGATGAAGGGCTCGAGGCCCAGGGATTTGGCCAGCTTGTAGAGGCGCGCGAACAGGCCGGGGTCTTCAAAATGGACGGAGGCCATCAGGAGCACCGCGTCGGCGCCATAGGCCCGGGCTTCGCGCACCTGGTATTCGTCGATGATGAAATCCTTCCTTAAAATGGACTTGGAGGTCCTTTGCCGCGCTTGCTGAAGATATTCGAGGGAGCCGCCGAAGTAGGGGGCGTTCGTGAGGATGGAAATGGCGGCGATGGCCGGGGAGGCGTTGTAAACTTCGAGAGCATGCTCCACATTGCGCGGGTCCATCCTGCCGCCGCTGGGGGAGGACGCCTTGATCTCCCCGATGATGCGGAAACCTTTGCCGAATCCTTTGAGGAACGGCCGCACGGGGGGAGCCGCCATCCGCTCCAGTTCAGCAAGAGGCACGCGGGAGCGCCGTTCTTCCAGATCGGAGCGGGTCCTCTCTAAAATTTCATCCAGCAAGGTCATGAAGGATTTTGTCCGGCGGAACGGGTGGAGAAGGCCGCCTGCCAGTCGTCGTCCTCGAGGCCGTTGACCTTCAGTTTCCAGATGAAGCGCTTACCCGCCTCCAAAGGGATGGGCGGGATGTTGAAGGCGAGGGCTACGTCCATGGGCGTGCCCGCCAAAAGGCCGGCGGGGCGGCCCACTTCGAAGTTGCCTTCGATGAACATCGGGGCCTCGCCTTGCGGGGTGGGCACGAGCACCGGGTGGAAATCGCCGTCCAGCAGATCCACACGCAGGCGGTGCTTCTGGTTCGTCAGGTTCCAGGGCACTTCGATCTTGACCGCGATCGCGGAGGGGCAGGGCGCGGGGCCCGTCACGGACCAGCCGCCTCCCATGATGTAGAGCTTGCCGCCTATGGCCTGCGCGAAATCCGCCAGCATCATCGTCACTTTCATGGCTGTCTCCTTATTCCACCATTCTTTTCAATAATACCAAAGCCGTCTTGTTCCGGGGGTCGCGCTTTAAAACTTCCTCCATCTGCGCGGACGATTCCTTGATCTTGCCCTGGTAAAAGTAGGCGATGCCCAGGTTCAGCCGCGCGTCCAGGCGCTCGGGGTTGATCCGGACGGCCTCCTTCCACCATTCGATGGCTTCATGGGCGCGGTGGAGCGTGTAGAATATGTTGCCGATGTTGTTGGGCGGGCCTTCCGCCTTGGGGTTGAGCTTGTGCGCCTTCAGGTAAGCCCCCACGGACCGCTCCGCCATGGCGGGCTGGATGGATTTATTGCCCGCCGCGTCCTTTTTCTCGATCTCCTTGGCGTAAGCATAGCCCAGCTTGTCCCACACCTGCCACCTTTCCGGGAACTGCTTGGCCAAGGCCTCCAGGCCTTCTATGGATTCGGGATATTTTTCCTCAAAAAAATCCGGCTGGGCTTTCAGCTCGCGGTTGGCGCGGTAAGGCCGCGCCAGCTCGGACAAGAGGCCGAAATCGAGGCGCTTGTGGAAGAATCCTCCCACTCCGCTCGCAAGGATGAAGGCCGCAAGCCAAAGGGCCTTGGCGAGTTTTCTCTGACCTTCCGCGGGCCAGGGAATAGAGACCTCCCTTGAGAAGAACGACGCGGCGAAACCCATCCCCAGATAAAGGTAAGCGGACGATACGATGAAGCGCATGTCCACCGAGAAGAAATTCTGGATGAGGAGCGCTGTGACTCCCGCCACGAGCCCCGCGAAGAGAGGCGAGGGCTCGGGAGAACTCCAAAAATAGCGGTGGGCGGAAGCGTAAAATGAGATGAGGATGAGGCAGAGCGCCGAAAAGCCCGCCAACCCCGTTTCAGCCAGGGTCTGGAGGAACTCGTTGTGCGCGTCGTTGACGATGCGTTCGTTCTGCGGCCAGGCGGCCTTGAGCTCGTCCGACGCGTACTGCGGGAACTCCACATGGAAGGTCCCGAACCCCGTGCCCAGCCAGGGGTGGGCCTTCCACATCTTGAACACGTCTTTCCAGATAAGGGTGTGGGTCTGCGATGTCGCCGTGGCGCGTGACGCATGGACGGCATCGCGGATTTTAGGGGAACTCATCAGGAGGGCGATCACCGCCGCCGCGGCGACTGCCAACTTGCCCTTGTTCCGCCAGATCCGCATGCTCCAAAGCCATCCCGCCCGCATTTCAAGCAAAACATAGAAGATAAGCAGGGCAGCCGGCAGGGCCAGGAAAGCCGCGCGGGTTCCAGTATAGAACAGTGCCCATGATGCCAGAACAATGGCGGTCAAGAACCCCGCCCGGCTCCAAGCGCGTTTATATTCCAGGAGCGCGCCCAGGGCCACGGGGATGGAAATGATGAGGTAAGCGGCGAAGAA
>MGUS01000063.1:2424-4958 GCA_001800085.1 Elusimicrobia bacterium RIFCSPLOWO2_01_FULL_60_11 | reverse complement strand
ATCTGGGGCACTTGGAGCCGCCCGATGCCGCCGCTTTTCTGCAGGATGCCGTAGACGGATATGAGCGCCGCTCCCGCGGCCCACCCCGCCGCCGCCCAACGGCGCTTTTTGCCGGCATCCGGCCCGGCCAGGCACTGGACCGCGGCGAAATAGGCGCCCAGCGAGAATATCATCCTCTGGAACTCGCTCGCCGCCGTGGCGGGGTTCCGGGATGATCTGTAAAATAGGAATGCGGCCATGCCGTAGAGGGCCACGGGCCAATCCATCGGGGTGCGGGAGAGAGTGATTTTGGAGGCGGCGGCCTGGCGGAGCGCCCACAAGAGCCCGCAGAGGACGAGCCCGGCCCCGAGCGCGATGAGCTTCAGGCGGTTCAGCTTTTCGTCGGGAGGAGCAGGGTGATGGCCAGGGCCGCCGCGGGCAGGCGGTCGGTCCAAGGGGGCGGCAGTGCCGTTTGGATATCGGGTTTCATGGGCGGCTGCCCGCTATTCTACCAAAAAGAAAAAGGCCGCCGGCGAAACCGGCGGCCTCCTCCCGCGTCATTCGGGAAAAATTATCTTTGCTTCCGTTCGCCCCGCTCTTGCATGCGTTCCCCGCGGTTCTCCATCCTCTCGCCGCGTTTTTCCATGCGCTCACCTCTGTTTTCCATCCTTTCCCCGCGGCCTTTCTTGCCGCCTCTCTGGCCGCCTTCCTCCATATTCTCGCCTTTCTGCTGCATCTTTTCCCCGCGCTCCTGCATGCGTTCGCCTTTTTGTTCCATGCGTTCGCCTTGGCGCTCCAGGCGCTCGGCCGCCCTATCGTTGCCCTTTTCCCTCAGCTCATCGGCCTTTTTCTGCATGCGTTCGCCTTGGCGCTCCACTCTTTCTCCGGCGCGCTCCAAGCCTTCACCGCGGTCTTCCATCTTTTCGCCGCGTTTTTCCATGTTACCGCCGCCGTTCCCCATGTACATCCCGCCCTTCTCCGATTTCTTCTCCTTATAAACCTCCATGTCGTCTTCCGCAAATGTCGCGGTCAGAGGCAGGGCAAGCAGGGCGGCCAGAGTGATTGCGAGTTTCATGGGTAAAACCTCCTGAAATCAAGACATCCGTCAGCGGCGGATGAAGTGTAACAGGAGTTCAAATACCTGTCAACCCGTTCTTCTTTTTTTTCGGTTCTGCTTCTGCCACAGGATGTGGCTTCGGTGGTCCTTGAAGAACTGGTGGCGGCCCGTGCCGTCGGCCACGAAGTAGAGATAGGGCGTCTCCGCGGGGTTCAAGGCGGCGCGGATGGATGCCAGGCCCGGGCTGCAGATGGGCCCCGGAGGCAGTCCCCGGTTCAGGTAGGTATTGTAAGGGGATTTGACCTTCAAATCCTTATATAGGATGCGCTCTTTCCAGGTCCGGCCCTTGCCTATGGCGTACTGCACCGTGGGGTCGGCTTCCAGAGCCATCCTTTTCTTGAGCCGGTTGCGGTAGACGGATGATATCACGGGCCTCTCGTCATCCACCGCGGCTTCCCTTTCGATGATGGAGGCCAGGGCCAGGGCGGCGGAAGACACGCCCATTTCCGGGGGGCAGGCCTTGTCGAATTGGGCGAGAAAGAACTTAAGGACGGATTCGTTGTCAGACCCGGGCTCCAAGAAATAAGTGGAGGGGAAAAGCCGTCCCTCGAGTTTTCGCTCGTCCACCATCGCGGCGAAGGATGTGGCGTCCGCGATGACGCCTTCAGCGGCCAGGCGCTGGGCGGTCTGGAACGCTGACCAGCCTTCGGGGATGGACACTTTCACTCGGTAGGTCTGGCCCCGGGTCAGCTTGCGTACCGTATCCCATGTCCGGTTCTTCTCAAGTCGATAGGGGCCGTAGTGGATGGACCCGGCCGCCCTCGCCAGGGCCAGGAAGAGATATGTGGAAGGGATGACGCCCTGTTCCTTAAGCTTCTGGGCCACGGTCTTGGCCGACTCCCCTTTTTCCACGCGGATCAGCGCCTCTTCGCCGGGACCGCCGCCGAAGAAGACGAAATATACCGGGGCGCAGATGAGCGCCATGAAAAGGACCGTGAGAACCGGGCGTTTCATAAGTGGGATAGGTAGGATTTCAAGATCAGGCAGGCGGCAAGGGAATCCCTCGCCTCCTTCCGCTTCTTGCGCGAAACCCCCAGCTCTTGGATGAGGATCTCGTCCGCTTCCCGCGAGGTGAAGCTCTCGTCCTCGAGGTCGACGGGGACTCCGCAGGCCTCCTCGATCTTACGGGCCAGGTTCTGGCACTCCCTCGCTTTGACGCCCAGGGAGCCGTCCAGGCTGCGGGGCAGGCCCAGCACCACTTTCTCCACGCCTTTTTCCTTGACGATGTCTTTCATGCGTGCCAGGAAATCGGCGGTGCCTTTGTTCTTAAGGTAGGGAAGGGGCTGCACCGTGATGCCCAGGGGGTCGGTGAGGGCCAGGCCGCACCGCTTGGAGCCGAAGTCGACGGCGAGAATGCGCTGTTGGGACAAATTTTTTAGGGGGCCCGCGCTATCTGGGCGACGGTCTCGAATTTGAATCCCCGGTCCTTCAAGGTGTG
>MGUS01000063.1:303-2413 GCA_001800085.1 Elusimicrobia bacterium RIFCSPLOWO2_01_FULL_60_11 | reverse complement strand
GGAGCACGATCCCCCCGCTCTTGGAAGATTCCAGCACCCTCGCGCGGATGAGGGAAGCCGAAGGCCGCGTGTGATCCTGGGGAAGCACCGACCATAGCACCATCTCGTAGCCCAGGGTCTTGGCGGCGGCCACCACGGCCGGGTTGTACTGGCCGCCGGGCGGGCGGAAATACCTCATTTTCTTTCCGGTGAGCGGGTAAACAAGGCGTTCCGTCTTTTCCATCTCCGCGAGCATGTCCGCCGGGGAGAGTTTGCGCATGTCGGGGTGCGAATAGGTGTGGTTGCCGATCTCGTGGCCTTCTCGGACGATCATCTCCAGGAGTTCAGGGTATTTTTCCACCTGCTTGCCCACCACGAAGAACGTGGCGTGGACATTGGAATCGCGCAGGATCTTCAGGAGCCGCTCGGTGTGGCCGGGGTGCGGGCCATCGTCAAAAGTAAGGGCGAGGGTCTTGGCCTTCAAAGGTGCGGGACTCGCAACAATGGCTAAATCAGCTTCTTTGCCGCCGGGACTTTTGCCGGAAACCTCTCCGTGGTTTCCCTCCATCCCGCTCTGCGGGACGGAGCCTCCCATCCAAAACGTCGGCTGCGAAGCTGATTTCGCCATTGTTGCCTCGTCCTGTAGAGTTGGCCGGGTCTCTTTGGAGAAGATCACCGCGCGCGCGAGCAGGAGGCCCGCGCAGAGCGCGATCAGGACATGCCAGCGCCTTATTTCAATGACCATCGGCGGAGGTCCTCATAAACCGGTCCCTTGGCGGTGAGCGTGGACTTGACCAAGGCCAGGTGGTCCACGGCCATGGCGCCGAAAAAAGTGTCTCCGGATCTTTCCAGTACCTTGGGCAGGCCCGGGCGCGCCGTGTGGTTCAAGCGCGCGAGTGTGAGGTGGGGCGAAAAGGGCTTGTCGGCGGCGGCAAAACCGGCGTCCACGGTGGCCTTCTCGATGGCATCCGCCAGGCGGGCGAACCCGCCCGAAGGATCCTCCACTCCGGCCCAGATCACGCGCGGATGGGAGAGGGCGGGGAAGGCCCCGATGGATCTGAGCGTCACTTCAAAAGGGGGAATGCTTGCGGCGCCGGCGAGGGCATTTTCCAGGTTCTGTATCATCGGGTCGCTCACTTCCCCGAAGAACTTGAGGGTGAAGTGGAAGTTCTTCTCATCCACCCAGACGGTCTTGGGCGGGACCTCGGGGTTGCCTCTCATGCGTTCCACAAAGTGACCCAGGTTCTGCGATACCTGCGAGGACACTTTGACGGCCGCGAACAATCTCACCGGCCTGCCTCATAAAAAGCTGGCAACGCGGTCTCCCACATCCTTCGTGGAAACGGCCAGGTCCGCGGAGTTGTTCTTGAAGATGCCGCCGTCCGCCACGGTGCGCCGCACCGCCTTGTCGACGGCGCCCGCCGCCTCGGCCTCCCCGAAGGAATCCAGCATCATCTTGGCTGCCATGATGGCGGCCAGAGGGTTGGCCAGGCCGCGCCCGGCGATGTCCGGAGCGGAACCGTGGATGGGCTCGAAGAGTCCGCGGCATTTCTGTCCTTTCCTGGGCAGGTCGGGGCTCGGCAGGTCGTTCAAATTGGCGCTCGCGGCCATCCCCACCCCGCCGGAAATGATGGCCCCCAGGTCGGTGAGGATGTCGCCGAAAAGGTTGTTGGTCACCACCACGTCGAAAGCGTCCGGCCTGCGCACGAAATCCATGGCGGCCGCGTCCACATACAAGGCGTTCCGCTTGATGCCGGGGTAGCTCTTGCCCGCCTCCTCAAAAGCCCTGCGCCAGAGGCTGTGGGCGTGCACCAGGACGTTGGCCTTGTCCACCAGGGTGATCATCTTGCGGTTCTTCCTCTTCTCGCAGGTCTTGAAAGCGTAGTCGAGGATGCGGTCCACGCCATAGCGGGTGTTCAAGTCCTCCTGCACGGCCACCTCATAGGGCGTGCCGCGGCGGAACGCGCCGCCGATGCCGGCATAGACGCTCTCGCTGTTCTCGCGCACCACCACGAAGTTTATATCCCTAGAAGTCCTGTTTTTCAAGGGCGTGTAGGCCCCTTCCATCAGGACGCAGGGGCGCAGGTTGATGTAGAGGTCCAGCTCGAAGCGCAGTTTCAGGAGGACGTCG
>MGUS01000063.1:0-176 GCA_001800085.1 Elusimicrobia bacterium RIFCSPLOWO2_01_FULL_60_11 | reverse complement strand
TTGATCACGGAAACGCGCCGCGTCCTTTTAGTTTGCATGACTTTCGATGATACTTTTTCTGCGAGGGCCGTTCAATCCTTGGGCAGGTCCAGAAGACGGCGAACCTTTTCCATCAGCTCTTTGCTCCCGAAAGGTTTGGCCAGATAATCGTCGGCGCCTTCTTTCATGATCCTTTG
>MGUS01000062.1:658-9841 GCA_001800085.1 Elusimicrobia bacterium RIFCSPLOWO2_01_FULL_60_11 | reverse complement strand
TGATGATGATGTAGGTCTGGAAGATGCTTCCGGTGGTCAGGTTGCCGTAGCCGTCGTTCGAAGAAAACGTGCCGGAACCCTCCGATGTGACAAGCTTGCCCCGGGCGTCATAGCCCTGAGTGACCTTGAGGGTCTGGGTCTGGGTGGAGCCGTCGAGATTTCTTGTGTTGGAAAGGGTGAGGGTTTCGGTGAGTTTGGCTTGTCCTAAAAGGATCTGATAGGTCTGGTAGCTTAGCGATTCGGTGATGTTCCCGTATCCGTCGTCGGAGACGGACCCGCCGGTGCCGGACGCCGCCACCACCCGGGCCGAATGGTCGTAGATGTATTCCACGGTCTGCGTCTGCTGGCTGGAGCTGCCGTCCAGATTGGAGACATCCGTGTTGGTGATGGACTTGACCATCCTGGCCTGGCCCATCATCACGGCATATTCCTGGGAGATGATCCCGACCTGCGTGTTGCCGAAAATATCCCTCTGTGTGAAAGTCCCGTTCCCCCGCGCGTTCTTCATGCGGTTCCGCCCGTCGAATTCGTAGATGACGTCCATCTGCTGCGTCTGTTTGGACTGGTCGGGATAATCGCTGGTGGAGTTGGTGTGGGAGGCCGACATCCTGGCCTGCCCGTCCAGAACGATGTAGTCCTGGGTGATGTCCCCCGTCGTGACGGAACCGTCAGGGTTGACCGCCGTGAAATGCCCGCTTCCGGACGCGTCCAGAAGGACGCCGCCGGGGTTATATGTGTAAGCGACGACCATCGTCTGGTCCTGGACGGAGCCGTCGATGTTGACCGTGCGCGAATCCGTCAAGCTTTCCTTGAGCTTGGCCTGGCCGCCCAGGACGCGGTAGGTCTGGCTGATGCCGCTTGTGGTGACATTGCCGAACCCGTCATCGGCCGAAGAGTTGCCGTTGCCCGAGGCGGAAACGAGCCGACCCTGCGAATCATAGACATAGGTGACGGTGACATCCTGCGTCTGCGTGCCCTGCATCGCGGCCTCATCGGCCAGCCCCCAGATCTCGCCCGTCTGGGAGATCGTCAGGGTCCTCCCGGCCTTGTCCACGGTGGCCAGGATCTGCGAATTGTTACCGAGCTGGATGGAAAGCTTCGTCCCCGCGGAAGTTTCTTCAAGGGTTGCGCGTCCCACCACCCAGTCGCCGCCTTCGGCCTTGAAGCGCACGGTCAGCGCGCCGTTCTCATCGGTGCCCAACACGTACTGGGCGTTGTCAACGGAGAAATTCGCCCCGGTCAATTTCCCTTCGGCGTCAAAATCGGCGAACTGCGCCGCGGGTTCCGCGGCCGGCGTCAGCGTCGGCGGCGGAGGCGGCTCTCTCACGGGCGCCGTGCCATCTCCGGTCGGCGCGGGCGGAGCAGCGGGTTTCTCGATCTTCATCCTGACGGACTGGATTTCCTGCTGGGATGTGCTCGTCACGGACCGCACCAGTTTGGACTGGCCGTTGATGACGCGGTAGAGCTGGTCCGTCTGCCCGATGGTCTTACCCCCAAAACCGTCCGAACTCACGAAAGAAGCGGCCCCCGCGGAGGCGGTCAGGCGCGCGAACTCGTCATAGGAATAGGTCTGCCAGCTTTCCTGGCGGCTGGAAGAGCCGTCGATATTGGTGGTGTCGGAGACCGTGTCCTGGCGGGACACAACGGCCTGGTCGTTGACGATCCCGTAGGCCTGGGTGAAGCGGCTCGCGGTGGTGTCGTAGAATGTGCCGTCGGGCCGGACACCCGAATGGGCCGTGGAGCCCCCGCTTCCTTGCGCTGCTGAGAGCTTGCCCGCCGAGTCATAGGAATAGACCACGGCCGAGGACTGCTCGCTCAACGAACCGTCCGCCGAAGCGGAGGAACTGTCCGTCACGCTCACGGCCAGTTTTGTCTGGCTGCCATGGATGGAGTAGATCTGGCGGGATACGCTGTGAGAGAGGGAGGAGGAAAGCGCGTCCGCGGTTCCGTCCTGATCGGTGTCCGTCCAGAATGTCCCCACGGTGTCCGCGAATGTGATGCCCGTGGCCGAGAGGAGCCGCCCGGTGGCCCCGTCATAGTCGTAGAAAACGTTCTGTCTGGAGTCCGTCGTGTCGTCGCCGTTCACACTGTGAGAATCCACCGTCTGGACAGCCAGGCGGGCTTCCCCGTTGATGACCGTGAAAAGCTGGCGGATGGCGGATTCAGTGACCGACCCGGGAATGAGGGATTCCGGCGTTCCGTCCCCGTCGGCGTCGGTCCAGACCTTTTCCTGGGAGCTGCTCGCGCCCCGGCCTCCCGAGACCGCCAGGCGGCCGGCATCGTCATAAGTGTTGGCCGTGGTGATGGAACTGTGCTCCTCCCCGCCGTTGGAGCGCAGCGTGTGCGTGCGCACCGTGTTGGTCAAAAGCTGTTCCCTATTGTCATAGGTCATGGCCGTTTCCGATTCCAGCAGGTCGATGCCGCCTTCGGGGTCGGACGTCGTTTCCCGGTAGCCCGTGGTGTTCCCGTTATCGTCGTAGGTGATGCCCGAGCGGAAGGAGACGCTCGCCTTGTCCGAGACGACCTTGCGTTCCCGCGCGGTCAGCGTGCCGTCTTCGAGCATCTGCCAAACTGCCCGGCCGTTCTCGGCGAGGATGCCAGCCAAGTCCCCTTCGGTCAGCACCCGTCCGTTCATCAGGTATTCCGTCTGGATGCCCTCAAAATAGGTCTGGGCGCTGGTGTAGCTTGTCACTCTGGAGAACGGGTCATAGGTCATGTCCGAAACCGTGACGCGGGTCATCGACCCGTCGGGGCCGGTGGATTCGTCGGTATAGGCGGTCATGCGGTTGAAATCATCGTAGGCCACGCCGGTGCGCCGGGTAGAATAGGTGAAATCCACTTCCTTTAACAGGGTCTGCCGCGAAATGACGCCGCGGCTCAAAAGTTCTTCAACACCCGCGCCCTGCGCGTCGACAATGGCCGCAAGGTCCGCCGCGTTCAAGACCCGCCCTTGACCGTCCACGAACACCCTGCGGTCTTCGGACCCCGTTTCCCGCGTGGTCGTCTGCTCCGTCATCCGCCCCTGCGCGTCATATTCGATATCGCTGACAGTCTGGGATACTTGGAGGCCGTTCTGCATGAAATCCTGGCGGTAGGCGGACACCTGCCCCAAAAGGTTGTAGCCAAGCGCGGTCCAGTCCAACTCGTCCACTTTTTCCGACGAGGGCTTGGTGGTCTTGTCATGGTAGGAAAGCATGTCGCCCAGGGCGTTGTAGCGGATGCGGCTCCGCTCCAGGCGGTTGGAGATGGTGGCGCCGCCGAAGGACTGGGTCGTTTCCCTTGTAAAGGAAGTGACCTGCCCGAGGGAGTTGATGATACTGCCGGAAAGGACGGTCAAGGTGGTGACGCCCAGAGCGTCCTTGGAGATCTCGGCGGAGCCGACCATCTGGTTGTGGATGTCGTAGACGATGCCGGTGACCTGCTTCTGGACCCGGGTGTTGGGATTGTCCGCCTGGCTCCAGGCGTTCTCTTCGTACTGGACGATGCGCGAGAGGCCGTCATAGATCGTATTGCTGCGCTCGACGCGGCCTTTGGAGACCAGAACGGCCTCTCCGTCGCGGCTCACGGTCATGGATTCCTCCGTGTAGCCGGAAAGGGTGACATTGCTGCGCGCGCGCACCACAGCGATGTCCCGTGCAAGTTTTCCGTCCCCGTCCCACCCCGTCGTGACCGAACTTTCAGTATAGCCGGTCATTTTCCCGGATTCATCCGTCACGGTCCCGAGCCGGTCCGTCACGACCTTAAGTCGTCCGCTGATATCGACGCCGATCTCGTCTTTTCCCCGCGTGACGGTCTCCTCGATCTGGCCGGATATGGCCCCCGTGCGGTCGTAGGTGATGCCTTCCGCCGTTTTACTGACGCTCAAATTACCCGCAGCGGTGAATTCGCGGTAGCCGGCCACACGCCCGCGCGCGTCCAAGGCCGTGGCCGACCAGTCCTTGAGCGACCCTCTGCCGTCGGAACTGACCTCGCTCTCCAAATAGGCGGTCATGGTGCGCTTGTCGTTGTAGAGGATGCCTTTCCTTTCGCGGTCGATGGAGTTTCCGTTCGAGTCCTCCACCCGTTCACGGTAGGAAGTGATGTCCCCGATCTTGGTGTAGGTCATGTCCGAGCGCGTCATCGTCTGGGCGTTGCCGAAAGTGTCCGTCGTGATCTGTTTCAAGCCATAGGTCTCGCCGTACTGATTGTACTGCGTATCGGCCACACGAGTGACCGTGGTGTAGCCCTGGAAACCCGTGCGGGTGGTGGTGTGGCCCGCCAGCTCGTTGAATTCGTTGTAGGAGGCGTCGGACCACGTCTCGGACACCTTGGAACCGTTGGGCTCGTAAAGTATCTGGGTATAGCCCGTCAGCAGGAATTTGCCGTGCGTCTTGTCCTCCTCCCCCGTCCACTGGGGGTTCTTGATATAGGAGGCCCCGCCCCAGTCCTTGACGGTGGCGTTGCCGTCGGCGTCGATGTCGACCTCATGGTAGCTCATGAGGTTGTCATCCCCGTCGTAGGACGCGCTGGACCAGCTCTTGGTCGTGCGGGTGCCGTAGGCGTCCGTGGCCGTTTCGTCGAAAGATGTCATGCGGGCCTTGGAATCGTAGGTCATGTTGCTGCGCGTGATGGTGTTGACGTTGCCCACCGGGTCCACGCGATTCTCAGTGAACCCAGTGATCTTCTGCTTGGACCTCGCCCCGCCGCTGACGGAGTCGGGCGTGTAGGTGATGTTCTTCCGGCGGGTGGTGGTGGTGTTGCCGCGCGAATCGGTCTCCTCGGCCAGGTAAGAGGAGAGAAGGCGCTTGGCGTTGTACTCCATGTTCGTCGTATTGCGGATGGAGATGTTGCCCCGGGGGTCTTTGACCTTCTCATTGAGGATCTTGGAGACCAGGCCGTTCCGATACCAGACCTCGCGGCCGTCGTTGTACTTGACGTAGTTCTCCCCCGCCGTCTGGGTCTGCTTGCGCAGGCGGGCGATCTCTTCCTGGATGCTCTTGGCCGCCTGGCGGTTCTGCAGGAACACCTCGGCGGGGATGGCCTGGCCGGGCAGGGAAGGATTGTAATTCTCATTGCCGGGGGTCTGGTAGCCGCGGATCTGACGCATGTTATCCGCCGATTTCATCCGCTCCATCTGCTCCTTCTCCCGCTTGAGGACGTCCTCGGGGGAGCGGTAACCGGAGCGCTCGCGGTCGTTCTGGAACTCGCGCATCGTGTCGAACCCGAACGGCAGGGCGTGGAAGACGGCCGCCGGGGAATTGAACAGCCCGCCGACGCGGAGCTTGACGCTGGCAATGAAGTTGGGCACCATGCCGTGGGGGAGGACCGCCACGACGTTCTGGGCGAACGCGATCTGCGTGGTGAAGTAGATGAACGCCACCGCCATGGAGACGGCGCGCTTCAGACGCTCAAGGGCGGGGAAGAGGAGGGAGAGGTAGAAACTGAAGGGGGAGGTGTAAGGAATCGGAGCGAAAAAGACCCAGCGGAGGGCCCTTCGCGCTCGTCTATACAGACGGAAAAGGCGGTACCTTTTCATTATATTTTTTTTGTTGAACGGGAACGGAATCGCGTCAGATCCTGCTCTCGTGTGATGTGAGTATAACAGAAGTACTTAAACTTTTCCTAAACTTTTTGTAACATTTTTGTAACACTTTAGCCGCGAGTTCAATGTGCTAGTGCACCATATCCACCATGTAAAATGGGGGGTATTTTCAGCGTGACGATTTTGGTATAGTGGGGTGGAAGTCGATGGGCCCGTAGCTCAGTTGGATAGAGCATCTGCCTTCAAATAGGAGCCTCGGCGCGGAACAAAAACGCGAAGAGTGCATGCGGCTATATGCAAGGATCTCCGGTGATAAATCGGACAACTTGCAGGCAACCCAGACATGGATTCCCGCTTTCGCGGGAATGACGAACTGGAGAGTCCTCAGAGACTATACGCCGCACACCTGAAACGGTGAAGACATAGTCCAGACCACAACGCGCAAGCGGCCGGAGTAATCCGGAGTGGCAAGCTAAGCAGAGGGTCAGGCGTTCGAATCGCCTCGGGCCCACCCACATTTAAAAAACTTCATAAGTTTGCGGGCCCTGTACCACTTCCTTGATGTAAAGGAATAAGAAAGTGGTGCGGGCCCACCCCCCTAAAAAAACAAAAGGCGTCCGCCTGCGGCGGAACGCCTTTGTTTTTGGGTACTGTGAAATGCCTTACTGCTTGTGCTCCTCCATCTTATCCTTGCGCATCTCCATCCGCTTCTCCATATGCTCTTCCCTCTTCTCCATCATCTTTTCCATCTTGGCCTGCTGCTCCGAAGTGAGGATGGCCTTCATGTCGGCCTTATGCTTCTCGTGAAGCGCTTTCATCTCCGCCATGAACGATTCATTGATGGCCTTCATCTTGGCCTGCTGGTCCGGGGTCAGGTCCAGCTTCTCCTTCATCTTATCCATCTTCTTTTCATGGTCCCCGTGCCCCATCATCCCCCCGCCGTGTTCGGCCCGGAGCGGAGAACATAAGAACACCCCCGCCAGGACCGCCGCCCCCAATACTGCCCATCCCTTCATCGTTTTTTTTGACATGTGTGACCTCCTTTACTCATTCAGAAACCGTCATTTCCTTAGCTTCCAGCTTTAGAGCCGGTATGATGCGGGCATCCCGCGCCATAGCCCATATTTCTCCCGCCTCGCGCCCTTTCCCTTCCTTCGCCAGAGCAGCCGCGTGCGCCAAAGCCATGACGGGATGATATTCGACGTCGTCCTTCGTGACGGCCACGGGCGGGAATTCCCCCCCGCCTTTGAGCGAATACCACAGGATGCTCCCGTCGGGGGTCTTTGCGCGCAAGACCGCGTCTTGGGCCAGCATGGAGTCGATCTTATCAAGCTCACTTTTGGGGTATGAAAGGACGGGTATGTCCAGATAAAGCAGGGACTCCAGCACGGAGGGCTTGACCAGGATCTGCCGTATCCCCATCTCCCTCAAGTTCCGCGCCAGTTCGGCGGCGTCCTTCGATCTTTCCGCGGCCACCACGATGGTCTCCCGGTCGGTCGCGCTGTTCGAGGATATCTTCCTCTCCAGGCCGTAATGGATGTCGATGCCGGCATAGAGGACGGCGTCCCCCGGGTCCGTGTTGCCGTTGATGAGGCGGCTGATCCAGCGCAGTTGGTCCATCTCGGCGTTGGCGCCGGCGTAGTTGCCCGGAGAGAAGCCGAACAAGACGGCGCGGAAGGCATGGCAGCTCCTCTTCCAAAAATCCGACTGGAGGATGGTCTGGTGGAACGCGACGATAAGGACGGTGACCGTGAGAGGATATATCCACTTGGACTTGGGAGATTCCAGGGCCGCTTCCAGAAAGAGGGCGAAAGGCACGCAGAGCACCACGGCAAGGTAGCCGATGTAGTAGCGCCACTCCATCGAGTAGGTCAATAGCGCCGCCATGCTTGCCAGGGCCCCGGCCACGACCCAGCGCTGCCCCGATGGCGTCTTTTTCCTCCACAGGAACAAGCAGAGGACCGCGAACCCCGCGCCTGGCCCCCAAACATCGGGCAGGATGTCAGGCGTCCTTCCCCTTCCGAACAGAAGACCGAGATATCTCACAACGCCGTCCCACCCGATCGTATCGGGTCCATTTAGGCGCGTTCCCACATGCCAGAAGGCGGCGAGCTTTGCGCCGAACAGTGAATTCAGGTAGGGGTAGATCGGATTCCCCGTGGCCAGGTAGGAGCGCAGGAACCACGGGAATGTCGTGAGTGCCAGGCCCAGGAACCACCAGAGAACGAGGGACTTCCCCCGTCCGTTGAATAGAAGGATGGCCGTGCTCGTGAATGCGGCAAAGAGCGCGGTCAGTTTATGTCCGACGGCTCCCCCGCAAAGGAGGCCCGCGAGCAGGACCCACCGGCCGGCGGAGGCCTCATCGTCTTCGGCCATGTTCAGGGCGGGGATGAGGGCGCAGTAGTGGGCGAATATGAAAAGCCCGACGGAGAGGTCGCTTTTCATGAATATTGAAAGGTGGGTCAGGATCAACCCCGTCAAAAAGAGCAGGACGGACGCCGCGGCCGCGCGGGGACTCGCGTATCTTCTGGTCAAACCCCACACCAGAAGAGTGAAGGCCGTGTAATAACTCCAGAGCAGAAGGACGGACGCCATCTCGGATTTGAGGACGAGAGGCCAGGTGAGGAGGATCCACCAATTCTGGGGATAGTAGGAGTAGGTCTCGAAAGGGTTCGGGGCGACGCTTTTGTCATAGATGAAATGCATGGGCAGGGTGAAATCGATCTGGAACACATCCGCGTAATCCTGGAACACGAAAGCGTTGCAGGAGACGAAGAGGAAATACAGGCCGATGAGGGTGATGCCGATCTTCGCCGGCAAACTCAAGGGTGGGATTTTCCATGATGCGCGGCGGAAAGCGATCACCGCCAGGACCGCTCCCAACGCGAATGTCCCCATGGCCGAAGTAGCGTTGATCACCCCCAAAAGGCCGTAGACGAACCAGAGAAGACTCGCTATGAGCGCGCCCAGCAAGTAAGAAAAACCCAGGAGCAAAGCCCCGTCCGGCCCTTCGCGGGCGCTTCCGGGCGGGAATATCAGGTCGAGCGCGAGTTTTCCGGAAGAAAAGAAGAAAAGAGCCATGCCCGCGAATATAGCCCAGCCGGCGGCGGCGCGCCTGTGCCCCGGGCGGAAACCTTTTACCGCCGCAGAGAGGTTCCCGGCCACAAGGGAAGCCGTGGGCAGGCGGGGCCGCTCAAAAGCCAGGACATCTTGGCCGGCGGCGCGGCGCTCGATGGCAACGGCGCCTATCAACCCCGCGACCACGGCCAGAGCGGCTAAAAAGACCGCCGCAGACCTATTCATATCTCAAGGCGTCTATGGGGTTCAAGGCGGCGGCCTTGCGGGCGGGCCAGAAACCGAACCCCACGCCCACTGCCGTCGAGAATACCGTGGCCAGGACGACGGACTGCGGAGAAACGTTCGTGGCCCAGCCGGCGAAGGAGGACAGAAGATAGGAGATCCCCGACCCGAGGAATATCCCCAGAACCCCCCCCGCCGCGCTCACCACGACCGCTTCGATGAGGAACTGCGAGAGGATGTCCGTCTTGCGGGCCCCCAGGGCCTTGCGCAGTCCGATCTCCCGCGTGCGCTCCGTGACGGAAACGAGCATGATGTTCATGATGCCGATGCCGCCAACCAGCAAAGAGACCGCGGCGATGGCC
>MGUS01000062.1:0-586 GCA_001800085.1 Elusimicrobia bacterium RIFCSPLOWO2_01_FULL_60_11 | reverse complement strand
TGGTTGCGGGCCACAAGCGAGAGCGCCTGCTCCTGGACATCCTCCATGCTCCCGGCGTCCCGCACCTCGATGTCCACGGAATCAAGATAATCCTTGCCGAACACCCTCCGCATGGCCGTAAGCACGGGGATGATGGCGACATCGTCCTGGTCCCGCCAGCTCGTCGCGCCCTTTTCCGGAAGGATGCCGATGACCTGGAAATTGACGCGGTTGAGCTTGACCATCTCCCCGATGGGGTTGGCCCCTCCGAAAAGCTCGCGGGCCACGGTCAGGCCCAGGACCGCGACGCGGGCCCGGGCGCGGTTCTCCTCCTCGGTGAAAAAGCGGCCCACGACAGGCACGGAAGCCCGCATGGGGGCGTAGAGCGGGCCCGTGCCCTGGACCCGGGTGTTCCAGTTCTTGTTGCCGAAAACGACCTGGGCGCGGCCGGAGACCTCCGGAGAGGTCTTGCTCACTTCGGGAATGTCCCGGGCCACGGTCCCCGCGTCCTCCAGAGTCAGGCGGGCGACGGAGCCGGCCTCCTGCGCCACGCCGCCCGCGCGGCGGGAACCCGCGCGCAGGACGAGCAGATTGGTGCCCATGGAGG
>MGUS01000061.1:2374-9159 GCA_001800085.1 Elusimicrobia bacterium RIFCSPLOWO2_01_FULL_60_11 | reverse complement strand
AGGTGTAGAGGTTGCGCAGGATCTCGAAGGTGGCTTCCTGGGTGGCTTTGGAGACGGACAGCTCGGCGGCGTCCTTCTGGGCCCGGGTCTGGCGCTCGGAATAGTAGATGCGCCCGCTCTGGAAGAGGGGCTGGCCGATCTCGATGCCCACTTCCTTGCGGCGGAAATCGGAGCGGGTGGCGGAATCTTCGGGCGTGGTGAGCGTCGCGCCCTCCGACTGGGACGCGCGCGCGCCCACGGACGGGAAGAAGTTGCGGCGGGCTTCGAACAGCTTCTGGTTGGCGAGCTTGAATTCCATGCGGGCGATCTCGAGCGGGCGGAAATTGGAGAGTCCCACGTTGACGACCTCGTCCAGGGTGGGCTTGGCCGAAAGCGCGCGCCTGGGAAAATCCGTGTCCTCGGCGTCGCTGTAGCTCTCCATGCGGATCTCGGGAGAGCGGAAGCTGCCGCTTGGGTGCTGCTGGGCGGGCACCGGGATGTCGGGCACGGCGGGCACGGATGAGAAGGGCTGGAGGTTGAGCGTCAGGATCCAGTCCTTCTGGGCCACGGCCGTGATGACCTTTTCCTTGAGCAGGATGACCAGCGTCTTCAACTGGGAGTTCTCCGAGAGCCCCGAACAGGAGATGCGGATCTCGTCCACCAGGGTGTTCTCCGAGCGGGGCATGGTAAGCTGCGGGCAGGGGATGTCGTCTTTGACCTCCACCACGATCTGGAGCGGCTCGGATTGTTCCGGGAGCCTGTAGTCCAGCGTCTTGTCCGTCTCGATGGCGATGATGACGTTCTGGCCGTTGTTGACCTGGGACATGGACACATTGTCCAGGGAGTTGCGGACCGCGCGGGCGTTCTGGAGCGGAAGAAGCGCGAAAAGGACCGCGAGGGCGGCGGTCTTTCTGGCTGATGTCACGGTCTTTGGCCTCCAGTCGAGATCTTGTTGAGCATCTTGAGCGTCGGGGCGTGGCCCGGGAATATCCGGATGGCTTCGCGCCATTCTTTGAGGGCGTTGTCCAGGTTGCCTTCGGCGTAATTGAGGCAGCCCTGCATGTAATGTTTCTGGGCCTCTTCCTTGAGACGGGCTTCCTCCTCCCGGCTGTCCTGCTGGAGAGCGGGAGTCCCGGCCGGCGGCTCCGGAGGTACCGCGGGGACCGGGGCGGAGGCGGCGGGCGGAGCGATGGGCGCGACGGGTTTTTCCGCGGCCTGTTTCTGCCGAATGCGGTCCACATAGCCCTTGGCGACTTCGTTGTTCGGGTCCACCTGGAGCATCCCGTTCCACATCTCCAGGGATTCCGCGTAGCGTCCCGAGTTGAAATATTCCAGCCCCTTGTCGTAGAGGTCCCCGATCTTGGACTGCTTGCTGACCTTGCCGGTCTCGTTCTTGACCTTCTCCAGCCAGGCCCTGGCCTCGGCGTCGTCGGGCAGGTAGGTCAGGATCTTGCGCCAGAGCTCTTCGGAGGCCGCGAAGTTGCCCGAAGTGAAAAGCGCCTTGGCGCGGCTCCGCCCCAGCATGAGGACGTCGTATTTCTCCGTCTGCTTGATGGTCTGCTCCGCGCGCTCGATGTAGACGAGGATCTTGAAGTCCTCGGGGCGCAGGGTGGCGGCTTCGCGCCAGAGCTTGATGGCGTCGTCGTAGCGCTTGTTCAGGTAATGGATCATGGCCTGGTAGACCAGGTCGTCGCCCAGCTGGGCCTTGGGGTTGGACATGCGCGCGCGGGCGAGCGCCGCGATCTCGTTGTGGATCTCGAGCGCTTCGCGGCTGTTGGGGTTCAACTGGAGGACGGAGGTGGCCAGGTCGATGGCGTCCAGCCACTTCTGGTTCTTCAGGAACTTGCGCGCCTGGCGGATCTTTTCCTTTTCATCGCCCAAGACGGAGTCCTTCTTGGTTTTGAGCATCTTCTGGCTCTGCTTCAAGCCCTTCTGCGCGGTCTTGTCCCTGGGGTTCATCTGGAGGACGCGCTGGAAGTGGAGGATGGCGCGGTCGTAGTCGCCGTCGACATAAGCGTCGAACGCGGATTCGAGCAGGCCGCTCATGAGTTCCAGGTCTGAGTCCGCGGCGGGTTCGTCCGCGAGCCCCGCCCCGGGACGATAGAGGAAGACCGCCGCGGCGAGAAGGAGGCTAGTTCTTAAGGGTCTTAAGCGCATCCCGGACTAATTTTTTGGGAAGTTTCCCCGCCCCGCTCCGGGTCATGGAGCGGGCGCGTTTCAAGGTCCAGTCGGATGTGACGGTGCCCTTGACGGGCAGGCGGTCTCCCACCTTCTGCTCGATCTCCACCTGTTTTTCCCACAGGGTGCGCCCGCTGAAGACGGAGACGAGGCGGAAGGAAGCGCGCAGGACTTTGACGCCCTTGTTCATGCTCACTTCATACAGCGTGCCCTGCACGATGCCGTCCACCTTGAGGTTCTGCCCGATGTTCTGGATGTTGCCGTCGTTCACCTGCGCGCCTTCGGTGATGCCGAGCTGGCGCAGGCGGTTGTCGAGTTCGTCGAAACGGATGGGGACCTTGAACCCTTTGTCGTCCAGAGCTTCTTCAAGGAAATAGCGGATGAGCACGGGCATGGTGATGTCCTGGCTCTGGTTGTTGACGGGCACGACGGCCGCGGTGGCGGGCATGCCTTCGCCTTCGGCCGATTCCCTCTGTTTGGGCCGGATGAGGTTGCAGGAGGCCAGAAAAGCGCAGAGCAGGGCCAGGGAAGCGGCGCGGAAGGTCAGCGTCATAAATCCATTCTACAATAATTATTTTCCCCGGCGCAACGAGAGAGGCGGGCAATAGGGCCGCAAGGGCTCCCGCTTCCACCATTTTCCCCCGGCTTTTTTCTCCGCGGCGTCGGTGAAATGATAATCGAAGAGCGTGGCGCGGATGACGAGGGGCGGGGAGTCCGGGAAAGGATTCTTATCCAGCAGGGCCAGAGCGGGCGGGGACCCTTCCAGGAGCCGTGCGATGAGGTTGACGAACCACGGGTTCTGCCGCGCGTCTCCCAGGGCCGCGAACCACATCTGCCAGTCGGCGCGGGGCTGGTGCGGGGCCACGAAGGGCGGCCTTCGGGAGAGGTCCCCCGGCTTCCACTTGAACCCGTATTCCTTCCACTCCTTCCCGTCGTTGGAGCCCTCGATGACGATCTCCGGGCGCGAAGGCGTCATGACGGCGAAAAGCCCGTAGGAGTTGACCGTGCGGAGCGCGGCGGCGGGCTCCAAGACCGTCCGCATCCAGGCGGGATAGTCCCGGCGGCGGAATGTCCCCGTGATCTGGACCGCGTTCAGAAAGATGAGGAGTGCCGCGACCGGGGCCAGGAGGCCCATGCGGGTGTTGTTCATCCCGATGGTGAAGTTCTTCCGGGGCAGGAGGGTCTTGTCCCGGTCGGCGAGGCGGGCGAGGAGCGCGCGCGGGAAGAACCTTCCGAGGATATGATCATCGAGGAGAAGAAGGCAGAGGGCGATGGCCATCAGGTTGAAGAAGCAGTAGTTGCCGGTAAGGAGGATGAGGACCTGCAGGCCCGCGAGCCCCGAAAAGGCCGTGAGTTTCATGCGGCGCGGGAAGAAGATGAAGAACGGCAGGACGAGCTCGATGCCGAACATGGCGAGGCAGGAAAATCTCTGGAACCCGACCGGCAGCTGGTGGGCGTACCAGCCGAGCCAGGTCGGGATGGGCTGAGTCTCGTAGTGGACGGTCAAGGCGGTGAGGCCGCGCCAGAGGGGATCGCCGCTCAAGAGCTTGACCCAGCCGGACTGGAACATGAGCTTGAAGAGCACGAGATGCAGGATGAAGAGGACGGCGCAGGACGGGCCCGAGCGGTTGATGAACCGCGGCCAGAGGCGGGGAGGGTTGAGGAATATCGCAAGGAAGTTGATCTCCAAGAGGAGGATGTCCCATTGGAAACCGAGGAATTCCCGGCAGGCGAGGGAGAGCGAGAGATAAAGGGCCCAGAGCGCCGCGGGGATGAACCAGGGCGCCAAGTCCAGAACGAGAAGAGCGGA
The DNA here is from genome assembly GCA_001800085.1 of Elusimicrobia bacterium RIFCSPLOWO2_01_FULL_60_11. Lineage (GTDB taxonomy): Bacteria > Elusimicrobiota > Elusimicrobia > 2-02-FULL-39-32 > 2-02-FULL-39-32 > 2-01-FULL-60-11. The sequence goes on along the minus strand of MGUS01000061.1, from coordinate 5,192 downwards.
AAGGGCGGCGCCGGTCTTGCATGAGAGCAGGATGGCCCTGTCGCTCGAGTTGAGCCAGAAGAGAGTGGGCAGGATGCGGTGGGCCTCGGCTCCGTATTGATTCTTGACCGCTTCAAGCCAGGGGGCCAGGGGCAGGATCCCCCCGCTGCCTATGAGGCCATCGATCTGGGAGCCGAGCGAAAGGAAAGCGATGAGGTTGATGACCCCGAGGGCCCGCATGAAGAGCCAGGAAGAGGCGAAGTATTCCGGGGGTTCGACGCTTTTGCCCCAGAGGAGATCCGTCAGTTTGGAGAAGAACGCGCGGTGCCGCGCCACGATGCCGTAGACGAGTTCGCTCGCTTCGGCGAACCAGGGGAGGTTCTCGTAAGCCCAGAGGCCGAGGCCCCGGCCGGGGGCGTAAGAGAGGGATTTGAAGACGGCCTGCGCGCCTTCGATGATCTGGCCGTCCTCCAAGACAAGCTGAACGGCGGTGATGGGGTCGGGCGCGGGAGAATAATCCACCGCGTCCCCCGTCCGGCGTTTCCAGCGCTCTATCCAGCGCCCGCAGAACCCGCAGTCCCCGTCGTAGAGCATGAGCGGCTTGGGCATATTATGGAGTGCTTGCCGTTTCGTCCTTGAAGATCCTGTAAAAGAAAAGACCCAGTAAAATAATCACTCCCGGGCGGGCGAATTCTATCCAGTTTTTGAGGAGCGCTGCCAGCGCGGCCGTGAGGCGTCCTGTTTTGCCCCCCTGGGACGGCGGCCGGATGGATTCGGGCAGAAAGCTTTGGATGGTGGGGTCATCCAAGAACGCTTTCAATTCCCCCGCGCTCGCGGAAGGGTAAGGGATGTGGCACCAGGGCTTGTCTTTCAGATGGCTGAAATCGCCCGTCGCCAGATATTCTTTCACGTTGGCCTGCTGTATGCGGCCCAGCTCTTTCTTGGCGGGAATGCCGTGCGTCATCTGGTGCAGGGTCTGGTTCCAGAACCCGCTGACGGCGAGCAAGCCCCAGAAAGCCGCGGCCAGGGCCAGGCGGGCGCGGAAGTTTTGAGGGAGGCCGTCCAGGAGCGCCGCAATGGCCAGGAAATTCACGAGGAGGCCGGGCAGAAGGAAATCGAAATATCTGGAGGGGATCCCGGGAACGCCTCCCCTGCCGTAGGCGAGCGCCGCGGCCGTGAGAATGACCAGGGAACCGTAGCCAAAAAGGAGCAGGTCCTCTTTGGAGAGTTCCGCCCTTTCGCGGAGGCGCAAGGCCAGGAAGGCGAAGAAGGGCAGCCAGATGACCGCCGCGAGCCATCCGTTGGAAAAGCCCGGGGCGGAGAGCATCTTGGAAAAAACGCCCGAGAACGCCGCCAAGGAAGCCGCTTTGGAAGAGACAGAGCCGCCCATGGAGGGAAGATGGAGATATCCCAGGATGAACAGGCCCGAGAGAACGGCGAGCCCCGCCGCGCGGCGCACGGTCCACCGGCGTTCCGCCAGGCATTTCAGGGCGATGATGGCCGCCCCCGCCAGGGCCGAAAGCATTCCGGACGCCATGGAGAGATGCGCGGCAAGAGCGGCCAGCAGGCCCAGGGCCCACGGGACGGTGAAGGGCTCGCTCCGGGCGAAGAGCCAGACGGCGGCCGCGGAGAACAGGATGACGGAATAGACCTGGGATTGGAGCCCCATGAGCGGGTCCTCAAAAGCGAGAGGCAGGGCGAAGACGGCCAGCACCAGGGCCGTCCAAAACCAGTCGAGCCATTTTTCCCGCGTCAGTTTTGTCCCCGCCCAATAGAAGGCCGCGGCCGTGAGGGAATGGACGGCGGCGTTCACGGCCATGGCGAGCCGGGGATCCCACAGGCCGTTGAGCTTGAACAGCGCCAGCCCCAGAAGGCGGGTCATCAAAAGGTGGTGCTCGTTGTGAGGCGCGAGAAGATTTTTCCACAGATACATATTTTCCAGGATGGGCTTGAAGAGAGCGCTGGCTTCCACATCCCACTCATCCCAGAACGGACAGGACACGGCGCAGGAGTCGATCAGCCAGAGTTTGCAGCCGAAAACGGTGAGAAAGATCCCCAGTCCCTTGGCGGCTCGCATGGCGGTATTATATCAAAGAGAGGGAAGGGTTGACATTAGGACAAATGTTCTATATTATTAGGACAGTTGTCCTAACACCAAGGAGGCCCCATGCAGAACCTGAACGAAAAAGAATCAAAAGTCCTCGATGCCCTGTCCTTCCTTACTGATAAGTTCGGATTTTCCCCGTCCCTTCAAGAGCTGGCCGACAAGGCGGGATTCAAATCCCGCAACACGGCGAGCTACTACTTGGAGAAGCTCAAGAAGAAGGGTTTCAAGCTGCCTTCTCCTTCCTCCGTTTTCCATGTCCCCGTTCTGGGAAGCGTGCCCGCCGGCCCCGTGGCCACCATGGCCGAAGAGCGCGAGGACATGCTCACCCTGGACGCGTCATTGGTGGGCAGCTTGTCGGCCGACCGCGGCAGGATATTCGCCTTGAAGGTCAAAGGGGACAGCATGCTGGACGCGGGCATCTGGGACGGGGACCTGGTCATCGTGCGCATCCAGCCCGCCGCGTCCGAAGGCGACATCGTGGTGGCGCGTTTCGGCGACGAGGCCACCGTCAAATATCTTCGGCGCCTTAGGCCCACGGGGGTGTTCCCGGGCGGGCTCTACCTGGTTCCCGCCAACGAGAAATACAGCCCCATCCCCATGGTGGGCCCGAGCGACCAGGAAGGCGCCGTCATCGTGGGCAAGGTGGTGAGCGTCATTAGGAAATATCTGAGGTAGGGGCGATTCATGAATCGCCCGTACATATGCAAGTCACGGAAGTGAATGAAGCCATCA
>MGUS01000061.1:0-2354 GCA_001800085.1 Elusimicrobia bacterium RIFCSPLOWO2_01_FULL_60_11 | reverse complement strand
TGGAGCATACCTGGCATTCGAAAGAAGGCGAGGCGCTCCTTCTCTTTTTCTCCGTCACGGACGGGGCCAACGTCTACGAGATCCGCCTGAACCAAAAGACCCTGGAGTGGTTCCTTCTTTGCGTGATTTTGTAGAATGACTGCTTCCGGATTTTTAAACAAGGAGGTAGCTTCAATGCCCAAGACCATTCTGATGGTCGACGATGAGAAGACCATCTGCGCTCTGTTCTCCGCCATGCTTTCCGCGGAAGGATTCAACGTCAAAATGGCCTACAACGGGAAAACCGCCCTGGACATGATCAAAGCCAATCCTCCGGATCATTTCGATCTCATCATCCTGGACATGATGATGCCCGGCTACGGGGGCTACGAGGTCTTGAAAGAGCTGCAGCAGACGGAGCACAAGGACATCCCCATCTTCATCATGACGGCGCGGCAGCTGGACGCTGGCACCATCGAGATGCTCCAGAGCGAATCCAACGTGAGCGAGTTCTGGAGCAAGCCGGTGAACACGAAGAAATTCAAGAGCCGGGTCCACTTTCTCCTGGATACCTCGCCCGACCCGGGGGCCGGCAAGGAAGACATATGGGAGAGGAGGACTTGAAATAAATGAGAGAAAAAATCATCCCTCCGCATAAAGATTTCACCCGGCAAGCCAACATGAATTCCAAGTCCATCTACGCCCAAGCCGCCAAGGACCCCCAAAAATTCTGGGCGGAGCAGGCCAAGAACCTGGTCTGGTCCAAGCCCTGGAAAAAAGTCCTCGAATGGAAAGCGCCCCACGCCAAGTGGTTCACGGGCGGCAAGTTGAACGCCTCCGTCAACTGCCTGGACCGCTTTTTGGGCACCCCGACGCAGAACAAGGCCGCCATCATCTGGGAAGGCGAGCCGGGCGATTCCCGCACGCTCACCTACCGCCAGCTCCACGCCGAGGTCTGCAAGTTCGCCAATGTCCTGAAAGGCCTGGGCGTGAAAAAGGGCGACCGGGTCATCGTCTACATGCCCATGGTGCCGGAGCTGGCCGTGACATTGCTTTCCTGCGCGCGGATCGGGGCGGTGCACAGCGTGGTCTTCGGCGGGTTCTCATCGGAGGCGCTCAAAGACCGCATCAATGACGCGCAGGCCAAGGTGGTGGTGACCGCGAGCGGGGGGGTCCGGCGGGGTTCCGTCATCCAGCTCAAGAAGAACGTGGACGGGGCGCTGGACGCCTGCCCTTCCGTGGAGAAAGTGGTGGTGGTCAACCGCGCCATGGACCCCATGCATGTTCCTTTAAAGGAAGGCCGGGACCTCTGGTGGCACCGCCTCATGGACGAGGCCAGTCCCCAATGCCCGGCGGAACCGATGGATTCGGAGGACATGCTTTTCACGCTCTACACATCGGGCACCACGGGCAAGCCCAAGGGCATCGTCCACACCACGGCGGGGTATCTGCTCGGCGTCAACCTCACCACGCGCTGGATATTCGACCTGAAACCCGAGGACATTTTTTGGTGCACGGCGGACATCGGCTGGGTGACGGGGCATTCCTATATAGTATACGGCCCCCTCTCCAACGGGGCCACGGTGGTGATGTACGAGGGCTCGCCGGATACCCCCGACAAGGACCGCTTCTGGCGCATCATCGAGAAATACGGGGTCACCGTCTTCTACACGGCCCCCACGGCCATCCGCACATTCATGAAGTGGGGCGAGAGTTACCCCAAGCGCTGCGACCTGTCGTCGCTCCGGCTCTTGGGTTCCGTGGGCGAGCCCATCAACCCCGAGGCCTGGATGTGGTATCACAAGAACATCGGACGCGAGAACTGCCCCGTGGTGGACACCTGGTGGCAGACCGAGACGGGCTCCATTTTGATCTCCCCACTGCCCGGCATCACTCCTTTAAAGCCCGGGTCGGCGACATGGCCTTTCCCCGGAATTTCGGCGGAGATTTTGGATGAGAAGGGCAAGCCCGCGCCCACCGGGGCGGCTGGATATTTGGTGCTCACTTCCCCCTGGCCTTCCATGATGCGCGGGATTTATAACGACCCCGAGCGCTACAAGGCGCAGTATTGGAGCAAGTTCCCGGGGAAATATTTCACGGGAGACGGGGCCAAGAAGGACAAGGACGGGTGTTTTTGGCTTCTCGGGCGCATCGATGACGTGATGAATGTTTCGGGGCACCGCATCAGCACCATGGAGGTGGAGAGCGCTCTTGTGGACCACCACGCCGTGGCCGAGGCGGCGGTGGTGGGCAAGGCCCACGACATCAAGGGCCAGGCCATAGCGGCGTTCGTGACTTTGAAAGACAGCTTCAAGGGAAAGGACGGGAACGAGGAGATGGCGGGCCTGCTCAAAAAGCACGTGTCCGAGAAGATC
>MGUS01000060.1:6902-12805 GCA_001800085.1 Elusimicrobia bacterium RIFCSPLOWO2_01_FULL_60_11 | reverse complement strand
GTCTTAGAATCCAAAAGACGACCGGCAACGTCGGCATCGGGACGACGGGACCTACGGACATACTCCATGTCAAGCATGAGACCAACGGCAAAGGCATGACCATTGAAAGTGACGCTGAGGATGCTTATTTCACTTTGGATTCAGGCGGTGGTGTGGGAGATTATTCCAACATAAACTTCTCTAAAGCCGGAGGAGTGGCCAAGGCCCAAATTTACATGAGCGACTCAGCCAATGATGACTTCAATATTTATAGCGTGGCGGATATCCTTCTGGCCCCTACCGGCAACGTCGGCATCGGGACGACGGGACCGGGCGCCAAATTGGACATTATGAGCGGGACCGACGCCGCGACCACGGAAGACCTGGAACACATCAGGTTGACTTACAATGATCCCAGCCTGGATTCGAACGACCGATGGGGGATTCGATGGTACCAGCAGGGGGCGCAGATGGGAGGCATCGACATGAGATGGGATTCAAACTCGGCCACCTTAGACACTGTATTTGACGGATACTCCGGCGGATTCCAAACAGACCGGATGGTGATCAAAGGCAACGGCAACGTCGGCATTGGGACCGCGGGTCCTGCGGCAAAACTTCATGTCAGAATGACCACAGGCGGGTTTGGAAATGGATTTGCTGTTGAAAACCAGCCTGGAACACAGAAATTTGAAATTGTCCCAGGAGAAGACACCGCCACTTATTTTCGCGGGCATACATCATACACAAATGGGACATTGAATAGCTCCGGTGTTTGGGGAGACGGGTCTGACATTGCTTTCAAGGAAAACATCACCACCTTGGATAAGTACGGTTTGAACACGATTTTGAGCTTGAGGCCGGTTCAATACACAATGAAAAAGACCGGAGTGCCTCAAGTGGGATTTATCGCTCAGGAAATGCGCGATGTCATTCCCGAAGTCGTCATGGGGAAAGCAGTGTCCGACGGCGGCATGGGGTTGGCGATTTCCTATGGTCAGCTAGCGCCAATTCTTACAAGAGCCATCATGGAACTCAAGGCCGAGAACGACCTGTTGAAAGCTCGCATCGCCGCCCTCGAGGACCGCATCAAATAGTCGCCCCATAAAGTTTCCCTCTCCCATTGAAAAAATCCTGAATTACCGTCATAATCACGCCAGACATGCTCTTTAGATATCCCGTTCATATTTTGCTATTCTTTCCTCTGAGCGGGCGGCGGTAAATCAGGACGCGGGGGCTTGACATTCAGCGTATTACGGTGTATTCTTACATCAGACAGCCAAAGGAGGTCCTCCCATGAATAAGCAGACCGTGACCCTTCGTCTGGACTCCAAGAAAAAGCAGGCTCTGGACACCATCGCCACGGGGTTGGACCGCGACCGGAGTTATGTGCTGAACGAGGCCATCGACAGTTATCTTGAAGCCCACCATTGGCAGGTCGAACACATCCGGAAAGGGATCCGTCAGGCGGATGCCGGCCATTTTGCGAAGGACAGCGAAGTTTCTGCTGCTTTTGCAAAGTGGCATAGATGAAGATCGCATGGACCCGCCTGGCCCTTGAGGGTCTGGAACATGCTCGAATGTTCATTGCCGCTGAACGGCCTTCCGCCGCGGTCCATGTCATCGAACGGATCAAGAAGGCGGTCCATTCCGTAAGCCGGTATCCTGAAAACGGCCGTTCAGGACGCGTGGCAGGCACCCGGGAACTTATCGTATCGGGGACCCCTTTCATCGTGCCGTATCGAATCAGGCACAATAGGGTGGAAATCATAGCTGTCATTCACGGCGCCCGCCGCTGGCCGGACGCCCTATGAACGAAGGCGATAAATCGGGCCGCGAGATCCTGGTGGTGGACGACGACCTGGACTTGTGCCATGTCATCGTTGACACTCTCACCGACCAGGGCTACCGCGCAACCTTCGTGGAGACGACGGAGGACGCCCTCAAAAAGATCTCAGCCAAAGTCCCGGACCTCCTCTTGCTCGACCTGGAAGTGCCCACCATGGGCGGTTTCGTCCTGTGCCAGAAGATCCACGAGAACCCGGCCACGCAACACCTGCCCATCATCTTCCTTTCCGTGAGGGATTCGGACCTGGATAGGAAGACCGCCACGGGACTGGGCGCAGACTTCTACATCAGCAAGCCCTTCCGAAGGAGCGTTCTCCTTAAAGAAGTCGAGACCCTGCTGAACAGCTCCGCGCAAGCCAAGGACGATCTCATCGGCGCGCGTCCGCCCGCGCCCCTTTCACCCACGCCTCCTCCGGCACCTGAAGAAAAGCCCGCAGAAATGCCCGTGGCCAAAGGCTGGAAACGCTACCGGGACCTGGCCCGCGCTTCCCTCGAGCCGCGCCTGAGGGCGCTTTGGGCCTGGGGCATGGCCAACAAGAAAAAATCCCTGCCCGTCGCGGCGGCCGCGCTGTTCCTGCTCGGGGCCGGCACGATATGGACCCTGCGGCACTTCGCCAAGGCCATCGTCCCGGCTCTCATCGACAAGGGCGAGGTCTCCGTCAACGTCATCGAGGCGGCCTACGCGCCTTTCCAGGACGTCCTTTCCAACGTGGGCACCATCAAGGGCGGCGCGGAGATCGAGCTGCGCTTCCAGACGGAAGGCAACATCCAGGCCATCAACGTCCATGACGGCGACGCGGTCCGGACGGGCCAAGTGATCGCGGTGCTGGACCAGAGCCAGTCCAGGATCAAGCTCGAGCGCGCCAAACAGGAATATTTCCGTTATGAAAAACTCTACGCCCTGGGCGGGGTCTCCAAAGACAAGCTGGACGAGGCCAAGATCCAGCTGGACTACGCCGAATCCGAGATCAACAAGACGGTCATCCGCGCTTCCCAAGACGGCATCTTCGGCGGACGGGACGCCACGGTGGGGGAGTTCGTCACGCCCCAGAAAAGGATCGGCACCGTGGTGAGCGTGCGCTCCGTCCTGGTGAGCGTGGGCGTGATCGAGAAGGAGATCGACAAGATATTCCCGGGGCAAAGGGTCATCGTCACCGTGGAGACCTATCCCAACGTGGAGTTCAAGGGCAAGGTGGAGACCATCTCGCCCATCATCGAAGGCGGCGCCAAGACCGTGGAAGTGCAGGCCCGAATCCCCAACGAAGGCAAGCTCCTTCTGCCGGGCATGTACGCCCGCACCAAGGTGGTCGTTTTCGAGAGCGAAAGCGCCCTGGCCGTGCCCAACGATTCCGTTGAAAAGACCGCGGAGGGCTACCAGGTGTACGTCGTCTCGCCGGAGGGCAAGGCCGAAGCCCGCCCCGTGAAGGTCACCTATGTCTCTCTGGTCAACAGCGTCGTCTCCGAGGGGCTCTCCGCGGGTGAGAAAGTCATCATCCAAAAACCCCAGGACCTGAAAGCGGGCACGCCGGTGAAGGTGGCTGACGTCGAAAAGCCCATCTCAGAAGAAGCGGCCAGCAACGCCGTCCCGGGAGCCAACCCATGAAGATCCGCGCGCGTTTCGCCCTCTTTTCGATATTTTTGACGGCCGTCATCGTCCTGGGCACGAGCTACGCTTCGCTCTTTTTCCTCAAGGCCCTGGTGCTCAAGGAGATCGAGACCGGGCAGATCAGCGTGGCGCAGAACTTGCGAAAGGTCTGCGAAGAATCCCTGATATCCCGCGACCCCATCCTGGCCGTCAACTACATCGAGACGCTCCAGCGCACGGTCAAGGGCATCGCCTACGCGGTCTTTGTGAACACCCAGTCCGGACTGGTGCTGGGCAAGAACGAGGCGTTCCTGGACACGGTGGGCGCCGACAAGGACGTTCTTGCGCGCACGCCGGGAGGACCCAAGGAGATCCTCACCGCGGCCAGCGGCAAGCGCATCATCAATTTCACCGATGACGTCGTCCTCCAGAGCAAGGCGGGGACGGTGTACCTGGGATTCTTCGAAGAAAAAGTGGAGGCGAACGTGCGGGAATCCATCCAGAAGATCACCCGCATCATCGTCTACGTCTCCTCGGGCGCGTTCCTCATCGGGTTCCTCATCTCCCTCATCTTCGCCATCCAGTTCACCAAGCCCATCAACCAGCTGGCCCAGGGGGCCAAGGCCATCGGCGAAGGGAACCTGGACACCCAGATCAACATCGACCGCAAGGACGAGATCGGGTTCCTGGCGGACGAATTCAACACCATGGCCGTCAAATTGAAAGAGCTGGACCGCCTGAAGGACGATTTCGTCTCCAGCGTTTCCCACGAGCTGCGCAGCCCTCTCACCGCCATCTCGGGCTACGCCGAACTCCTCACCATGAAACCCATCGACCAGCTCAACCCCGAGAAGACCAAAAAGGCCCTGGACATCATCGTGGAGAGCACTTCGCGCCTCACCGCGTTCGTGAACGACATCCTCGACGTCGCCAAGATCAAGGCCGGCAAGATGGAACTGCACAAGACGAATTTCATATTGAACGAGACCGCGGAGAGCATCTTCTCCCTCTTCCAGCCGCTTTTTCAGAAGAAGAACATCGTTGCCGCGATGGACGTCCCCAAGGACCTGCCCACGGTGCCGGCGGACGGCGAAAAGATCCGCCAGGTCATCCAGAACCTGCTCTCCAACGCCTTCAAGTTCACCCCGGACGGCGGGAGCATCACGCTCTCGGCCGCGGCCCAGGACGGGCCCGAGCCCGTCATCCGCGTGCAGGTCAAAGACACGGGCCCCGGCATCCCCAAAGAGCACCAGGGCCTCATTTTCGGCAAGTTCCAGCAGGTTCCCGGCACCAAGGATGTCGTGAAGGGCCCCAAGGGCACCGGCCTCGGCCTGGCCATCGTGAAAGGCATCGTTGAGGCCCACGGGGGGAAAGTCGGATTTGAAAGCGAACCTGGGAAAGGCACCACATTCTTTTTCACGCTTCCCACGCAGGGTCAGACGGGCGACCATATCGTCGAGGCCAAAAAACTCGCCTAGTTGATGCTCCCGCTAGCCCTGCTCGCCGCGGCCGCTGTCCTTCCTTACCTCAACATCCTCAACAACAAGCTTTTTCTGGACGACCTGGACTTCATCGTCAACAACCTCTACATCCGCGACTGGCATCATTTTCCCAAGCTTTTTACGGAGAGCATGACGGCGGGCGCAGGCCACGCCAGCGACTATTACCGGCCGGCCATGCAGGTGGCCTTCCTTTCGGGGTATTCGATCTGGGAGCTCAATCCCATGGGGTATCACATGATGTCGATACTTTTTCACCTTCTTAATACGATCCTCCTCTACAAATTTCTTAACCGGTTGCTGTACGGAACGCTCGCGAGCGTTCCCTCCAGCGCGATCGCGATTGTTCCCTTCGGGACCGCGCTCCTCTTCGCGGCGCATCCGGGCCAGACGGAATCCGTGGCCTCCGCTTCGGCCCTGGGCGTCCTTCTCGGCATGTTCTTCGGGCTCCTGGCTCTCCTCATGCACGTACGGAACGGTCGCGACCGTTCCCTACAGGTCCGCGCGCTGCCATGGCCCGGCCTCCTCTGCACAGCGGCCGCCTTGCTTTCCAAGGAGACCATGGTGGTGCTACCGGGACTGGTCTTTCTCTCGGAATTTTATTTCGGTTCCGCTTCTGTAGGGAACGGTCGCGACCGTTCCCTACAACACCGTGCGTTGCGCGCCCTGGCCGCATCCGCTCCCTACCTGGCGGTCGCCGTCGGTTATGTGGCTTTGCGCTTCACCGTCCTCAATTTCGGGGGGACGGGAAACCTTTTCCGCGCGCAGAACATATTCACGGAGCACGTTTCCGTCCGGTTCTTCACTTTTCTGGCGGTGTTGAAAGAACTGCTTTCCATCCTGGCATGGCCTCACACCCTCTTCATGGAACGCTCGACGGTGCTGCCGGTCTACGCCACGTTCTTCGCGGCGCCCGTCATTGCGGGAGCCCTTCTGCTCGCCGGAATGATATATGTCGTCGTTCATTTTACACCCTCTCCCCAACCCTCTCC
>MGUS01000060.1:0-6893 GCA_001800085.1 Elusimicrobia bacterium RIFCSPLOWO2_01_FULL_60_11 | reverse complement strand
ACCCTCTCCACTACGTGGAGAGGGAGTGATTCCTTTCGGCATCCTATGGTTCCTTTTCTGCCTGGTGCCCGTTTCCAACATCCTCATCCCCATCAGCACCACCATCGTGGAGAGCTGGCTCTACATGTCCATGGCGGGCCTGGCCCTGATCGCGGTCTATCTGCTTTCCCTTCTTCCGAGAGCTTCCTATTATATGGCGCTCGCGCTCCTCTGCGCCTTTGGAGCGGCCAAGACCGTGGCCCAGAACCGCGTCTGGAAGGACCCCATCGCGTTCTATGAGCACAACTTGAGACACGCCCCTTCGAGTGCGCGGTTCCGCAACAATCTTGCGATGGCCTACGCGGATGAAATGAGATATAATGAGGCCATTGAGCAATACTTGGCCGCAATACGGACGAACGACCAGTATCCGGAGACCCACCACAACCTGGCGAACAGTTACGCCGCCTTGGGCCGCTGGAGGGACGCCGAATTGGAATACCGCGCGGCCATCCGCATGAACCCCCGATTTTTCCACTCCTACCTGGCGCTTTCTTCACTGTACGCCAAGGCCGGCAAGAACGATGAGGCCCGAGTCCTGTATCAGCAGGGCCTCTCCGCCGACCCGCGCACCTCAAATAATCCCGGAGGTCCATCCCAATGAAAAAAACAGTATTGTCGTTCCTGTTCTGTTCGGCCTTGGCCTTGCCGCCCTTGGCCGCAGAAGAAGTGAGCAAATCCAAGAACTATAAGATGACCCAGCAGTCGGCCGCGACGGCTCCCGCCCCGGCCTTGCCCGCGGTCGTCGCCACCGTCAACGGCGCGGACATCCCCGGCGGCCGTTTCTGGAACCTTTTGATAGCCCGGGCGGGGAACGCGGTCCTCACCGACTTGGTGGACGAGGTCCTTTTGGAACAGCAGGCCAAGAAGGTCTTGGGGAACAGCCAGGGGGGGCTCGACAGCGAAGCGGACAAGCGCATCGCGGACCTGAAAAAACAGTTCAAGGACCAGGCCTCTTTCGACCAGCAGCTCAAGACCGCGGGCATCGACCAGAACGTCCTGCGCAAAGGGTTCCGCATGGACGCCCTGCGCGAGAAACTCGTGGAGGACAAGATCAAAGTGTCCGCTTCCGAAGTGAAAAAATACTTCGACGATAATAAGGAACGCATCGCCGCGCCCGAACGGGTGCGCCTGAAGCAGATCCTGGTGGCGACGGAACAGGAAGCCGCCGATCTTCTTCTGGCGCTCAAAGCCGGAGCGGATTTCGACCTTCTGGCCCGCCAGAAATCAAGGGACGAAGCCAGCCGGGAAAAGGGCGGCGACCTGGGGGTCTTCACTCCGGGGATGCTCATCCCCGAGATCGAGAAGAAGGCGTTCGCCCTGGAGAAGGGCGGCGTGGACGTGGCGCGCACGCAGCTGGGCTTTCACGTCATCAAGGCGGCCGACCGCATGAGCGCGCAGGCGGCCAAGTGGGACTCCGACACCCGCAAGGCCATCGAACAGGCCATACGGACGGCCAGGTTCAACGCGGAATATCCCAAGTACATCCAGCAGCTCCGGTCCAAAGCCGACATCAAGATACTTCTGAACCAGTAGGGAACGGTCGCGACCGTTCCGTACAGCATGAACGCGACCGGGGGCCGATGAAACTCATCCGCGCGGCCGTCGAGCGGCCGGTCACAACGGCCATGATCTACGGCGCCCTGGTCCTTCTGGGCGTCATCGTCCTCATCCTCCTGCCCCGCGAGCTTTTTCCCTCCATCAACTACCCTGAACTCCTGGTGGTCACGCGCTACGGCTCCGCCGCCCCCGAAGAGATCGAAAGCATCATCACCAAGCTCGTCGAAGAACAGGCGGGCACCGTGCCCAACTTGAAAAGGGTGCGCTCCATCTCGCGGGAAGGCATGTCCGTGGTGATCCTGGAGTTCAGGTCGGGAACGGACATGGGGATGGCGCACCTTTCCGTCCGCGAGAAGATCGACTTGATCAAGGACCGCCTGCCCATCGAGTCCGATGAGCCCGTGGTGCAGAGGCACAATCCTTTCGCCCGTCCCATGATGATCCTCTCCATCTCGGGGGACCTGCCGCTCTACGAGCTCACGCGCCTGTCCAACGACGTGGTCAAGCGGCGACTCCAGAAGGTGGACGGCGTGGCCACGGCCGCGGTGAGCGGCGGCCAGGAGCGGGAAATACTTGTGGAAGTGGACCCGGGCAAGCTGGTGGCCTCCAACATCTCCATCACCGCCGTCGTGGACGCTTTGAAGGCGTCCAACGTCAATTACCCCGCCGGAACCACGCAGGAGCGCACCTTCGAATACCTGGTGCGCACCATCGGCGAATTCTCGAGTTTGGAAGACATCGGCCGCACGGTCATCTCCGTGGATGCCGCGCGGGGCAGCCCGGAGGCGGAACTCCGCGCCCAGATGGAAGGGCGGAGCAAGATGCTGGCCCCCAAATCCCAGCGCCTCCTGCCCCTGGGGAACCTGGCCGTCATCAAGGATACCTTTAAGGAAACGGACAGTTATTCCCGCTATAACGGCAGGCCCAACATATCCATCGGCATCCAAAAACAGCACGAAGCCAACACGGTCAAGACCGCCAAGCGCGTGAGGCAGGCCCTGAAAGAACTCTCCGTCTCCCTTCCCAAAGGCACCAACCTGGAAGTGACTTACGACGAGTCCATATTCATCAGCGGGTCGCTCCAGGACGTCACCATGGACGCGCTGCTAGGCGCCCTCCTGGCCTTCGCCGTGCTTTATTTCTTCCTGGGCAGCATCCAGGACGCCATCGTGGTCACCCTGGCCCTGCCCCTCTCCATCATCGTGGTCTTCATCTTCATGTATTTCACCGGGCGGAGCATGAACGTCATCGCGCTCGCCGGCCTTTCCCTGGGCATCGGGAGCATGATCGACAACGCCATCGCGGCGCTCGACAGCATCGTCCAGGAGAGAAAGAACACGCCGGACCCCAAGGAGGCGGCCATCGCGGGCGCCTCCTCCATCGCGGCGGCCCAGTTCTTTTCCATGCTCACCAACATCACGGTATTCTTTCCCCTGCTCTTCGCGAGGGGCGTGGCCCAGCAGCTTTTCGGGGACCTTTTCTTCGCCGCGGTCATCTCCAACATCGCGGCGCTTGTGATCGCCTTGACGCTCCTGCCCCGGATCGCGGCTTATCCGTATAAAAGATCGAGTGGAACTCCGCCGGGACCCGCCGCTCCCCCAAGCGGACCTGCCCGCCGTGGCGGGCGGCTTGGAAAGCTCTGGGCGGTCTTCAAATCGGGATTGAAGGAAGAGCAGGTGCAGGTCCTGATAGCGAAGTACCGGATATATCTCAATGGCGCCCTTTCGCGGAGGGGGTTCGTCCTGGGCTGCTCGGCCGCGGCCTTGGCCGCTTCCCTAGGCGTTCTGGCCGTCAAAGAGAAGATATTCCTGCCCACCATCGACCAGGGGCAGTTCCTGGTGCGGGTGGACATGCCGGTCGGCACCCGATTGGATGTCACCGACCGCGTGATGGGCAAGGTCGAAGCCGCCATGGCGGGCATGGCGGAGATCAAGGGCACGCTCGTGCGCGTGGGCTCCAACTCGGAGGAATCCATCGAGGCGCTGGGGGCGCACCAGGCCGAATGCCTGGTCGACCTGGACCGCGAGAATTTCAGCGATTCGACGGAAAAAGTGATCCTCCTTCTCAAGAAAAAACTCGAAGGCGCGGCCCTGGAAGGCGCTTCGATCGAATTCCTCCTGCAGGACTCCTCCGTGAAATCCGTCACGGGCGGTTCGGCCCCCATCGCCGTCACGGTGAAAGGGCCCGACCTGGACCGGTTGAGGGAGATATCGGAGAGCATGCAGGCGAAGTTTCGGCGCATCCCCGGCTGCGAGGGCATCAAGACCTCGCTCGCGCTCCCCACTTTCGAGACCACCGTTTCCGTCGACAAGAACCGCGCGAGCGCTTTCGGCCTTTCCGTTTCCGACATCGCGCGCGCCTCCCTCATCGGCATCCGCGGGTTCGTGGCCACCGAATACAAGACGGAAGGCAAAGAGATCCCCATCCGCGTGCGCATCCGCGAGGAGGACAGGAACAACATCGCGGCCATCCGCCGCGTGGCTGTGCGCTCCCCGCAGGGTTTCGCCGTGCCCTTGGGAGACGTGGCCGACATCAAGTCGGGCCTGGCCCCCAGCGAGATCCAGCGCATCGATCAGCAGAGGTCCGTTGTGGTGACCTCCCAGATCCTGGGCCGGAGCCAGGGAGACGTGATCGCCGACGTGGAGAAGGCCCTCGTCCCGTTCCGGGCGCTCAAGGACTACAGCGTGGAGTTGGGCGGGACGAAGAAGGAGATGAAGGAATCGTTCGGCGGCCTGGCCATCGCGTTCCTTCTGGCGGTCATCCTCATCTACATGATCATGGCGGCGGGCTTCGAGTCCCTTCTCCATCCGTTCCTGATCATGATCACGGTGCCGCTCGGCATCATCGGGGTGGTCTTCACCATGGCGGTCACTTTCACCCCCATCAGCGCGCCGGTGATATTGGGCGTCGTACTCCTGGGCGGCATCGTGGTGAACAACGGCATCGTGCTCGTGGACCACATGAATTTCCTGCGCAAGGAGAAGGGACTCGCCCTCAAGGAAGCCGTCCTCGAAGGGTGCTCGGACCGACTTCTGCCGGTGGTGATGACCGCGCTCACTTCCATCCTCTCCCTCATTCCCGTCGCCTTGGGCCTGGGCCAGGGCACGGCCATCGCCGCTCCCATGGCCCTGGCCACCCTGGGCGGACTCCTCGTCTCAACGATCCTCACGATGTTCATCATGCCCATCCTCTACCTGGACGTGGAGGAGAGAAGGTCTCTCAAGGCCCGGGGCGCCGCCGCCAAGAGTTCGGGCATGATCCTCGACTGATGAGCCCCAAAGAACTGCGCATCTGGGCGCTCATACTCGGAGGGATCGCGATGCTCGCCGTGCAGTATTCCATCCCCACGCTCTGGGAAGCGGACGGCTATTACCACATCCGCATGGCGGAGGCGGTGCGCCGGGAAGGGCCGGTCAAGAAGTTCCATTGGGCTCGCTATTCCTACTTCGCGACGAATTTCGCCGATAAGGATTTCCTTTACCACGTCCTGCTCATCCCCTTCACCGCCTTCAGCGGGTTCTTCCCCGGGGCCAAAGCGGCCGCTGTGTTCTTCGCCTTCCTGCTCTTTCTCGCTTATTTCTACGTCTTAAAAGAACGGGCGGGGGGCGCCTGGGCGCCGCCGTTCCTCATCCTGTTCCTGCTCTCCAGCCACTTCCTTTCCGCCCTCTCCAGACCGCGCCCCATGGTGGCCGCCATCGCCCTGATGCTGCTAGGCATCCATTGGGCACTGCAGAGAAAGTCCGCCCGGCTTTTCGGCGTGGCGTTCTGTTACGGATTCCTTCACATCACGGCCCCGCTCGTTCCCGCCTTCGCCCTCCTCATCGAATGGATGAGGCGCCAGGACCCCGAGGACGGCACTTTCTCCTGGAGACCCTTTTTAGCATCGTCCGGAGGAGTGCTCTTGAGCTGGCTCCTGCACCCCAATTTTCCCAACAACCTCCTATTCATGTGGCTCAACTTGATATTGGTGCCCATCTACGCGGCCAAGGGCGGCATCCTCGAGCTGGGCGGGGAATTCTTTCCCTTGAATTCCCGGGATCTGTTCATGAGTTATCCCGTCATCCTCCCGGGCCTCCTCCTGCTCATCTGGGCCTCCTTCGACAGGCCCGCAAAGACCCGGTTCCAGACGAAAGCCCTTTTCATCATCTCGTCCCTCTTTCTCATCGGCGGTTTTTTTTCGCAGAGATATCTCATCCACGGCTATCCCGTCTTTCTTTTATGGATGGCGTCCTATTTGACGGATATGTACGGAACGGTCGCGACCGTTCCGTACCGCACGAAATGGACGATGGGCCTGGGCATCCTCCTGGCAGGATCCATCACCTTCAACGGCATCAAGGCCCAGGCGCAGGTCGAAAAGATCGTGAACTCCCACTATGAGGCCGTCGGGAAATGGATGAGGGAAAACCTCCCGCCGGGAGAGGTGATCTTTCACGCCAATTGGTCGGATTCCCAGTATTTGATAGGGCTCAATCCCCAGGACGATTATTTCGTCACCCTGGACCCCATCTACATGTACGCCTGGAACAAGGACCTCTACGCCCTCTACCGCGACGTCGCTTTCGGCCGCGCGGCGGACCCCTACACCGTTCTGAGGAACGCCTTCAAGGTCCGCTACGGCTACGCCGGGCGCAACTATTTTTCTCCCCTCATCCGCCAGATCGAGACCGACAAGAGGTTCAGAATACTCGCCCAGGACGGCTTGGGCGTCATCTTCGAGGCCATTCCCTGAAACTGATCCGCTTCTTCGCCGAGAGGCCCGTGGCGAGCTTCATGATCTACGCCATCCTCTCATTGCTCGGCGTGGTGTCCCTCCTGCGCATGCCCGTGGACCTTCTGCCGGGCTCCGATTCCGGCGTGCTCACCATATTCGTGGGCATCCGAGGGGGGCTTCCGCCGGAGGACATCGAATCCCTCGTGACCAAACCGGTGGAGGACGAGATGGCCACGCTCCCCAATTTGGAGAGCATCACATCCGTCTCCCGCAAGGAGCGGGCCGTCATCACGCTCTCGTTCAAGATAGGCACCGATTCGGCCCGGGCCGCCCTGGAAGTGCAGGAACGCCTGGCCAAGATACGGGGCAAACTCCCCCGCGAGATCGAAAAGCCCGTCGTCTCCCGCTACGACGAGAGCCAGTCGCCCGTCATCATATTCGCCCTCTCCTCCAAAAGCTACACCCCCGAACAGATGCGGGCCATCGCCGACGACCGGCTCAAGCCTGTCCTCCTCCAGCAGGAAGGCGTGGCCAACGTGGAGATCGGCGGCGGGCGCGAGAGGAAGATCCTGATCGAATT
>MGUS01000059.1:13323-13462 GCA_001800085.1 Elusimicrobia bacterium RIFCSPLOWO2_01_FULL_60_11 | reverse complement strand
CAAATACGCGGATCACGGCGATGACACCGGCGCATGGGGTGGGGATAGTGGACGTCATGGTGACGAGCCCGTTCGGCTCGTCTCCGAACACGATCGCGGATGACTACAGGTACTTCAGCTTCCTGATCCCGCCCCTGGT
>MGUS01000059.1:6624-13258 GCA_001800085.1 Elusimicrobia bacterium RIFCSPLOWO2_01_FULL_60_11 | reverse complement strand
CCCGTGAGGAGCCCGAGAGCCGGACTCAAGCTTGTGATGGTCGGCGCGGCCGGTACCGAGATGGCATAGGTATAGTCATCCGCCGGCGTGTTCGGAGATGAGCCCACCGCGTTCGTCACGACGATGTTCACGGTCCCCACGGCGTGCTCCGGAACGAACGCCGTGATCTGCGTGTTCGAATCCACCGTGTAGCTCGGAGCGGGCGTCGCGTCGAACATCACGCCGCTCGCGGCGGTGATGCCGAGGAATCCGGAACCGGTGATGAAGACCTTGTTGCCGCCGGCCGGAAGGCCCACGGACGGATTGACGTTGGTGATCGCGGGCAGATTGGAATATACATAGTCATCCGCGGACGTGTTCAGAGACGAACCCGACGGGCTCGTCGCCACGATGTTGACGGTCCCCTCCGCGTGAGCCGGCGTGACCGCCGTGATCCGCGTGCTTGAGAACACGGTATAAGTCGAGGCGTCCACCCCGTCGAACCGGATGCCGGACGATACGGTCATGTTGAAGAATCCTGTTCCAAAAATGACGACCGTGGCCCCGCCTGCGGCGAATCCTATGGCCGGAACGACGCTGGTGATGGTCGGCGGCACGGAGAGTCCGGGGGATGTCGCTGAGATCTTCAGGACATAGCCATCCTGAGCTCCGGCCTTTGCCGCGAAAAGAGGCATCGGCGCGCTGCCCGCTGTGGGGAAACCGAAGGAGTTGGTCCAGCCCGCCACATAGATGTTATGCTCGGTATCCAAGGCGATGCCTCTGCCTTCCTGGTCCGTCACGCCTCCGATGTATGTATTGAACTCCCGGGTATTCCCGGCCACGCCGAGCGCGGTCACGAACGTCTTCGCCGTCCCGTCCTGCACGGTGAAGAGGGACGTCTGAATGGACCCCGGCCCCGCGGTGAGAAAATCTCCCGACTCCGTCCTGCCGGTCACATAAGCGCCGCCGAACGAATCCACGGTGAGCGCGGTCACATGATCCAGGCCCGAACCGCCCAAAAATGTGCAGTAGACGCCGTCGGAATGTCCGGTGGCGTTCAGGGCCATTTTGATGACAAAACCGTCGAAGTTGCCGGTGATCGTGGTCTGCCCGACCTTGGGCATGCTGGTCGTCACGCCGTCGGAACCCGCGTCGGGGAAGTCCGTGGAATCCGTATCCCCCGCCACATACACGTTCCCGGTACTGTCCAGCTTGACGCCTGTCCCCTCAGAGATGCCGCTGCCGTTCAAATAAGAGGAATAGAGCAGATTGGCGCCCGTTGAATCCAGTTTCGATATGAACGCGGCTTGCGAGCCCGTGATGGTCTCCTTGAACGCGCCCAAACCGGGGGCGGGGTTCAAGGGAAATGTGGGAAAGGTATCCCGGCATTGGCCGGTCACATAGGCGTTGCCGGTGCCGTCGATCGCGATGGCGTTGCCGTGAGTCCCGCCGGTGACGGAACCGCCGAGGTAGGTGATATATTGGACCGTCCCCGCGGCGTTGAACTTGGCCACGAATGCGTTCGGCACAGGGCCGGCCGGGACGCCGTTGTCGGTCTGAAAGGCGCCGGCCGTCGCGGGGAACGTTGTGTTGTTGGATGTCGTCCCTCCGGTCACATAAGCATTGCCCGCGCTGTCCACCGCGAGACCGTTCCCGAATTCCACTCCCGCCCCGCCTAGGAACGTCGAGTACACCAAACTATTCCCATCCGCCGCTATGGCCGTGACGAACGCGTCTGTTCCGCCCAAATTTGTCGGTTGATAAGGGTTCGCTGTCGGATACTGGGCGCCTCCCCCATCGGTGGTGGAGCCGGTGATGTGCACGATGTTGGACCCATCCACCGCGATGGATTTGCCGATGTCGATGCCGTCGCCGCCCAGATAGGTGGCCCACACGATGGCGCCGGCCGGGCTGATCTTGATCACGAATGCGTCAAAAGCGCCGCCGTTATTGGAGGATTGAAAATGCCCGGCTGTGCCCGGAAACAGATCGGCGACAGTGGCCGTTTGTCCCGTCAGGTACACATTGCCGGTGGCGTCCAAAGCTATGGCGTTGGCGCGGTCTTCCACGGTCGTCCCCAAAAAAGTCGAATACGTGAGGGTCGGATCGATGACCAGCTCCCTGCCCTTATCATAATCTCCCACTTGAAAACGGACCTGCTTGCCGCTCGCCAGGACAAAACGCCCTGTCACGGGCACTCTGGCGTCCCCGATTTTCTGGTAGAGCACGGGCGCGTTGAAAGTCAGCTTGCCCATTTTGGAATTGAGGATCAGATTGCCCTGCTTGTCCAGCTTGATGCTTTTGGCTCCGCTGAAATCCATGCGGATCAACGCGGGGTTTGCGCCAGGCGCCACGAGAAAGTCGTACTCCAGCTGGCCTTGATTCCCGTAATAGACCATGTCGATGCCGTCATAGACCTGCTTGACCGCGACTTTGGAATACTGCTCCACCCGGGTCTGCCATTTGCTCGGGTCATTGCCGGTCATGTAATTCCTTTGGCTCGGCAGGAGTTCCAGCCCTTGGACTGCCGGTTCGGCATTGGCGCCGTTGAGCTTCATGCGCACCACGTCCTGCGCCTGGTCTTTGGAAGCGGCAGGCGCCTTTAAGGAAAGGACGGCTTCGGATGCGGTCAAGAACAGGGTATAACCCTTGCCCCGCGCGAGGAATTTCACGGACGCGTCGGTCTGCCCGCGGTTGATCTCAAAGGACAGCGGGAGATTGGCGAACGCCGATTCCGCCTTGGCGCGCGCGCCGGGAGTCATTGTCTTTGACAAAGCTATCGATGCCGCCGCGGAAGTGATCCCCACGGGGCTGATCAACAGGTTCATCACCAGGCTCAGGCAGAGGATGCGGCTCGCCGCGGTGCGGACATTGCTGCTTGTAAGAATGTTTGTTTTCATTGTGATCTCCTTTTGATTCAACTTCTTAAAATCGAACTGTGGAACTCTCATGTTGATGATTCATCTTATGAAACACCGGGTGCGCTGGAAATCAGGGATGGGGACTGCTTCTCTCCTATGTCAAACCCCCGTAGCGGGAACGGTCCAATGCCTGATGGCGTAGGGGATGGCCTTAGGGGGAGGTAGGGGTTTGAGAGGCGGAATGGACGGTTTCAACTGGGGCCGAAAGCGTGTCCGCCCAGGATGGAGACCGACCAGCCGGACCGTTCCGCCGTGCCGTTCAAGGGGTAGGCGAAGTCGATGCGCGTGGGGCTGTTCCCGCTCGAGCGGGACGGCGCCAGGCGCAGGCCGAAACCCACGCTGCTTTTAATGTCATTGAGGCGCGTCCGCCGCTCCGCTGGCCAGGCATAGCCGGCGTCATAGAAGGCCACGGCGCCGATATCGAGAACCTTGAAGACGTCTTCGCGGATGAAGATGCGGTCTTCCACGTTCAAAAGGAAGCGGCGGCTGCCCGTGAACTGGTTCTCCCCGTAACCCCGGAGGCCGTTGTTCTCGCCCAAGCCGAGGCTTGCTGCGGGGCCCAGGCGCGAACCGTGGTCATAGGCGGTGTGAAGGGCCAAGGTCTGGCGCGGCAGTCCCGTGATGAAGAACAGCGCGTCCATCGAGAGGAGGCTGCTGCTCTCGCCGGCGTTCACGTAAGTGTTGGTGTATCCCCCTTTCATCATCAGGAGTCTCTCCGTCCAGCTAAAGCCCTTCCTGATAAGGAAGCCGGGCAGGAATGAGGACCCCGTGCTTGAGAGGGGGTAGACGGGAGGCGCCCAGGACACTCCCGGAAAGATCCCGAAGCCGAGGTTATAGTCCTCGTCATGGGAGAATTTCTGTATGCGCCGGACCTTGACGAAGTCCAGGACCTCCCAATCCAGACCCAGCTGAAAGAAACCCAGCTGCTCGGATTCGGGAACTGGGCCGGATGTCTCGCGGGTCGCCGAATAGTCGGCTCTATGCTGGTTGAAGGACGCGTTCACTCGGCGGGCGCGGTGAGTGGAGGGCTTGAGGGCCAAGCCATAGTTGACGCCCGCGTCCCGCGTGCGCTTGCGCACCGTGTTGGTGACCGTTTCGCCGGAATAGGTGGTGACCTTGTTCTCCCCGTAGCCGGCGGTGACTCCCAACGCGGAACGGGCGATGGAGGCGAAGAAGGGGCGGTTGACGGCGGCGGAGTAGCTCCGCGTGTCGGGACTCTCCAAGATCTTCACCGAGGAGTTCAGGTGTTTGAGTCCCATGACCTGCGGGTCTTTCCACCCTAGATCCGCCTGCGAGTCCGCTCCGTCGTTGATGTACTTCGCGGACGCGGTCTTGCCCATGCCCATGAGGTTGCTTTCGGAAAACCCCGCTTTCCACCTGTTTGTGCCGCCCGCGCGGCCGGCGTCCGCGACCACCTCCAGCGTCCAGCTGTCGTAAGTGTGCACCGTCACGTCCACGGTCCCCTTGGAATTGACCGCCGTCTCGATCTTCGCGCGGCGGATGAAGCCCAGACGGCGGAGGTTGCGTTCGGTCTCCTTGACCAGGGCCGGGACATAGGGGCCGCCTTCCGAGAACAGGAGTTCGCGCCGGATGACGGCCTCGCGGGTCTTGACATGGATGGAATCAGCGGCGCGGTAGACCCAGCCGGACTCCTCGGGGCTGTCCGTATCGAAGACGCTGTGGATGTCGAAGATGATGGAGCCGATGACCCTTCCGGGCGCGGCTGCGGACAGAGGGATCGGCGCGTTAAGGAGAAAAAGGGCCGTCAGGAGGGCGGACAGCTTACGGCTGGAGTTTTTTTCGCGTTTCGGCAAGATGCTCACGAAGCGCGGCGTCATCCGACTTCGCTGCGGCGTCGGCTTCATCCAGAGTTTGACGCGCTTGGGGATGGCGGCCTTCTTCGATATAAATGGAGGCCAGGGTCTCCAGGATATAAGGCCGCAGCGGCGTATCCTCCTTTAAAGCGATCCGGACATACCGTTCCGCCTGATCCAGGTCTTTGCCGCGGGCCAATAGGATCATGGCCATGTTGTTATTGGCTCCGGGGTGGCCCGGCGCCTTGCGCAGGACCTGCCGGTAATCGGCCTCCGCCTTTTGAAGATCCCCGCCGGCAAAGGCGAGGTTTCCCCGAGCGATCAGCGCGGGGATATATTTCTTTTTCTGATGGAGAGCGGCTTCATATTGACGGCCCGCGTCATCCTGGAGCCCTTGGGCTTCATAGGAAGCGCCCAACTGCACATGCTCTTGCGGCGTAAGGGCGTCGCGGTGCGCAATGAGCTGAGGGAACGCCGAGCAGGCCGCAAGAGCGGGGAATGCCAGAAGCAGGAGCCATGCCCGCCGGGCAAGGTCCCTACATTCCGGCATGAGGGGACTCCTTGTCCCTGTCAGGCGGCAGTATGAGAAGCGTCAACCGCAGGGTCTTGTCCCAGCTTTTCACGAACCTCTTATAAGGAATCGATTTATTCTGATCGGGTCCGGAGTGGATGCGCAGCTCCTGCCGCTCGGAGTCATAACCCGTGACCACGACATAATGTCCGATGGGAAAGGAATCGAACCCGAGGTTCATGAACACGATCAGCGGGTGCCCCATCTTGAGCTCGTTCTTAAGGTCATCCATGTCCCCGCTGTAAAGGTGCGCCTTCAACCCCCGTTTCTGCGCGGCGAGCAAAAGGTCCATGGGCAGGCTTCCTTTAAGATGGGCCAGATAGATCTCGCTTTTCAACTCCGGAAGGTCGACGGGATGGTCCCAGAATGAGAGGACGGAGGCCAGCACGGAGGGTCCGCATTGGTCGCCCCGGTCGGGGAAGAAGGGAACGTCCAGAGCTTGCTCCATCCCCAACGGCTGGGCGTTAAGACCCGCGCACCCGTTGAGGTTCAGCCCTACCCATAGCAGGGCGACCAGCCCCGTCCATAGCAGGAAGACCGGCCCCATCTTCATGTCAGACCCGTTTGAAGATGTAGATGAAGAAGACCACTAAGATGGCGATCACCAGCAGTCCGATGATGATGCCGATGCCGCCGTCTCCGCCCGGGTTCACAGCGCGGATCTGCGAGGCCAGCTGATGCACCTGGGCGTCGGAGAGCTGAGTGAGGCGCCCGTTGATCTCGTCGGGGCTCAATTTCAGCTCGATGAGACGCTGGCGGACGATCTTCGATTCCAGGGCCGATTGGACCGTTTTGATGTCGGCGGCCCGCATGGCGCTGATGTCGCCCGCAGAGGTGACTTCTGCCGGCGCGAGCATCGCCCATCCTTTCGGCGGCTGCGTGATGGCCAGAGTTGTTGCGAAAACCAAGGTTCCCGCCAGGAACCTGACCGCGAATGATGCCTTTCTGTTTTTCATGGATATTCCTCCTAGTTGTTCTCTCTTGAGCCCCTTCATCATAGGAGAAACCGGCGCGGGCATATATCAGGGCCGCGCCTGATATGGCCGTATGTTAAACGACTAGGGCGGGGGTGTTGAATGCCGGTCTGGAGACGGGTTGCGTCAGGTCCATCCAGTCCCAGCGCCACAACTTGATCTCTTCTATGACTGCGATGCCCGGATTGCTGAATCCCACGGTACCGTCGCCATTTAAAAACAATATCACGTTTTTCCTCGCCTTCCCCATGGCCAAAACACTCTTTTCAACATTTTCCCACATCATAATGATCTCCTGGCAATTTGCGCTCTGTCACACTCATCATGTTATGAAACAACATGACCGCTGCCTATCAGGGATGAGGACTGCTTTCA
>MGUS01000059.1:284-6616 GCA_001800085.1 Elusimicrobia bacterium RIFCSPLOWO2_01_FULL_60_11 | reverse complement strand
GCGCGTCCTTCAAGTTCATCTTCAACTTGATGTGCGCCCGGTAGGACTCCACGGTCTTGACGCTCACGCAAAGTTCGTCGGCGATCTTGCGGGTGCCGTGCCCCTTGCCGATCAGCTGAAAGACCTGCAGCTCGCGGTCGGAGAGCGACTCCGTGGAAAGGGCGTCCTTGACGGACTTGCCGCCCGCGATCTTGTGGAGCATCCTGGCCCCCATCTTCTCGCTCAAGTAGATCTCGCCGTCGAGTATCCTGTGGATGGCTTTCAGGACCTCCTTCGAGAGCTCATGCTTCATGATGTAGCCCTTGGCCCCGGCCCGCAGCGCGCGTTCCGCGTAGAGGGCTTCGTCGTGCATGGAAAGGACAAGGGCGGGGGTTTTGATCGAGCGGCGCTTCATGTCCTTGATGAGGTCCAGGCCGTTGCCGTCCGGCAAGGTGATGTCGACGATAAGGATGTCGGGTTTCAGCGCCGGGATCACTTTCAAGGTCTCGTAAGCCGTGTCCGCCTGGCCGCAGACCGTGAGATCGGTTTCAAGGTTGAGCAGGCGCGTGAGCCCCTCGCGCATCATAGGGTGGTCCTCCACGATGAAGATCTTGGACTTTCCTTTTTTGGGCGCGGGTTTTTTGGCCTCACGCATATCGGACTCTTTTCATATTGGATTCCACGAGGAGCAGTCCTTTGGTGAGTAATTTCGTCATGATGAGGGCCTTCGTGATCAATTGTATGATCTCATCGGCATCCCTGGCATCCCTTGGGGATCTCTTCGAAAGGTTCTTTTCCAGGACCCGGGTCATAAGGATGACGGCGGATAGGTCTTGGCAGATCCCGTCATGGAGATCCTCCTCGATCCTCTGCTGTTCCCGCGCGCCTATGGATGCTAGAGGGATGTGCCTATTTCCTTCGATTGTGAGTATTTTTTTCATTCGCATGATAACTCTTCCATCCCCCCTTCTCTTAATTATACCATTGCCACGGGAAAAAGCGGTTCAAACGACCTCCATATTAAAAGTCAAGCTTTCGACGAACAGCGATAAAACCGGCTCCCGAGCAGCAAGACCGACAGGGTCAGGGCTGAACAGATGAGAGCGGTCCACAACGCGGCGAGGGAGAACTTCGTCTGGTCCATGAAGAAGAAGAACGAACTCATGAGGAAGAATCCGAGCGAGCAGAGTCCGAGCATGAAACCGAACAGGGTGAGCCCCACGCCGGCGACCGTGCGCCTCAGGTCCCGCATCATGCTTTCCTTCTTCTTGAAGCTGCTGTAATCCGCCCAGAGACGGACGGCCCAAAGAAGCCAGTTCACCGGGGCATCAACTCTTATTTTTGATGAGCCAGCCGGCCAGAAGGCCTGCGCCGAGCGCGATCCCCGCCATCTGCCAGGGATTCTCCTTGGCGAAAGCGTTGACGGTGCGGCCGGTCTTGCGCGCGCGGTCGAGCGCGGAATCCAGCTGCTCCCTGATCTTTCCGTCGATTTCGGCGATGTGGTCGGCCGCGTTCTCTGAATTGATCTTGATCATTTGTTTTTCTCCTTAATGCGAAACTCTGCACCAAGGTTACCAGTTCGCAGGCGGGATGGATATCAGGCGAGTCCCTGATATCCCTATCAGGGAAACTGCGGGGTCGTTATCGCCTCTCCACCTGACCCTCCGGCCTGACCGTCCTCTTTCAAGCCGTCAATCGATATATCCCATTTTTTTTAATTGCATGACCAGAGGTTCAGCTTCAGAGGCCGGCACAGCATTGCTGTAAGTGCGGCATCGATCCTCGGGGGACGCCTCAAATCCTCCCGCCAATTCCTCTCCAATTCGCAGCCAACTCTTCACAGAATAAGGATCTGCTTTCTCCCACTCTTCCATGCGACAACGTAAAGCCCTTAACAACCATGTTTTATCGAAATCACCCCATTTTAATTTAATGGGCTCCATACTCCAACTTGGCGGACCAAGATACCGGCTCAAAAGAGAATGACCGCGATGACCCGGGATCAGATTGTACAATTGATCATTTTTAAAAGCGGGGGGCCCATCATAACTCCGAGACAATTTCCATTGACCCCACATCAGGCATCGTGCCCGAAGAACCCAGGGGGCATCCCGTCTTAATACACGTTCCGGGTCTTTGCTCTGGCCTAATCTTTGGATTAAACTGATCATATCTTTATTTTCCCCATTAGGGATCGTGCCCCAGGTTTCAGCATAGGCTTCTCTGGAAGACATCGGTTCCCCTTCAATCCCGGGCGCCAAGCTGATCCCGTCAACCGGATCAGAACGATCGGGAACGCACAGATCTGATAGGGTTGGGAAAATGTCGATATTTCTGACCGTAGTATCCACTGTCCGGTGAATCCCCTCGGGCATTCGGAAAATAAGAGGAACTCGCAGATTCTGCTCGCACAGCTGGGCTCGACTGCCCCATCCATGAGTACGGCACTTGAGGCTCAAGCCCTCCCCGTGATCAGAAGTAAAAACCACGATCGTATCATCCAAAATTCCCTTTTGGATCATATTTTCCAAGAAAGGCCCTAATATTTTTTGATCATAAAGATTTATGGCCTCGATGTATCGAGATGCCAATTCTTTCAAGGAAATCGATCTTTTAAATTTTTCCTCGCCATGGACATCTGACGGCGTCCAAGAAACTCCATCCTTCGACACGGCGTTATAGACATAATCATGCACAAAATTGGTGTGATAAAAAGCGAAAAATCTTTGACCGGATGCGCGCTGGGATTCCATCCACTTCAACGCCTGCATTTCGCCATTTCCATGATCAAGGCGATTGATATCAATAAAATCTTCCACTCCACGATCAAACCCTAATATTCCCGTATGAAACAAAGCGCGAAAGCTAGTCGCGTGCAAGGTCCGGAACCCGGATTCGCGGAACATTTCTGACAGCGTTTTCACCTGCGGCGAAAGCCTCTCGACAAAAAAGGACCTTACCCCGTGACGATGGGGCCAACAGCCCGTCAATAGGCTCGCATGGCCATTGGTCGTGTAAGGAGCTGTCGTATAGCAGCGTCGAAACACAATGCCTTTTTCAGCCAAAGAATCTATTGCCGGAGTCCGGATGAGTTTTCCCAGGTCTTTGCCATTCTCCATCAGGAACGTCTTGTCCGACTCATACCCCACCGTATCGAAACGAAGAGTATCAACCGAGATGAGCAGCACGTTTTTATGCAGATCGGGTTTAAAATTGGATCCCATGGACTTGATTATATCTTAAATTATCGGCATCTCGGTCGAGAGGTCTGGAGAAATGTCGATTGCGGTCTACTGTCTATCCTCAATTTTCTCTTTTCCACGTTCCACACCCCCCTCCGGCGTGACGCGGAAGACGAAGGGCAAATGGTCCGGCAGGAGGCGCGAGCGGAAACCCAGCCCATACACCTCGGCGGCCGCGCCGTCTTTCGACAGGCGCCAGACCGGGGTGGAGAAAAATCCATCGAGCCGAATGCCCGCCGAACTATGGCGCGCCGCTTTCACGACATCGGATTTTTCTTCTTCCTCCAAGCGTTCCAGTAAATCCTCCCTCCCCTCGAAAGGCCATATCTGATGGACCGAATAGACGCCACCCTCAAGCGAGACTCCGCGGAAGCAGCGCGGGCCGAAGGGCTCCGGGTAGAAGAAAGAGGATTGCGGGAGCAGGCGGCCCGAAAGGAAGCGCCCCGTTCCGCAGACCCCGATGTAGACGACGAGCAAAGAGAGGCCCGTCCTCCAGATCTTTTCCTTATGAGTCCGGAACACCAGGGCGGCGATGAGCCCCGCTCCCAAGATCCCCCAAATGGCCAGATCTACTATGAATGTCCAATCCGCATGGAAGCGCTGCCAAGTGAATGGCCAAAGGAGCACGACGCCGTAGGCGTTCCATAGGTCGGCGAAGACATGGCCGAAGACGCCGAGCGATGTCAGGCCCAGGACCGCTTTCCAGGACAGGCCTGGATAGAAGCGGCGGAACAGGACGCCGGCCGCGAGGGCCAGAGCCAGGCCTCCCAGCAGGCAATGCGTGGGAGCCCGCCGCCAAAGGAATGCCAGGGGCCCGCCGAAAAGGCAGGCGCCGTCGATATCGGGGATGTTGGAGGAGACGGCGAGGATGAAGGTGGTGCCGCGCCCGAACTTCCGGGATAATCCCGACTGCGCGAGACCGACTCCGATCAGGGTGTGGGTGAGGTTGTCTATTTTACGGTGAACTCAGCGGTGGAGAGGACTTCCCCCGATTCGGAGACGACGTCCACGCTCCAGCTGCCGGGAGTGACCGCCAGGGTGCTCCAGGTCCGGCTCGGGGAATATTTCACTTTCAAAGCGACCGTGCTCATCGTCTTGCCGCCGGACCTCCAGACGTGCTTGATGACGGCGGGGACGGATGGGGGCCTGACGGAGGTCCAGCAATAGAGGCGGCTGACGGAAGTGAACTCCGCGCCTTCCCCCTCCGGCTCGCGGTCCTTGACGGATGTGCAGATGGAGATCTTCTCGACCCAACCGGTCTTTGAGGTTTGGGCCTGGGCCGCTTTGGGGGCGTCTTTGGAGGACTCCGTTTGTTTTTGGGGATCCGTGCCGGGATCCGCCTTCTTGCCGGCGGAAGAGGCGCAGCCTGAAACGGCTACAAGGAACCCCAGCAGGCAGGCGGACTTCGCGTCCACAAGGATCATTTTAATGGGACTGTTTGATCGCGCCAAGGAACTCTTCCTGGGAAAGCCAGGGAGCCACTTTGCCCACTTTGGTCAGCACGGCGGACTTTTCATCGTCGTTCTTGGCGGCGGCGAAGCGCTTGCGCAGCAATGCCAGCTTGGCGCGCCTGTGGCTGCGGCGCTTCATTTCCGTCTTTTGGATGAGATAGGCCATGACGACTCCTTGCCGGGATATTTTTCCTTGAAATTTGTTACACTTATCATATGAAATGGGGAAGCTGGAGTCAAATCCTTTCCCTTTCGGCGGTCATCTTCCTTGCTGGGGTTACCATGAGCGATGCGGGTCCAAAACAAGAGACGGCGGTATTGGCGGGCGGGTGCTTCTGGTGCATGGAGCCGCCTTTCGACAAGACCCCCGGCGTGGTCTCCACCGTGGTGGGCTACAGCGGCGGCAACACGGAACCCCCCACCTATGAGCAGGTGTGCGAAGGCGACAGCGGCCACTTGGAAGCCATCCAAGTCACTTTTGACCCTTCTAAGATAAGTTATCCTCAGATATTGGACATCTTCTGGCGCCAGATCGACCCCACGGACCCGGACGGCCAGTTCTGCGACAAGGGCGAATCTTACAAATCCGCCATTTTCTTCCGGGGCGACACGCAGAAAAAGCTGGCGACGGAATCCAAGGAAAAATATGAGAAGTCCGGGAAATTCGGCGGGTCAAAGATCGTCACGGACATCCGCCCCGCATCGGATTTCTGGCCTGCGGAGGATCATCATCAGGAGTATTACAAGAAGAACCCCATCCGCTACAAATTCTACCGCTTCAACTGCGGCAGGGATCAGAAATTAGAGAAATTCTGGGGTAAGTGAAAAAATATCTCCTGTCCTTCGCCCTGGCCGTCCTGGCGGCATTCCCCCGCCCGCAGGCCTTGCGCGCCATTGGAACGGCGGAGAACGCGTTCTTGCAAGGGGAGCAATACGAGACCCGGAAGCGCCCCGACCTGGCCGCGAAATCCTACCGGGAGGCCGTGCGCCTGAGGCCCAATTACCTGGACGCTCTTTTCAACCTCGCCCGCATACTCGACAAGATCCACCGTCCCTCCGACGCCGCCGAATATTACCGCAAGATCATCCAGATCCGCCCCAATAACGCCGACGCGCATTACAAACTGGGCATCGCCTACCGCCGCCTGGGCCAGGACCTCGACGCCATCCGCTCCTTTGAGAACGCGGGCAAGTCCAGGCCGGACTTCGCCGAGGCCTTCTATGAACTGGGCGTCACCTACGCCAACGCCATGCGGCAGAAGGACGCCATCTCCGCGTACAAGAAAGCCATCGAAAAGAATCCCGACTACGCCGAGGCCTACAATAACATGGGCATGGGCTACGCCAACCTGGGAAAAGAGGGCGACGCCCTGGAGGCCTACCAGAAGGCGGTGGAAGTCAAGCCCGATTACGCTTTCGCGCATTACAACCTGGGAACGGCCTATGTCATGATGGAAAGGCAGAACGACGCCCTGGACCAGTACAAGATCCTCCAGACCTTGGATGAGACCCTGGCGCGGAAACTTTACAACATGATCTATCCCTGAAGGCATGTCCGTCTATTACAATCCCAAGCGCACGCGCAACCTCTACGAGCCGGGAAAGCCGTTCAGGATAAGCCGTTCGAAGCTGGACCTTTTCCTCAAGTGCCCCCGCTGCT
>MGUS01000059.1:0-266 GCA_001800085.1 Elusimicrobia bacterium RIFCSPLOWO2_01_FULL_60_11 | reverse complement strand
TGGGCGTGGGTCAGCCGCCGTCCTTCCCCTTCACGCTCAACTCCGCCGTGGACAAGCTCCTCAAAAAGGAGTTCGACGCTTACCGCGCCAAAGGTGAGCCCCACCCCCTCATGAAGAGCTGGGGAGTGGACGCCGTGCCTTACGCCCACGAGAAGATGGAGGAATGGCGCGATTCCCTGCGGGCGGGCATCACTTACACCGACCCCGCCACCCGCTTGACGCTCACCGGCGGGGTGGACGACGTCTGGGCCGGCAAGAACGGGGAA
>MGUS01000058.1:9590-10889 GCA_001800085.1 Elusimicrobia bacterium RIFCSPLOWO2_01_FULL_60_11 | reverse complement strand
GTGGCCGCGATGGAAAGGGATTTCTTGCCTTCGTCCAAAAGCATCAGGGAGATGATCTTGAAGCCCAGCGACTCCGCCGCGATGCTGACGATCAACCGCAGGATCTCCTCGATGAACGATTCGCCCGCCACGAGCTTGGATACCTGGGCCAGGGTGTCGATCTGTTTCGAGAGCCGGGCGTTCTCTTTGCGCAACGTCTCCAACTCCTGCTGGGGGGTGAGCTTCTTCGTCATCTCAGTTCTTCCCGAAAAATTCCTGAAGCGAGTTGACGTTGAAACCCGCGCCTTTCTTCTTGAGCTGGACGATGCTTTCCTTGAAGGCATGGAGCGAGGAGACCGTGGTGACGATGGGCAGTCGGTATTTCAGGGCCGCCTGACGGATCTCATAACCGTCTCCCTCGGAGACGCTCGTCTGGGAAGGCGTGTTGACCACCATCTGGACCTGGCGGTTCTTGATCAGGTCCACCACATTGGGTCGCCCTTGCGATATCTTCTTCACCGATTCGGAAGGGAGGCCCCGGCTCTTGAAGAAGGCGTGGGTGCCGTCCGTGGCCATGATGTTGAATCCCAACTCGACCAAGTCCTTGACGATGGGGAGCGATTTCTCCTTGTCCTGGTTGGTGAGGGAAAAGAGGATGCTGCCTTCCAGAGGCACCGAAGACCCCGCCGCCAGCTGGGACTTGAAGAACGCGAGGGGAAAACTCTTGTCCATGCCCATGACTTCGCCCGTGGAGCGCATTTCTGGGGAAAGACGCACGTCCGAGCCGGGGAAGCGGTCCCAGGGAAGAACGGCCTCTTTGACCGCCACGAAGGGTTGGACGGGGATCTTCGGCAGGATGTCTTTTAAATTCTCTCCGATCATGAGCCGCGCGGCCAGCTTGGCCAGGGGGACCCCGGTGGCCTTGCTCACAAAAGGGATGGTCCGGGAAGCGCGGGGATTGACCTCCAGCACATAGACCTTGCCGTCTTTGACGGCGAACTGGATGTTCAAGAGCCCTTTGACCTTGAGTTTCAACGCGAGGATCTCGGTGACGCGGCGGATCTCCTTGAGCTCTTTATCCGAGAGGGTCTGGGGGGGAAGGATGCAGGCGGAGTCGCCGGAATGGATGCCGGCCTCCTCGATGTGCTCCATGATGCCGCCGATGTGGACGGACTTGGCGTCGGACAAGGCGTCCACGTCCACCTCCTTGGCGTCGTCCAGGAACTTGTCGATGAGGATCATGGAGACATCCTCGGCCCGCTCCAGATATTCGTTGAGCATGGCCTCGTTGTGGACGATCTTCATGCCCCGCCCCCCGAG
>MGUS01000058.1:8226-9408 GCA_001800085.1 Elusimicrobia bacterium RIFCSPLOWO2_01_FULL_60_11 | reverse complement strand
CTGGACGATGACGCCCGCGGGCTTCTCCTTTTCGATGATGTTCATGACGTCCTCGAAAGTGAGCGGCTCGAAGTAGAGGCGGTCCGAGATGTCGTAGTCGGTGGAGACCGTCTCGGGGTTGCAGTTGACCATGATGGACTTGTAGCCCGCGTCGTGGAGCGAGAGGACCGCGTGCACGCAGCAGTAGTCGAATTCGATGCCCTGGCCGATGCGGTTGGGGCCGCCGCCGAGGATGATGACCTTTTTGCCCTTGTCCGGCGCGCCCTCGTCCTCGTCCTCGTAGGTCGAGTAGAAATAGGGGGTCAGGGCCGGGAATTCTCCGGCGCAGGTGTCCACGACCTTGTAGGTGGGCAGGACGCCGAGTTTTTTGCGGAGCGAGCGGATGTCGGACTCCTTCCGCTTCGTGAAGTAGGCGATCTGCTTGTCCGAAAAACCGTTCTGCTTGGCCTGTTTAAGAAGTTCCTTGGGGACCGGGAAGCCTTTTTTGCGGATCTCGAACCCCAATTCCAGGATCTCCTTGATCTGGGTGATGAACCAGGGGTCGATGGAGGACAGCTCCGAGACCTCTTCCACGCTCATGCCGAGCTGGAGAGCGTTCTTGACGTTGAAGACCCGGTCGCAGTTGGGGATCATGAGTTTTTTCTTGAAGTCCTCGAGCAGGTCGTGGAATTCCCGGCTGGCGCTGGAGCGGCCGCCCAGGGTCTCGGCGATCATCTTGCCGTCCCCGCCCAGGCCGTCCCTCCCGATCTCCAGGCCGCGGAGGGCCTTCTGCAGCGCCTCTTTGAAAGTGCGGCCGATGGCCATGACTTCTCCCACGGATTTCATCTGGGAATTCAGGGTCTGGTCCGTGTTGGTGAACTTCTCAAAGGCGAACCGGGGCACTTTGACGACGGTGTAGTCGAGCGTGGGCTCGAAGCAGGCGGGGGTCTTGCGCGTGATGTCGTTGGATATCTCGTCCAGGCGGTAGCCCACGGCGAGCTTGGCCGCGATCTTGGCGATGGGGAACCCCGTGGCCTTGGAGGCCAGGGCGGAAGAGCGGGAAACGCGGGGGTTCATCTCGATCACCACCGCCCGGCCGTTCCTGGGATCGACCGCGAACTGGATGTTGGAGCCCCCGGTCTCCACCCCGATGGCGCGGATGCAGGTGAAGGCCTGGTCCCTCAGAATCTGCTATTCCTTGTC
>MGUS01000058.1:8099-8204 GCA_001800085.1 Elusimicrobia bacterium RIFCSPLOWO2_01_FULL_60_11 | reverse complement strand
ACCGTGATGGAATAGCCCGTGTGCACGCCCATGGGGTCGAAGTTCTCGATGGAGCAGATGACCACGCAGTTGTCGGCCGTGTCCCGCATGACCTCCAGCTCGAAC
>MGUS01000058.1:7017-7979 GCA_001800085.1 Elusimicrobia bacterium RIFCSPLOWO2_01_FULL_60_11 | reverse complement strand
GGCCGGATGATGAGGGGGAAGCCGACGCTATTGGCGACCTCCTGCGCCTCCCCGATGCTGTAGGCGATGCCGGACTTGGGCACTTCCAATCCCGCTTTCACCATGGCCTGCTTGAAAAGTTTGCGGTCCTCGGCCTTGCGGATGGCGTCGATCTTGGCGCCGATGAGCTCCACCTTGTATTTCTCCAAAATGCCTTTTTCGGCCAGGGCCACGGCCAGGTTCAGGGCCGTCTGGCCGCCCAGGGTGGGGAGGATGGCGTCCGGCCTTTCCTTGGCGATGACCTGTTCGGCGAATTCGGGGGTGAGCGGCTCGATGTAGGTGGCATCCGCGATCTCGGGGTCCGTCATGATGGTGGCCGGGTTGGAGTTGATGAGGACCACCTGATAGCCCTCGGATTTCAGGGCCTTGACCGCCTGCGTGCCGGAATAGTCGAACTCGCAGGCCTGACCGATGACGATCGGCCCCGAGCCGATGATCATGATCTTCTTCAGGTCGGTCCGCTTAGGCATGGGTCACAGCTTCATTTGAGGCCTTCTGCATGAGCTTTATGAAATCATCGAAGAGATAGCGGGAATCGTGCGGGCCCGCGGAGGATTCGGGGTGGTACTGGACGGAAAAAACGGGGAGTTTCTTGTGGCGCAAACCCTCCTGGGTCTTGTCGTTCAGGTTGATATGGGTCGTCTCGATGTCCTTGCCCGAGAACGAATCCACATCCACGCAGAAGCCGTGGTTCTGGGTCGTGATCTCGATCTTGCCCGTCCTCATGTTCTTGACGGGGTGGTTGGCGCCCCGGTGCCCGAACTTGAGTTTGTAAGTCTTGCCCCCGAGGGCCAGGCCCAGGAGCTGGTGACCCAGGCAGATGCCGAAGATGGGCAGGGGGGGGATGGCGCCCGAGGCCTGCGAATCCACCAGCTTCTTGATGGTCTCGATGGCGTAGGTCACGGCGGCGGGGTCCCCCGGGC
>MGUS01000058.1:0-7000 GCA_001800085.1 Elusimicrobia bacterium RIFCSPLOWO2_01_FULL_60_11 | reverse complement strand
CCGTTGGAGAGGAAAACACCGTCCGGGTTCATCTTCAAGATATCGTCGGCGCTCGTCTTGGAAGGCACCACCGTGACTTTGCAGCCCCGGCTCGAGAGGCACCTCAGGATATTGTGCTTGATGCCGAAATCCATGGCGACGACATGATAGGACGCGCCGGCGGACTTGGAGCCGTTGGCGGAGAGTTTCCATTCTCCCTGGTTCCAGGCATAGCCCTTCTGGCATGTGACCTGCTTGACCAGGTCCTGTCCTGTCATCTCGGGAGAATTCTTGACTTTTTTGAGCAGATTCTTGGGATTGAAATCCACCGCGGAGATGATGCCCCGCATCACGCCGGTCTCGCGCAGAATGCGGGTCAAGCGGCGGGTGTCGACGCCGGTGAGAGCCGGGATGCGCCGTGAAATGAGCAGGGAGGAGAGGTCCTCGCGGGCGCGCCAGCTGCTGGCCAGGGGACTCGCTTCCCTCACCACAAGTCCATCGCAGAATATCTGGCGCGATTCCTGGTCCTCGGAATTGACGCCGACGTTCCCGATATGGGGCTCGGTCATGACGACGATCTGGCCCTTATAGGAGGGGTCGGTCAGGATCTCCTGGTACCCGGTCATGGAAGTGTTGAAGACGACCTCGCCCAGGCGCTCTCCTTTGAAACCGAAGGATGCGCCGGTAAAGATGTCCCCCGATTCAAGGGCCAGGACGGCCTTGGACTTTGGCATATTTTGACTATTTTACTAAATTTTTTGGGCTAGGGTATGACGGAGGAGGGTTCCTGCTGGTTGGGATGGCGGATGTCTTTCCCGATGGTCATGTAGATGGCGTCCTCGGCGATGTTGGTGGCGTGGTCCCCGATCTTCTCCAAGTTGCGGGAGATGAGGATCAAGTCCACGAGCTGCTGGGTCTGGGCGGGGCGCTTGCGGATCTGGCCTATGATCTCGCTCAAGACCTTGGCTTTCAGAGTGTCCTCTTCCTCGTCCTTCTTGAGCACCGCCTGGGCCAGTTCGACGTCGCCGCGCGAGAAGGCGTCCAGGGCGTCCTTGATCATCTCCTGGGCGATGGTCGCCATGCGGGGGATCTCCATCATGGTCTTGATCGGGGTCTCCTTGAAAAGGTGGAGCGTGCAGGTCTGGGTGATGTTGACGGCCTGGTCGGCCACGCGCTCGATCTCGGAGTTGATCTTCATGGCGGCGATGATGGTGCGCAGGTCGGACGCCTCGGGCTGATAGAGGGCCAGGATCTTGCCGGCGAGCTCGTCCACATCGATCTGGAGGCGGTTGACCTCCTCCTCGTTCTTGAAGACCTTCTCCCCGAAACCGGACTCCCGCTCGATGAAGCATTTCATGGAGAAATGGATCATCTCTTCGGCCAGGCCTCCCATGTGGAGGAGTTTGGCTTTCAACTGGTTGATCTCTTCTTCGACTTGCCTTTTCATGGATTCACCCGAACCTTCCCGTGATATAGTCCTCGGTCCTCTTGTTGGAGGGGTTGGTGAACATCTTGGACGTCACGCCATATTCAATCATTTCGCCTAATAGAAGAAAAGCCGTGAAGTCGGAAACGCGCGCGGCCTGCTGCATGTTGTGTGTGACGATGACGATGGTGTAGTCGCTCTTGAGCTCATGGATGAGTTCCTCCACCTTGGCCGTGGAGATGGGATCCAAGGCGGAGCAGGGTTCGTCCAGGAGGAGGATGCTGGGACGGATGGCGAGGGCGCGGGCGATGCAGAGGCGCTGCTGCTGTCCGCCGGAAAGGGAAGTCCCGGGCTTGTCGAGATGGTCCTTGACCTCGTCCCAGAGCGCCGAATCCCGCAAACTCTTTTCCACTTCTTCGGCGAGGACGGCCTTGTTCCTCATGCCGTTCAGCCGCAGGCCCGCCGCCACATTGTCGAATATGGACATGGAGGGGAAGGGCTGGGGGTTCTGGAAGACCATGCCGACATTGCGGCGGAGGAGGACCGGGTCCTTCGTCTGCACGTCTTCGCCGTGGATCAAGATCTTACCCTCGGACCTGGCCTTGGGGGTCACCTCATGCATGCGGTTCAAGCAGCGGATGAATGTGGACTTGCCGCAGCCCGAGGGGCCGATCAGGGCGGTCACTTTTTTTTCCAACATGTTCAAGGAAACGTCCTTGACCGCCCGCAGCGCCCCAAAATAGGCGTTCAAGTTCCGTACCTCGATGGCGTTCTCCACACTAATTCCTTTCTCTCAATAAAATCCGCGCCGTCAGCCCGGTGACGAGCACCATCATCATGAGCACCAGCGCCGCGGCCCAGGACTGGCGGTGCCAGTCGTCATACGGGGAGATGGCGTAGGTGAAGACCATGACGGGCAGGGAGGCGATGGGCTCCATCCAGCCCTCGGCCCAGAAACGGTTGCTGAAGGCGGTGAAGAGAAGGGGCGCGGTCTCTCCGGCCACCCGGGAAAGGTCCAGAAGGATTCCCGTGATCAGCCCCCGAGTGGCCGTTGGGATGACGATAAAGAGGATGACTTTCCATTCCGGCAGTCCCAGGGCGAAGCCGGCCTCGCGCACGCTGTGGGGAACGACTTTCAGGAACTCTTCCGTGCTGCGAACCGCAATCGGAATCATCATGACTCCCAGAGCGAACCCGCCCGCCAGGGCCGAGAAGTGGCCCATGGGGAGGACCACGACCGTGTAGGCGAAGATGCCCATCACGATGGAGGGGACACCGTTCAGGATATCCGCGGCGTAGCGCACCATGAACCCTATTTTGTTGTGACCGAATTCGGAAAGATACACCCCGCCCAAGAACCCGATGGGAACACCCACGAAGGTCGCGAGCCCGAGGAGCTTGAAAGTGCCCACGATGGCGTTGGCCATGCCCCCGCCCAATTCACCCACGGGCTTGGGAAGTTTGGTGAAGAAATCCCAGTTCAGGGACGAGAAGCCGTGATAGGCGATATAACCCAGGATAAAAAGCAGGATGCCGATGGTGACGGCCGCGCAGACGCCGGTCAGGAAGAACGCGGCAAGGTTGACGGCCTGCCTGCGCCGGTAGTGGGCGAAGTTGACTTGATACGGTGCGGGAACCGCCAGGGCTTCCGAACTCACGCCACCACCTCCGCCTGCTTGGCAACCTTATAGATGAGGTAGCGTGCGATGCCGTTGACGATGATGGTGATGGCAAAAAGCACCAATCCTACCTGGATGAGCGTCTGGACATAGAGGTCGGAAGTCGCCTCCGTGAATTCGTTGGCGATGACGGCGGCCATGGTGTAGCCCGGCTCGAAAAGGGAGAACTTGATCTCGGGGCGGTTGCCGATGACCATGGTGACCGCCATGGTCTCCCCGAGCGCGCGGCCCAAGGCCAGAAAGATGGACCCCATCACCCCCGAAAAAGAAAAGGGAAGGGTTATCATCCACAGGACTTCCCAGCGCGTGGCCCCCAGGGACATGGCGGACTCCTTCAAGGTCTGCGGGACCGTCTTGAAGATCTCCCGCGAGATGGTGGCGATGAAGGGCAGGATCATGACGGCGAGGATGATGCCCGCGGTCAGCATCCCCACTCCGTAGGGAGCGCCCGCATTTCTCATGATGGGCACCAGGACAAAGACCCCGATGAGCCCGTAAACGACGCTCGGGATGGCGGCCAGAAGCTCGGTCAGGAACCCGATGACATTGCCGATCCGGGGGGGTGCCAGCTCATAAAGGAATATGGCCACGCCCAACCCGAGGGGGACGGCGATGGCCAGGGCCAGCAGGGAGGAGACAATGGTGCCGTAGATGAAGGGAAGGGCGCCGTATTCTTCTTTGACGGGGTCCCAGACCTGGTCCCAGAGAAAACTCCACCCGAATTTCTCCATGGGAAGATGGGAGTTCTTGAAAAGTTCCCAGCCGATCCAGGCCGTGAGCGCGAAGATGGAAAGGGAAAAGAGCAGAGTGACGTTCTTGAAGAGAACGTCACCCCACCCTTTGGAATTCAATTTATTTGACCTCGATCTTCTGGACGGCGGTTTTCACCATCGCGTTCACTTCTTTGGGAAGCGGCGCATAGCCCAGGTCGGAGGCGAATCCCTGCCCGTCCGCCAGCATCCAGTTCAGGAAGTCCACGAGAGCCCTGCCCTTCACGGCATCCTTCTGCTTCTTGTAGACGAGCAGCCAGGTGAACCCGGAAGCGGGATACGCCTCGGGGTCCGGTGAGTTCGTGATGGAGACGCGGAAGTCCGAAGGCATCTTCGTCCTGGCCGCGGCGGAAACGGAGTCCAGGTCGGCCAGGATGAATTTACCGGCCTTATTCTGCACTTTTCCGTAAGACAGTTTGTTCTGCTTGGCGTAGATGAGTTCCACATAGCCGATGGAGTTGGGGGTCTGCTTCACAAACCCCGCCACGCCCTCATTCCCCTTGCCGCCCAGACCCACGGGCCAGGCGACGGAAGTGCCCTTTCCGACTTTTGTGGCCCATTCGGAACTGATCTTCGAGAGATAGTCCACCCAGATATAGGTCGTTCCCGAACCGTCGGAGCGATGGACCACCACGATGGGCTGCGGAGGAAGATTCGCGTTGGGGTTGGCGTTCTTGATTTCAGGGTCATCCCAGGTCTTGATTTTACCCAGGAAGATCCCGGCAAGGGCTTTGGGCGTGAAGTTGAGCGTCTCGCTCGCGCCTTCAAGGTTGTAGGTGGGGACCACAGCGCCCAAGACGGTGGGGATATGGTAGAGATAGCCCGGGGCGGACTCCATCTGCGAATCGGTCATGGGGCCGTCGCTGGCGCCGAAGTCCACCGTGCCCGCCGAGATCTGGCGGATGCCGCCGCCGGAACCGATGGACTGGTAGTTGAACTTGAACTCGGGCTTCATCTTGTGGTACTCGTCGAACCACTTGGAGTAGATGGGGTAGGGGAATGTGGCCCCCGCCCCGTTGATGAGCATGTCCGCGCGGGCCGCCGCGGTCGATACCGCGAGAGCCGCCGCCATGCTTAAGAGTTTGATCGTCTTCATTTGAATCATACCTCCATTTTAACTGTTGAATGTGACAACCGTGTGACAACCAGGTAAAGGGTGCGTGACTCCGCTACAAACCTCACCCCCTGCCCCCTCTCCTTTAACAAGGAGAGGGGGAACCTTACCCTGTTTTAGAACTTGCAGACCAGATCCAGCTGGAGCCGGTTGATGCTGTCGGCACCGGGAGGAATGGCGGTGATGCCTCCGGTGGCCGTGGCCTGATAGGCCGGGTGGAGCACTTCCACGTTGAAGAACTTGGCCGTGAGCGTCAGGTAGTCCCGGGGCGCGAAGCTGAACCAGAAGATGTGGCCCTTCCGGTTGGTCCCGCCGTCGCCGAAGTCGGAATCGGAGATGTCGGCGATGGTGGCGTTGACCTCGAGATATTTGTAGAAATACCCCGTTTCCCAGGTCTTGGCCGCACCGGCCTTGCCCAGGATGGCTCCAACCTGGTAGCCCGCCTGGTCGTTGGCGATGGCGCCGGGAAGATGCCCGTTGTCCGCGATGTTCTTCACGTAGTCGGCCTGGAGTTTCAGGGGCCAGCTCATGAGCTTGGCGTTGATCTGGGACGTCAGGTGCACGATGGAGAAGGTCGACGTGAGCACCGTGAGTGGGGCCGCGCCGACCCGCGTGTTGCCCTCGTTGTTGACGTTCTGCCCGAAGTCGTTCTTGGTCTCATAGGTCGGGCGGTAATAGGCCCCGGCGATGTCCAAGCCCAGCTGTTCCATGAGTTTGGTCTTGGCCCCTATTTGGAAGGCGTAAAACCACTGGTCGCGGGTGTCCGAGGAATCCTCGTCCAGGACCATCTGCATGAAGTTGGCGAAAGGCGTGATGTTCTCATGGACTTTGTACTCGAAGGTCTCGGCAAAGCCCTCGGGATTGAAATCCCCGTCCCAGACCAGGTCGGAACTGTAGACCCTCCAAAGAGGATTGCTCATGCGGCCGCCGGAAAGCTTCATCCATTCAAAGGCCTTCCATTCCAGGTAGGCCTGATCTATCCAAAGCGCCTTCTGGCCGGAGAGGTTGTCGAACGACTGGTTCGTGGATACCTGCTCGCCGGTCCCCGAAGCCATCTTGAAGACCACTTTGATATCCTGGATAGTGGATTCCAGCCCGTAGCGCAGGCGGAACCTCTGGCGGGAACGGTCCACCTGTCCCGCGGTCGATTTCCAGAAGTTCTCCTGGCGGATGCGGATGTCGCCGCCCCATTTCGCGTTGGACACGAATTTGGCGATGGAGATGTTGGCGGATGTGTCGTCTGCTTTTGCCTGAGGCACGCTGAAACCGGCCATTGCGAGGGCCAGCCAGAGCGCGCCGGTGATTCCTTGTTTGAGTTTCATTGTCGTGATGTCCTCCTTAATTGTTTTGCGCGTTCATTTTACATGGAGGGACACAGCACGCCCATAGCGGGGGGGTAAAAGGTGGATGACAGCCGGATGACGGGATTTTTAAGAGAGGATGAACTTGTAGCCGATGTTCTTGACGGTGGCGAGGCGCGCGGATTCGGAACCGAGTTTCACGCGCAGCCGCGCCACATGCTGGTCCACGGTGCGGGTGTCGATCTCGGACGCCTGGTCGTAGCCCCAGACGGACTCCAGGAGCTGGTCCCGCGAGAGGACTTTCCCGTTTGCGGAAAGCAATATTTTGAGGAAAGTGAATTCTTTGGAGGAAAGTTCCACGGGCTTACCCGCTAGCTTCACTTCGTAGCGCTCCAGGTCCACCTCCAGCTTGCCCACCTGGATGGATTTGGAACCCGACTCCTTTTCTATGGAGCGGCGGAAGAGGGACTTGACCCGGGCTAACAGCTCACGCACGCTGAAGGGCTTTGTGACATAGTCGTCCGCGCCCAGCTCCAGGCCCAGGACCCGGTCCGTTTCCTCTTTCTTGGCGGTGAGCATGATGATGGGCACCTGGGAGTCCCGGCGGATCTGCTTGCACACTTCGATGCCGTCCAGTTTGGGGAGCATGAGGTCCAAGATGATCATCTGCGGGCGCTTGGACCTAGCCAGCTCCAGACCCTCCTCCCCGTCGCGGGCGGACAGGACAGAAT
>MGUS01000057.1:9070-9184 GCA_001800085.1 Elusimicrobia bacterium RIFCSPLOWO2_01_FULL_60_11 | reverse complement strand
TTCACCATGGCAGGCGTCGCCCCT
Source organism: Elusimicrobia bacterium RIFCSPLOWO2_01_FULL_60_11 (assembly GCA_001800085.1). GTDB lineage: Bacteria > Elusimicrobiota > Elusimicrobia > 2-02-FULL-39-32 > 2-02-FULL-39-32 > 2-01-FULL-60-11. Next base: position 9,160 of record MGUS01000057.1, on the reverse strand, counting down.
TTCTGCGGCCCGTAGACCCGGGCCGAGCCCTCGCGTCCGCAGAGCGGGTTCTTGACGTCGCAGGCGGCGGTGAAACCGGCGGACTTGAGG
>MGUS01000057.1:8240-8991 GCA_001800085.1 Elusimicrobia bacterium RIFCSPLOWO2_01_FULL_60_11 | reverse complement strand
CATCCAGAAAACGATAACCCAAAGCCCGCGCCATTCCCGCGCCCGCATCGCTCGTGGCCACGCCTCCCAGGGTCAGGATTATTTTTTTCGCGCCATGATCCAGAGCGTCCGCGATCTGCCGGCCCGTGCCATAGGTGCCGGCAGTCATGGGGTTCCTTTTTGAAGGCGGGACGAGCGGCAGTCCCGAGGCCTGGGCCATCTCCACCACGGCGGTGCGGCCGTCCCGCATCATCCCCCAGCGCGCGGATATTTTTTTGCCGAGCGGACCCCTCACTTTGGAGCGGAAGGTCTTTCCCCCGCCGCACAGCGCGTCCAGGGTCCCTTCCCCCCCGTCGGCCAGAGGGATCTTCGTTACCCGGGCACGGGGCAGGGCTGCCCGGACGCCGGATTCGATCCACCTGCAGGCCTCCGCCGCGCTCAAGCTCTCTTTGAAAGAGTCGGGCGCGATGACGATCTTCATTTTTTGGATCTCAGAACTTAAGCCGGAGTTCCGGGGAATATTTCCAGATCCGCTCCGACGTGTGGGTCTTCTGGTTGGCGGCCCGCGCGAGCAGGAACAGCAGGTCGGAAAGCCGGTTCAGGTAAGCGAGGATGAGGGGATTGACCTTGGAGCGCATCGCCAGCTGCACCGTCCGGCGCTCGCTCCGGCGGCAGATGGCGCGCACGGCCTGCGCCAGGGTACCGATGGGGTTGCCCCGGGGGAAGATGAAGTTCCTGAGAGGCGGCAGCTCGCTCTGAAAATGGTCCGTCC
>MGUS01000057.1:7067-8197 GCA_001800085.1 Elusimicrobia bacterium RIFCSPLOWO2_01_FULL_60_11 | reverse complement strand
TGAAAATGGTCCGTCCACTCTTCCAGCCAGTGCACGTCCTCGTGGCGGATCTTGGGCACCTTGCTGACGGTCTCCTCGTTCCTGGGGTAGTGGTGTTTCAAAGGGTGGGGGATGGTCCTGTTCTTGATCATGCTCCCGGAAAGGTCGGACCCGATCACGAAAAGATCGGACTGGACTTTTTCCAGGATGGTCTTGAAGGTCTCCCGCATCTCCAGCGTGGCGGAGTCCTTCAGGAGATGTTCCGTGAGCGAGAGGAGGAAACCCAGGAAGGAGTTCAGCTCGTCCAGGGAGCCGATGGCCTCGATGCGGTAGGAATGCTTGGTGAGGCGCGCGCCGCCGAGCAGGCCGGTGGTCCTGGCGTCCCCCGAACGAGTGTAGATCCTGGCCACGGCCGGATGCGTTTAGGGGAGCGGGTCGTCCTGCACGTAGGGCAGGTTCTTTTTCATGGCGATCTCGGCCTTCATGAGCTCGCAGCCGACGTAGGCCGCGTGCTCCAGGGTGGACACCAGCTTTTCGCGCACGAGGGTGACGTAGATCTCCTCGGCGTTGGCGCCCTCGATGGAGAGCTTGAGCGCGTGGTCCTCGCCGTAATAGCGCACCCGGATCATCTGCTCGTCCGGATAGGGCTTGATGGTGAAGAACCCCTTGGGGTCCATCTTCCATTCCTTGCGGGAATCGTAGTGGGCGCGGAGGACGGGGACTTCGACCTTGTCGCCGGGCTTGGTGGGGTTGATGTTCAGCACGCTCTTGCCCGTCTCGGCGTCCACCACGTCGATGACGTAGGCCGGGCAGATCAGGGCGGATTCCTTGTAATCGTTCAGCCGGGATTCTTCGATGACGAGTTCGAATCTCCGGGTCTTGGGGTCGAACTTGCCGCCCAGGAGGACGGCCTTGTCTTCGGAGTCCTTTTTCCAGAGCTTGGGATGGATGCCCATGCACTTCTTGGCGCCGATGCAGTTCTCGCGGTCATAGACGACTTTGTATTTCTTGCCCATGGTTTATTTTCCCGAAAGCGAAGCTGCGATCTCCCTGCAGAAGGCGGGGATGTCGGCCGGCGTCCTGGAGGTGATGAGGTTCTTGTCCACCTGCACTTCCCGGTCCACATACTTGGCGCCGGCATTCACCACATC
>MGUS01000057.1:6603-7031 GCA_001800085.1 Elusimicrobia bacterium RIFCSPLOWO2_01_FULL_60_11 | reverse complement strand
CCGTGGCAGATCGCGGCCACGGTCTTGCCCGCGCGGTCCATTTCTCCGACAAGGTTCAGAACGGACGCGTGGCGCCTCAAAAAATCCGGCGCCCAGCCGCCCGGGATGATGAGCGCGTCCAAGTCCTTGGACTTCACCTTGTCCGCGGTCGTGTCGGGCTTCACCGGATAACCGAATTTTCCCTGGTAGGCGGCCGCGCTCCCCGTGCCCACAAAAGTCACTTGGGCGCCCTCTTCGAGCAGGCGGAAATAGGGGACCCAGACCTCCATGTCCTGGTAATGGTGCTCGACGAGGATGGCGACCTTCTTGCCCCGGAGACGCGCGTTCGTTTGCATTGGAGAAGGTCATATTATACATTATCCCCGTGGTTTCTCCGGTCACAAGGTTTCGAAGGCGCATCATTCTTCGGTTCCTGGCACTCCTGGCGG
>MGUS01000057.1:2732-6596 GCA_001800085.1 Elusimicrobia bacterium RIFCSPLOWO2_01_FULL_60_11 | reverse complement strand
CGTGATCCTTTCCTGGGTCACCATCCGGGAGCCTTCCCGCCTCATCCTCTCCGAGCTCAAGCACAAAGGCATCCTCGCGTCCAACAATCTGGCCCAGTACAGCCGCGCGGGCCTGCTGGTCAAGGACCGCGAGTTCCTCAAAGACCTCCTGGTCTCCGTCAAGCGCACGGACCCGGACATCCTTTCCGCCGCCTTCTATGGGCGGGACGACGAGGTCCTGGCCGCCACGGACCCGGACCACCCTTCCCCCCTCCGCTTCAGCGTCGCCTCCCTGAAGGGCATCCAGGTGAAGCGTTCCTCCGACATGATGGCGATCGTCAACCCCGTGCGGGACGAGCTGGGGCGCGCCCTGGGGGCCACGGTCGTCGTCCTTTCCGACCGGCGAGTGGAGGAAGTGGTGCGCAAGTCCGCGGGGCTCATGGTCCTCTCCACCCTGGGGTTCTTCTTCGGCGTCTTCATCATCCTCAATTTCCTCATCAAGGAGGCGCTGAAAGCCTCCGAGCTGGAGCTGGCCTACGATCACCTTCAGCGCCTGCAGGAGCAGCTGGTCAAGTCGGAGCGGATGGCGGCCATCGGCCAACTGGCCGCGAGCGTCGCCCACGAGATCCGAACCCCCCTGGGCGGCATCCAGAATGCGGTCTACTACGTCCGGGATTCTTTGAAGGGCGCGCCGGTCTTCGCGTCGGACCCGGGAATCGGCGACATGCTCGACCTGGTGGAGGACGAGATCCGCGTCTCCACCCGCATCATCAACGAATTGCTGGATTTTTCCAAGCCCGTCATCCTCAAAAAGAGGCCCGTGCCCGTCGAGGGACTTTTCCGGAGCAGCCTGGCTTCGTTGAGCGTTCCGGGCAATATCAAGACATCCTTCAAGCCATCGCCCGGGGCCGAGGACCTGGTCTGCGACGCGGAGCGGATGAGGCAGGTCTTTCAGAATCTGATGTTGAACGCCATCCAGGCCATGCCCGAAGGGGGCGAGCTGGCGGTCTCCGCGCGGCTGGAACAGCCTTATCTATGCGTCGATTTCAAGGACAACGGGACGGGGATAGCGCCGGAGAACATGGATAAACTCTTTGAGCCCCTCTTCTCCACCAAGGCCAAAGGCACCGGCCTCGGGCTCCCCATCAGCAAGGAGATCGTTGAAAAGCACGGCGGCGTCATCGAGGCCGCGAGCGTCCGGGGCAAAGGTTCGGCCTTTACCGTGAAGCTCCCACTAGACCCAGAAAAGCGTTCAGGGTAGAGCAGAGCAGGTAGGGGTTCTTGACCTTTTCATCGCGCATCGAGGATGAGGCCAGGTCCCCGTAGAAATGGCCGGGGTGGACGAGCGTGTCATCGGGCAGCTTGGCGAGTTTTTGCGTGAGCGACTCGTAGAGTTTTTCGGGGTCGCCGCCCGGCAGGTCGCTCCGGCCGCAGCCCCGCACAAAGAGAGTGTCCCCCGAGATCAGGTTGCCGTTCACCAGGAAACATTGGGAGCCGGGCGTGTGCCCCGGCGTGTGCAGGATGCTGAGCTCCACGGCCCCGATCTTGAGGCGGTCCCCGGAGCGGACTTTGCGCGTGTTGGAGGCCGGGAAGCTGCCGAAAAGGGAATCCCCCGTCGCGTCCAGCGACCGCGTGAAATCCCCTTCCTCGGCGTTCACATAGATGGGGATGTCGGCTCGCTTCAGGAGGTCTTCGATGCCGTTGCAGTGGTCGTAGTGGCCGTGGGAGACGAGCGCGCCGGTGATCTTCAGGCCCTCTTCATCGGCCTTGCGGAATATCGTGTCGATCTGCCAGGCGGGGTCGATGAGGAACACTTCACGGGTGCGGGCGTCGCCCACCAGGTAGACGAAGTTGGCCATGGGGCCGACTTCGATCTGTCTTAAGAGCAGATCAGGCAGAGGTCTCGGAACGGGACTGGCAGGCGATGCAGTAGCGGGCCCAGGGCATGGCCTTCAGGCGCTGGACGGAGATGCTCTTGCGGCAGGATTCGCAGAGGCCGAAATCCCCCTTCTCGATCTTCCTCAAGGCCGCCTCGATGTCGTCCAAGATGATGCGTTCGCTGTCCTCCATCTCGAAAAGCAGTTCGCGTTCGAAGGTCTGGCTGGCGACGTCGGCTTCGTCGCCCACATCGCCGGAGAGGTGGTCCTTCTCATTGTGCGTCACCATCTTCAAGATGACGTCCCGCTTGGCCTCCAAGACGTCCTGGAAACGCTTGAACTGCGAAGAAGCGACCTTCCGCGCGCCTGCGGCGCGGGGATTTTTGGGGCGGGACGCTTTGGCGGCGGCTTTCTTCTTCATTTTCTTCTTCATATGGAGCTCCTTCCTTGATTGAAATTCATCCCACGACTTTGACGGTGCGCAGCGTGTCCGTTTCCTGCCCGCTCACCCGCAGTTCTTTCTGCGAGAGGTTCTGGAGATAGTCGCAGATCTCCTGGGTGATGCGCTCGCCGGGGATGAGGACCGGGATCCCGGGCGGATACGGCGTGAGCGACTGCGCGGAGATCTGCCCCGCCGCTTTGGAGAGGGGCACGCGCTTGGTCTTCTTGGAAAGGAAGACTTCCCGCGGCATCATCACCATCTCCGTGGAGAGCGAGGGGATCTGCAGGATCCAGTTCTTGGCCTCTCCGTGGTATTTGTGGTCGATCTCGGTGAGCGCCCGCGAGAGCTGTTCCACGTCGGAGCGCTCGGTGCCCACGCCGAGGATGGCGATCAGATTGAAAAGATCCGCCGCGTCAACCTGGATATTATATTCTTTTGCCAGAATGGCATCCACTTCTTTTCCGGAAAATCCGCTCTTGGTGACGTTGACGGTGAGCTTGGTGACGTCCAAGTCGTAGCCCCGGGCCTCGATCTCCTTGCGGGTGAAGGAGAAGAAGTGGCGGGTGTTGTTGATCTTCTTCCGGCCCTCCTCCGCCATCTTGATGACGCGCTCGAATATCCTCTCGCCGTGGAAGATGGCCTGGCGGCGCGCCATGTCGATGGAGGCGAGGATGAGGTAGTTGGGGCTCGTGGTCTGGAGCATGGAGATGACCTTGCGCACGCGGTTGACGTCCACCAGGTCGGAGTTGAAATGGAGCACGGAGCCCTGCGACAAGGCGGAGAGGATCTTGTGCGTGGACTGCACGCAGAGGTCGGCGCCCGCCTCCACGGCGGAGATGGGCAGGTCCTCATGGAATTTCAGGTGCGGCCCGTGCGCCTCGTCCACCAGCAGCACTTTGCCGTAGCGGTGGACGATCTCGGATATCTTCACCAGGTCGGCGGTCACGCCGTTGTAGGTGGGGCTGGTGACGAAAACGGCCTTGGCCTCGGGGAACTGGATGATGGCCCGCTCGATCTGTTCCGGCGTGGGGTCGAAGAGGATGTCGAGGTTCTGGTCCACCTTGGGCTGGATCCAGATGGGCCAGAGTCCCGCCAGGATGATGCCGGCCAATATGGACTTGTGGGCGTTCCGGGAGACGATGATGGAATCCCCCGGGCTGCAGGCGGACATGAGCATGGCCTGGTTCCCGACGGTGGAGCCGTTCACCAGGAAAAACGAATACTGGACGCCGTAGGCCTCGGCCATGAGGGTCTGCGCGCGCTTGATGCAGGAGACCGGGTCGTGCAGGGAATCCACTTCCGGGAACACCGTGACGTCGAAGAAGCCGGCCTGCTTGCCGAGGATGGATTTCAGGCGCGGGTCGATGCCGTGGGCGTTCTTGTGGCCCGGCGTGTGGAACGAGACGACGCGCCGCTTCGAGCGGGCGTAGAGGGTTTCGAATATCGGTGTCCGCGACTGCTTGTTCATGGGGTTGGTAAATTATAGGTTTTTTGGATATGATGTCAACATGTTGAAAAAGATAACCATCGTGCATCATTCGAACCAGTTCGGCCTGGGCGGGACGG
>MGUS01000057.1:230-2659 GCA_001800085.1 Elusimicrobia bacterium RIFCSPLOWO2_01_FULL_60_11 | reverse complement strand
CCCGGTCCCCACCCACCGCGTGTTCCTGGACCGTCTGCGCGGCGCGCTCGGGAGCAAGAAGGCCCGATGGCGCCTGGAGCAGGAAAAGGTGAGCCGCATCCGCGTGCCGGATTTCATTCGGATTTTAGGGGAGGAGCGCGTGCATTTCTACACTGCCGGCTCCCTGCCCGGCCTCCTTAAAAAGCTTTCCCCGTCCATACTCCACGTCCATCACAGCGGGGTCTCCGAGGCGCCCATCAACAGGCCGGACGCCGTGGGGCATATCCCCATCATATTCACCATCAACGGTTTTGGATTTCAGGACACCACGGAACATGACAAGCGCGTCACGCGCATCCTCTTCCCATCTCACTTCATACGGGACACGGTGGCGCTCTGGAGCAAGGGCGACCCGCGCTGCGGCGTTCTCTACTGCCCCATAGAAAAGCCGCATTCTTCCGGGAATCTGCGGCATGAACTCGGCATCAAAGAAAACACATTCGTCGTGGGCCGCGTGGGTCGGAACGCCGATGACATCCACGACCCTATTTCCCTCAAAGCTTATAAGGAAATCGAAAATGACAACACCCTCTTTCTGGCCCTGGCCCCCCCGCCCAACATGGTGCGGGACGCGAAAGACCTTGGCATCAAGAACATACGCTTTTTAGAGCCCACCGTGGATGAGGAATATTTGAGCAAGTTCTACAACACGATAGATGTTTTAGGGCACGCGCGCACGGACGGCGAGACCTTCGGCTGCGTCATCGCCGAGGCCATGATCCACGCCAGGCCCGTGCTGACGCATCTCTCTCACTTAAGGAACGCCCAGGCGGAGCTTGTGGAGGACGGCATTTCGGGTTTTGTGGTGGCCCAGCACGACCATAAGGCCTACGCGGAGCGGTTAAAGGTCTTTATGGATGATAAGGAAAAACGCATGAAGATGGGCCAGGCCGCGCTCAAGCGCGCCCTGGAGAACTTCGAGGCGGAATTGATAACGAAGAAGCTGGAGAAGATGTATTTGGAGGAGTTGTCGAAGCGGGGAGTGACTACCTAACAGTTTATTGGACTTTAGCTTTTTGTACCAGCTCGAAAGCTTTTTTGGCGGTGTCAAAGCGGTCTCCGAACTCGATGCCCTGCTCTTTTAACGATTCCATGAAGTTCCAATGGATCGCGGCCCGTTTTTCTTCAAGCTTTTGCAGTTTTTGGGGGTCTTTCGTCCTTTCGATCCTCTCCAGGATGTCCACATAATCTTTGGCAACAAGATGTAGAGGTCTCTTCTTGGGCCGCCCTTCCGGATCGAGGAGCCCGAGTTCCTTGAAGCGCAGGAAGAGTTCGCGGCAGACCCAGGCGTCGGTAGCGGCGTAAGCGATCTGCTTGGGCGTCAGCTGATTGGCGGCCCAGTTGGAGGTAGAGGTGCTCTTGCTGACGCGGAACCCGAGAAGTTGAGCGGCTAAACTGCGGACGCTGGATTGCTCGAAGCCCTGCGACTGGGCCGCCAAGCTCAAGTCGAGCAAGTTCTGAGGTTGGAAAGGGAAGACCTTTTTGAGGCTTTTGATGTCGTCGGCCAGCCCGATGCCGGCCTTGATGAGCGAAGGGTTCTCCAGGATCTCGGTCAACGCCCGGGAAAAATCCATCCGCTTCAGCTGAAAGAGATACGCCCCGGACGCGACGGCGATCTGCACCAGGCAGGGCAGGTAAGATTCCCCCTTGCGGAACGCCGGCCTTGTCTCCGTGTCCAGCCCCACGACCTTTTCACCGCGGATGACCTGGACCGCCAGCGCCAAGTCGTGAGATGAAGAGACGAGGTGGATCGGTCCTTCGTAAATCCGGATGGCCAACTTGGCCATTTCTTCGGGAGTGATGGTTTTCACGCCCGCGCTTAACCGGGCCTGTAGGTGAGGAGGACGACCCCGCTTCTGAAAGTCCTTGTGTCGGTGAGCTTTAAGTCCAGTTTGCGCTTGATGCCTTTGAATATGGGCGTGCCGCTTCCGAGGACCACCGGGTTCACCATGAACTGATACTCGTCGATGAGCCCTTTTTCCGCGAACTGGGTCAGGATGCTTCCGCTGCCCAGCAAAGTCATGCCTTTCCCGGGCATCTCCTTCATCTTCTTGATCTCTTCAAATATATTTTCTTTCACCAGTTTCGTGTTGCTCCACTTGGCTTTTTTCAGAGTCCCTGAAAAAACGATCTTCTTCGCCTGGTTCATTCCTTCGGCGACGGCCGGGTCGTTCTGGAGCGCAAGCGGCGTGGGCCAGTAACTCTCCATGAGTTCATAGGTCACGCGCCCAAAGAGGAGCGTGCCGCCGGACTCGAGCCCCTCGGCGGCATACTCGTTCTCTTCCACGCCGTGCTTGTGCCAGCCGATGTCACCGTTGGGCCCCTTGTAGTAGCCGTCGAGCGATATGAAAGTGAAGGAGGATAGTTTACTCATGGCCTATGCCGGTTTC
>MGUS01000057.1:0-202 GCA_001800085.1 Elusimicrobia bacterium RIFCSPLOWO2_01_FULL_60_11 | reverse complement strand
CGAAGGTCCCGCCGGTCATGTGGTGGAGGGTCTTGGCTTTCTCCAAGATGAGGGCCTTGCCGTCCCAGACCGATTCCTCGACTTCGGCGTAGACCACCTTTCCTATATATAGGATGACCCCTTCATAGGGATGGGAGTCGATGACCTTGCACTCGATGTGGCCCAGGGATTCTTTAAGGAAAGGGGCTTTCACGGCCTGCCC
>MGUS01000056.1:10932-17988 GCA_001800085.1 Elusimicrobia bacterium RIFCSPLOWO2_01_FULL_60_11 | reverse complement strand
ATTTCGCGCCGCCGTGGACGTTCTGATAGGGATCGAACGCGTTGCCCACTCCGAGCGCCCGGGCCGTGCCGGGCATGAGCTGCATGAGCCCCTGGGCGCCCGCTCGGGAGATGTCGCGGGCGTTGAAATTGGATTCCTGCCGGATGACCGCTTTCACCAGATGCGGGTCCAGCTTGTTCTTCTGGGAGGCCTCTTCGATCATGGTCTCGTAGGCGGGCGGGACATGGATGGACTTCTGCGCCGCCGACTCGGACGGCGTGTTCTTGAGCGCCCTGTAAAAACTGCCGTGCGGGGAAGCGTCATTTCCCTTATAGATGATGTTGGCGACGTCGTCCTTGGGGAATATGACGGAGCCGGTCTTCATGGCGATGACCACGACCGCTCGGCCGGAATCTTCCGATTGGACCTGGACGTCCCCCTTGATCCACTTGCCGTTGGTGAAGAACACCTTGCCCTGCCGGGCCCAGGCGCGCGCGGAAAGAAGGGCGAGCACGGCCAGGAGGCAAGCCAGCAGGATGGCGACTCGTTTCATAAAGGTATTCCCAATTCTAACAGGGAAAGAGGCCTATTTCAACCCAAAAATCCTCTTCGTCCGCCTCTGACGGTGGAAGGTCACGGCAAAGCGGTGGGCCTCGTCGCGCACGGCCTGCAAGATATGGAGAGCGGGAGAATCCTTGGGCAGGCGGATGGACTGGGAGCGGCCCGGGAGAAAGACCTCCTCCTCCTGCTTGGCCAGGGATGCGATGGGGAGCTTTCCCAGTTTCAGTTCCTGGAGGGATTTCACGGCGGCGCCCAGCTGGCCCTTCCCCCCGTCTATCAGGATCAGGTCGGGGAGCGGCGCGTTCTCTTCCTTTAAACGGCGGTAACGGCGAAAGACCGCCTCCCCCATCATGGCGAAATCGTCCTGGCCGCTCACGGTCTTTATCTTGAACTTGCGGTAATCATCCTTAAAAGGCTTGCCCCGCTCGAAGACCACCATGGAGGCCACGGGCTCCGTGGCCTGGATGTTCGAGATATCGAACCCCTCGATGCGGAGGGGAGGCCGGGGCAGCCCGAGAGCATCCTGCAGCTCCGTGAGCGCCCGCGAAGCGTCCACATAGACCCCCAGGTTCTTCTCGTCCATCTGCCGCACGGTGACATCCTCCGACACATGGAGGATGGCGGCCAGGCGGTCCCGCAGATCCCCCGCCTTCTCAAAATCCATCTTCTTCGACGCCTCTCCCATCTCTTTTTTCCACCGTCCGGCGAGGGCCTGCGAACGCCCCTTGAAGAACGTCTCCGCGTCGCGGGCGATCCTCAGATATTTGGCGCGGGAGATATTCCCCACGCAGGGGGCGGGGCAGGCGCCCGTGTGGAGATAGATGCAGGACTGCACCTTCCTGTTCAGGTGCGGCTTGGACTTGGCAAGCCCGCCTCGCGCCTCGATGTCTTTTTGGTGGAACTCGAAACGGCAGGGCCGCAGGGGAAAGACCTTGCTCTTCCAAAGCGAGCGGAGAAGCCGCTTGACCGTCCAGGCCTCCGGGAAAGGCCCGAAATATCTTCCCCCGTCCCTCATTTTCCGGCGGGTGTAGAGAAGGCGGGGATAGTCCTCATCATAGGAGATTTTCACGAAGGGGAACGACTTGTCGTCCCGCCACATGATGTTGTAGAAGGGTTTCATCCTGTGGATGAGCTTCTGCTCCAATATGAGGGAATCTTTTTCCGTGGGAACGGGCACGAAATCCACCAGCCGCACCGAGGCGAGCATGACGGACACTTTGGGGTCGCGGGGGCGGGCGCCGAAATAGGACGCAACGCGCTTCTTCAGGTCCTTGGCCTTGCCGATGTAGATGATCTTGCCGGAGGCATCCCGCATCAGGTAGACGCCGGGAGAATGGGGCATGTGCTCCAATTTCATGGGGCTAATCTTCGATGTTGGAACCCATCCCCGCCATGTGCAGGAGGGAAGTGCATTCCTTCATGCGCAGAAGACGCGCCGAGCCCATGAAAAGAGCGCCACCCAGAAGGACCCCGGCCAGGACCTGGAGAACGCTGGAGTCAAAATAGGACCTCACCCAGAAAAGGAACCCGGCCATCGCGAGCGCGCAGGCGGCGGTCTTGGCGGCTGTGGCGCCCAGCTCCGCCAAGGGCATGTTATCCGCGCCCAGCCGCTTGCGGATCAAAATGAAAAGCCAGACGGCGTTCGTCCAGGAAGCGATGGCGGTGGCCAAGGCCAGGCCCAGGACCCCGAAGGGGCGCATGAGGGCCAGGTTCAAGGTGACGCTCAAGCCCACGCAGGCCACGGCCACGCGCACGGGGACTTTGGATTCGTGGAGGGCGTAGAACGAATTGGCCAGGGTCTTGACCGAGGAGTAAGCCAGGAGTCCCAGGCAGTAGCCCGCCAGGGCCAGGGCCGTCAAGCGCGTCGAGAAGGGATCGAATCTCCCGTGCTCGAAAAGGACTTTGACGATGGGCTGGGCCAGGACCATGAGCCCCACGGTGGCGGGAGTGACGATGAAGGCCACTATCCTCAGGGATTCGAGTATGGTGGAACCCATCTTGGAGTAGTCCTTCTCCGCCGCGTGCTCGGAGAGCGCCGTCAGGGAGACCGTGGCGACGGCGATGCCGAAAAGCGCCAGAGGGAACTGCATCAGGCGGTTGGAGTTGTAGAGCGCCGTGACGGAGCCCTCCGCCAGGTAGGTGGCGCAGATGGTGTTGACGAAAGCGTCGATCTGGTCGACCGAAAGGCCGATGACGGCGGGAAGCATCAGCCGGCCCACTTTGACGGAATCGGGATGCGCCGGCTCCCAGCGGAATGAAAGCTTGAATTTTTCCTTATAAAGCGAAGGGAGCTGCACCAGGAAATGCGCCGCTCCCCCCACGGCCACCGAAGCCGCGAGGCCGATGATCTTCTGGTCCCCGGAAAGGGACGGCATGAAGAAGACCAGGTAGGCCAGCTCGCAGACCGAGAGCATGGCGGGGGCCGCCGCCGGCAGGAAATAGTGGCGCAGGGAATTCAGCACCCCCGTGACCAGGGCGGCCAACGATATGAAGAAAAAGAAAGGAAATATCCAGCGCGTGAGCTGGACCGTCAAGCGGAACTTCGCCTCGTCCCCGGCGAAACCGGGGGCGATGAGGTGGGTCAAGGCGGGCGTGAACACCATGCCGGCCGCGGTGATGAGCAGGAGCGCGGCGGCGAGCGTGGTGAAGAGGGAGCTTAAGAATCCCTGCACCCGCGGCCGGTCGTCTTGCTTCAAGGCCTGGGCGAAGACCGGCACGAAGGAGGATGAGAGAGCGCCTTCTCCCAAAAGGCGGCGGAAAAGGTTGGAAGTGCGGAAGGCCGTGTAGAACGCGTCGGTCAAGCCCGTGCCCCCGAAGTAGTGGGCCACGGCCGCGTCCCGGGCGTACCCCAGCGTGCGGGAGATGAGCGTGGCGAGCGAGAAGCGGCCGGCGCGGCGGGCTAAGTTTGACATGCGGGAGGGCGATTTAGTATGATTTCGGACTCATGGCGAAATTAAAGACGGGCCGCCACACCTCGGCCATCAAGCAGCACCGCAAATCCCTGCGCCTCGCGGTCATCAACCGCACCATCTTGAAGAAGATCCGCACCCTGGCCAAGCAGTTCGACCAGGCGCTGGGCCAGAAGAAAAAGGAAGAGGCCGGGAAGATCCTTTCCGAATGCTTCTCCGCCTGGGACAAGGCCGCCAAGTCCGGGGTCATCCACAGGAACGCCGCTTCCCGCAAAAAAGCCCGCCTCTCCCGCAAGCTCTCTCAAGTCCTCAAAGCCGCGTAAGCCGGAACCAGCCTCTCCAACACTCCCGATTCCACCCCATGGCCTGATTTCAGCGCCAGGTCCGATTCCCTGATGCGCGTGAAGAGATCGAGCTGAACAGATCTATTGGAATGACCGCCTTGCGAGATCTTCCGGGCGCTCCGGGCCATCAGATTCAAAAGAAAGAACGGCTCTTCGCCCTGGTCCAGGCAACGCTCCATCTCCCCCACGGCCTTGGCCGTGCGCCCGGACTCAAGATGATTGATGAACTCCCACACGAGCTGGTCGGGCCGGAAACTCAAGGTCCGCCTTACCTCATCCAGCCGCACAGGACCCGCGCCCACCGCGAACAAAAGCAGTTTTTCAACTTCCCCCTTCAATTCCAGCAGGGTCTCCCCGCCTTCCTTTGCCAAGAGCTTGCAGGCATCGGGCTCGATCTGCCTGCCCCGCTCGAAGAAGCGCGCGCGCACCCATTCCGCCCGCTTGAGATCGTCCTTGACGAGGCTGCACCTGACCAGCAGGCCGCGTTCAGCCGCGGCCAGGGCCAGGGGCTTTTTAAGAACGGAGTCGGGGCTGTCCTTCCAGAGCAGGACGAGCGAAGTGGTGGGATTTGGGGCTTTCAGGTAGTTCACCAGCTCTTCTTCCAGATCGGACGCCATTTCCTGCGCCTCGTGAAGGATCACGATCCTCCGGTCCATCCCCACGGGGAGCGTCTGGCAGGCGTCGAGCACGCGGCCCGCGTCATCTTTGTCCGCGTAGAGGATGTCCTGGTTGAATTCCGTCATGGATTCCCCGTAGAGGGCGCCGAACGCGCGGCGGAAGGCCTTCAAGCATCCGGTCATGAGCTCGTCCTCTTCCCCCGCGAGAAAGAGGACGGGAGGGAGCGTTCTCAAGCCCGCCAGGGTCTTGGGGAAAAGGGAGGATTCGATGGAGCTCACTGGCCGGTCCCGATCTTCTCCTTGCCGATGGGCCCGCCTTGGGGGACTTTCCGGTCGACCGCGCCCGTCACGGAGCCGAACCCTTCGACGGTCCTCTTATAGATGTCCCTGGAGATCTTGTCCCAGATGATCTCCCGGGACTCTTCCTCCGTGATGCCGCCGGGCCGGGTCTCCACGAAATAGCGGTTGATGCCCTGCAGGTTGGGCTCCTGCCAGAGGATGCGGTTCTGCACCTTGTCCCAGAACTGGATGTCCACGAGCACCCACATCTTCTTCTCCTGGACGATGTTGTTCTCGTCGTAGGAGACCGGCTCGTTGATGTAGCGCTTGATGTCGGCGATGATGACGCCGTCGGCGATGTCCTCGGCCACCAGGGGGTATTGGCCGCCCTTCGTGAATTCGTCCAGGAGGCGGCGCGTGAACTTGTCCTCGAGGCCGTAGAAAGCCGTCTCGTTGCGGGTGGGGCGCATGCCGATCCTGCGGATGTGCTGGGGCAGAAGCTGGTTGGAAGGGGTGTATTCATAAGGACACCCGGCCAGCGGAAGCGCAAGAAGAAGGATGAAAAAAATGAAGCGACGCTCACTCATTTATGGACCTCCACTTGAGATGCTATAAAATTCACCAGCCGGCCGGGGACAAATTTATATTTGAGCCCCGATCCTATCCCCTTTTGCGAGAACGCTTTGACGCAGGCCTCGATCACCTTGGCCTCGCTCCCGGCGTCCGCGGCGTCCATGGATATCTTGCCCCGCATCTTGCCGTTCAATTGGACCACGATCTCGATGACGGATTCTTTCACCAGAGCAGGGTCATACGCTGGGAACCTGACCGAGGAAAGGGGCTTGGGTTCAAAACCCATCTGCTCCCATATCTCGGAAGACAGATGCGGCGCGAAGGGGAACAGGAGCAGAACAAGGGAGCGGAACGCGTCTTTGGAGACGGCGTCTCCCATGGCAGGGTGGTCCGAAAGCGCGTTCAAAAGCTCCATCATGGCCGATATGGCCGTGTTGAACTGAAAACCGCGCTCGATGTCCTCATCCACCTTCTTGATGGTCTGGTGCGTCTTTTTGATGAGTGACTTGGACGCTTCGGGAGAGACGGCGGAAAGTTTGCCTTCGGACAAAGTCTTGGCCATCCTCCAAATGCGGTTCAGGAACCTGAAGGAACCCTGGACGCCGTCCTCCGACCACTCCAGCTGGTTCCTGGGCGGCGACGCGAAGAGGACGAAAAGCCGGGCCGTGTCCGCGCCGAAGCGCTCCACCATGTCCTCCACGGGCACGGCGTTGCCCTTGGACTTGGACATGGCCGCGCCCCCCATCGTCACCATGCCCTGCGTCAAGAGATTGTCGAAGGGCTCCTCGCACTTGGCCATCCCCAGATCCTTGATGACCTTGTGAAAGAAGCGGGAATATATAAGGTGCATGCAGGCGTGCTCGATGCCGCCGATGTACTGGTCCACGGGCATCCACGAATCCGCCTTATCAGGGTCAAAAGCGGCTTTGTCATTTTTGGGGTCCAGGTAGCGCAGAAAATACCAGGATGAATCCACGAAGGTGTCCATGGTGTCCGTTTCGCGCCGCGCAGGGCCCCCACATTTGGGGCATTTCGTCTCCACGAACTCCCTCATCTGGGCCAGAGGCGATTCCCCCTTGCCGGTGAGCGGCGCGTCCTTGGGCAGGAGAACGGGAAGGTTGGAATCCTTTTCCGGAACAAGCCCGCACTTCGCGCAGTAGACCATGGGAATGGGCGTGCCCCAGAACCTCTGGCGGGAGAGGAGCCAGTCGCGGAGGCGGTATGTGACCTGGGCCTTGCCTTGCCCCGCTTTTTCAAGATTCTCCGTGATCTTCCTGCCGGCCTCCGCCGAAAGCATCCCGTTGAATTTGTCCGAGTTGACCATGACCCCTTCCGACTCAAAAGCGGCATTGGGGTCAGGTCCCTGAGCCCTTGGGCCAGGACCTGACCCCAATGCCTTGGGTTGAATCACTTGAACAATTTCAATTCCATATTTTTTCGCGAACTCATAGTCCCTCTGGTCGTGCGCGGGGACAGCCATGATGGCTCCCGTGCCGTAGTCGCTCAAAACATAGTCCGCTATCCAGACCGGCACCTTCTTGCCGTTCACGGGGTTGACCGCAGCGCTGCCGGAAAAAACCCCGGTCTTTTCCTTCTCAGGAGCTAGCCGTTCCTCCCGCGTCTTGCCGCGTGCCTTCTCGATGTACTTGTCACATTCAACTTTCTTTTCCGCCGTGATGAGATCCTTCACCTGGGGATGCTCGGGAGAGAGCACAAGGAAAGTCGCTCCGAAAAGAGTGTCGGGGCGGGTCGTGAAGACCTTGATGTTCCCGAACTGGACTTCGGCGCCCTCGG
>MGUS01000056.1:10364-10875 GCA_001800085.1 Elusimicrobia bacterium RIFCSPLOWO2_01_FULL_60_11 | reverse complement strand
CCAGGAGTTTCAACCCGTCCAGAAGGCGTTCGGCGTAGGCCGTGATCTTGAAGAACCACTGGTCCAGGTCCTTTTGAGTGACCGCGGAACCGCAGCGCCAGCACTTGCCGTCGTGCACCTGCTCGTTGGCGAGCACCGTCAAGCAGCTCCCGCACCAGTTCACCGATGATTTCTTGCGGTAAGCCAGGCCCTTCTCGAACATTCGGATGAAGAACCACTGGTTCCACTTGTAGTAATCCGGCCGGCATGTGGCCAGCTCCCGGTCCCAGTCGTATGAAATTCCCAAGGACTGGATGTCGGCGCGCATGTCCGCGATGTTCTTTTCGGTCCAGTCGCGGGGGTCGATCTTGTTCTGGATGGCGGCGTTCTCCGCGGGCAGCCCGAAGGAGTCCCAACCCAGGGGATGGAGCACTTTGAAGCCCTTCATGGCCTTGGTTCGGGCGAGGACGTCGCCGATGCAGTAGTTGCGGGCGTGGCCCATGTGGATCTTGCCCGAAGGGTAGGGGAACAT
>MGUS01000056.1:6921-10340 GCA_001800085.1 Elusimicrobia bacterium RIFCSPLOWO2_01_FULL_60_11 | reverse complement strand
AAGGTCCCGCCGTCCTGCCAGGCCTTCTGCCACTTCTTCTCCACCGCCTTAAAATCGTAGAATTCCGAGCGCATTTGGACTATTTTAGCACAAATGTACTACGAACCTTATAGGGGCTAAGCGGATTGGTTCTGTATTGGGGTCAGGTCAAGACCTGACCCCAATGGCATTATTGAGGTTGTTTAAATTCCACAAGGGTCAGCGTGGTCTTGTAGCTGCTTTTGGTCTCCAAAAATTTTCCATTCATGCCCGGCGTGACCGAAGTTAATTCGCTTTGCGACTCCAAGCTTGCGATGAATCCTTCTTTATAAGCCAGCAAGATCCTCCCATCGCCTTTTCCGCCGCCCTTCCCCAGATCTTTGGATTCGCCGACGCCCGTAATGTCTTTGACAAGCTTGGTATCCTTGTTCGAAAAAAATGTTCCGATCGTTTCTTCGACGTTGGTCGTCATGATGCCGGTCGATTCAATGACGGCACAGGCCAGGTTTCTGAAATTTTCAAACCCGGCCAGCCGGTATCGTTCCACAAAAGTTCCGCCCATCATCGAACGGGTGGTGACCCAAACATCTCCGACTTCCAAGTCCTTGTCAGGCAATGTCATGGCAACGACAAGGTTGGTAAAACCCTGCCGCATCTGGTCGTCCATGACCAGTTTAATGGAACCATGGACTCTTTTCCAGCCCTTTGTCTCATCCGGCGCAACTTCCAAAAGAGGCTCCGACTCAACGATGTTCCCGTCCGGTGAAATTTTCATTCCGATCGACTTTCCCTGAAGCGAATAAGAATCATTCGAAGGGGCGTACTTTTTCATCTCTTTTTCCATTTTTTTGTCGGAATGTTTTTCATCTTTGGTGTGCACTTGAACGTTAAAGACCTTCGTGATGATCCCCTTGTCGTCTATTTCCAGAACCGTATCTGAATATTCCTGATGTTCGTTGATGGTCATCAAGTCGCCGGGGCCTTTGCCGGAGAAGGAGGGAAGCTGTATATCTGTGATGCTGTCATAGATGTATGACGCGCTGGCACCCGCCTTCGGTTTAAGCGTGAGCCTTACTTTTTTTGGAAATTCCTCGCAGAAAAGGTTGGATGCAAGGGCCGCAAACAGATTCACTAGAACAAACGTTCTTCCCAACCGGATATCCATTACGACCGCCTCCTATTCCTTGCCCGTCTTTTGCGAAGGTGATTTAAGCTTTACGGTCAGATCTTCCCCCATCTTGCGAATGCACTCCGCTTGCAACTCCGCGCGGGACTTTGCTGAGGAGGCGGAAACGCTGGCGCTCCAGATCACCAGGCCCGTCTCGACGGAGATCAATCTCGCGGAAAGGGATAGGGTCGAAAGCATCCCGCCTCTTAGATCGGTCGATATTTTTCTTCCGTATTCTCCCACGGAACCGATCATGATGCCTTGCGCCCCGATGAGCTTGCCGACTTTCTGGGCTGTTTCAGCGTCCACGGCGCCTGTTAGTCCAAAGTGTTGTTCTTCCAGCATTTTTTTGATGCGGCTTCTTTCCACCACGTCGAATTTGCCGGTCGCCATCAATTCCGTGGTCAGCATATCGGCCACATTTTCGCCAACTGTAAATTCTCCGGGCGGTGAGGCAAATGGGAGGACCGCGACCGTTTTGATCTGCGAACGGTCTATGTCTTCTCGAATCGAACTTCTCACTTCAATGGGCGCATCATGAGATGATTCAGGAGAATGAGCGCACCCGGAAGTCAAAATAGGAAAGGCGATCGCGCAAAACGTGAGCCGTGTAAAAATCACATCGGTAATTGTATCACTTTTTGGGAGTGAAATTTGCCTTCCCGATGCGCTTTTGATAAACTGATTTTCCCACTATGAATCCCAGGAACGTCGTCATCATCGGTTCGGGCTGCGCGGGCTATACCGCGGCGGTCTATAGCGCCCGGGCGAACCTGGCCCCTCTCCTTATATCAGGCACCGAGACCGGCGGCCAGCTCATGCTGACTTCGGATGTCGAGAACTACCCCGGCTTCCCCGAAGGCATCTTGGGCCCCGAGCTGATGGAGCGCATGCAGAAACAGGCGGAACGCTTCGGCACAGAGATCGTCATCGATTATGTGGAAAGTGTGGATTTTTCCAAGTCGCCCTTCGAGATCAAGACCGCGGGCGGCAGGGCGGTGCAGGCCTTGACCGTCATCATCTCCACAGGGGCCACGGCCAAGTGGATGGGCATCCCCTCCGAAAAGAAGTTCTTCGGCAAGGGCGTCTCGGCCTGCGCTGTGTGCGACGGTGCGTTCTATAAGGGCAAGGAAGTGGCCGTGGTGGGCGGCGGCGATACGGCCATGGAAGAAGCTAATTTCCTGACCAAGTTCGCCTCCAAGGTCACGGTCATCCACCGGCGCGACGAGTTCCGCGCCTCCAAGATCATGCAGGACCGCGCGCGCAAGAACGGGAAGATCCATTTCATGCTGGATTCCGTGCCGGAAGAAGTCATCGGGGGTGAGACCGTGGAGGGGGCCAGGATCAAGAACGTCAAAACGAACGCCGTCACCACGCTTCCCTGCGCGGGGTTCTTCGTGGCCATCGGCCACCAGCCCAACACCAAGATATTCCAGGGCAAGATCAAGCTGGACGAGAAGGGCTACATCATCACGGACGGCAGGACCCGGACGAACGTGCCGGGGGTGTTCGCTGCGGGGGATGTGATGGACTCGATCTACCGGCAGGCCGTGAGCGCGGCGGGCACGGGCTGCATGGCGGCGCTCGAGGCGGAACGCTACCTAGAGACCCTCAACCACCACTAATCATTTAATCAATCCAGACCTAATTAATATCTTCGGTTCCACCACCAGATCGATCTTCCTGTTCCCGAACGCCGAGGACTGGGTGATCTGCTCGTAGTTCCATTTGAGGAGCTCTTCCTTGAAGGCCTTGCCGCTTGTGGCCGAGGCAAAGGCGGAGATCGGGGCGATCTTGCCGTCATCCGAGATGATATAGGTGTCGTACTGTTCATAAGGGATGTCGGTGTTGGTCTTGGGGTAGTAGGTGATGAGGCGCTGGTGGATGCCGTCGGTGATGAGGGGAGAATCCTGGTCCGCGCTGTCCGGGAAATAGTAGTCGAAAGCGTAGTTGCCGTTCAGGTATTTGAAGCCGGCGTTGCCGATGTTCTGGTCGGCGTAGGTCGTGAGCGTCTTCCCCCGAACCACCATGCTCGCCGCTTGAGTCAGGGCGGCGTTATCGATGGCTTCCAGAGTGGCGATGTTGGTGACGCCGGCGCGGGCGCTGTAATACTGGAACCAGGGCTGGGTGAGCGTCCCCGCCGGGACGTCGTTCAAAGTGAGTCCGCTCAAGACCCCGCCCGGGCCCATCAGGTGCGCGTAGCGGTTGAAGACCGTCCTCCAGAGCGTGTCGCCCTGCTTCATGGTCTTGAAGCTGTCGTCCGACGCGTCAT
>MGUS01000056.1:3651-6865 GCA_001800085.1 Elusimicrobia bacterium RIFCSPLOWO2_01_FULL_60_11 | reverse complement strand
GTTGGCCGTGTCCGTGATGCTGCCCGCGCTCCCATCCGTCGCCACTCCGTGAGCGTCCAGTCGGTAGGTGGTGCCGTCAAAAGTGACTTTCACCAAGTGCCCCCCATCAGCCATGTCCTTGATGGCGTCCGTCAAGTTGGACTGGGTCATCTCGTAGGCGGTGAGGTAATATTCCGGCGCGGCCTCTCCCAGTTGGCGCCCCGTCGTGTTGCGCAGAGCCACGGAAAGGTCATCCGGCAAAGTTTTATTGAAGATGCCCTTATAAGTGAAGTAATCAAAACGGTCCTCCCGTGTGTTCAGGACGACGAACTTGAAGGCCCGGTCGCGGACGGCTTCGGCCACGTCCTTGGGTCTCCTTAAAATGTATTCTTCAAGGCGAACGCGGTTGCCGTTGACGTCAATCAAGGCCTTGCCTTCCTGGTACTCCGCCAGTTTCATCTCCTCGGCGGCCGCGGCCTGGATGGCTTCACGGGTCATGTCCAGCCCCACTTCTTTCTTGGCCAGCTCCTTGATGGCGGTCTCTTCACCGGGCTCGAGCAGGTTCGAACTGAGCGGCGAATCGCTGTTGTCGAACTTCATGCTCTGGCCGGGCCCCAGGTCCATGGATTCCCCGGTCGTCGTCTTCAAACCGTTCACGATGCCTTCAAAGACATCCACACGGGTCACGCCGTTCTCGATGCCCACGTTGAAATCCGTGCCTCTCACAGAGCAGACGGCCGTGGGCGTGCGCATGGCAAAACCCTTGCCCAGACGGGAGATCTTGTTCCGCGTTTTTCCGGACATCTGCTTGAGCATGACGGGAGCGGCCAGCTGATCCAACTCGAGTACCGTATCCGACCGGACTTCGGTGCGGGAGCCGTCCTGAAAAAGGAGCGTGGCGCGTGAATTTTTTCCGGTCCGGACTTTTTCACCTTCGCGCAAAAATACCCTCTGGACCGCCTTTCTCCAAGCATCGGACCCCTTGGTCTGATATTCGACGGTCCCTTTGAAAGACGAGAGTATCGCCTGCCGCGCGTTGGCGGCGGAAGCGGAGAGCATGCACAGAAGGACCAGCCCTGTCAGTCGTCTCATCAGAACCTCAATTTGATGGAATAGCGGAACGTGTTCCCCAGGTTCCCGTAGGGCACCCAGGCGAAATCGAACGTGAAGAACTTGTAGGTCACTCCCGCTCCGGCGGATACCCCGGAGCCCATCCCCTCCACCTGCCGGTTCCTCCCGGTCTCATAGCCCGCCCGTACCGACGTCAGGGTCAATTCCGACCAGCCGTGGGTGAACTCCGCCCCGGTCCGGATGGAAGGATCGTTGTCCCTCGGAGAGTGCAGATCCAGCGCCATGAGCAGCCCTGTCTTGTTCTGCTCCGTGGACACCCCGCTGACCTGCCAGTCCTGCCCTATCCTGTAAGATGACCCTGCCTTGATGGTCAGGGGCAGCGGGTCCGCCTCGCTCTTGAACTTCTGCTTCGCCCCCAGGTTCTGGATGGCCAACCCCGCTGTGAGGGGCTTATCCGGGAACTGATAGAGGGCTCCCAGGTCCGCCGCGAAGGTGTTGGCCGCCTCTCCCGCAAGGGTCTGGCGTATGGCCTTGCCCGCTATGCCTAAATGGAGGTTGTCCATGAAGAGCTTCCTGCCGTAAGCCAGGGTGTAAGCCGAGTCATTGGCCGCGAATGTCGAATCGGGGGTATCTGAGTCCGCGCTCCTCTGCTCGATGCCCGTGATATTCAAGTTGGCCAGGCCCACTCCGATGGTCCCGTAGTCCCCCATGGGGTGCGCGAAGGCGAAGAAATTGTATTGGATCTCCTGGAACAGCTCCGCCCGCATCGCCACGAACTCGTTCTTCTCCTTGATCAGGGAAAGTCCTGCGGCGTTCCAATTGATGGCGTTGACGTCGTCCGCTATGGCCGTGTAGGCCCCGCCCATGGCGGTCGGCCGGGCGCCTGCCCCGATCTTCAGGAAAGCCGCTCCCGAGGTGCCCGCGCTCTTCGAACTGAAGGCGGCGTGCAGGACTGAGGGGAAGAGGAGGAGAAGAGCTAGAACAATCCTCACCCCGACCCTCTCCACTACGTGGAGAGGGAGAGTTAACCGCAAACCTCTCATCGCGAGCTTCACTTGATCACCGCCATCTTCAAGGTCTTGGTCCTTCCTGAACCTTCCACCGACATCCGTCCTATATAGACCCCGCTCGCCACGGTCTGCCCGTCCTCGTTCTTGCCGTCCCAGTCCGCGTAGTGGTATTTGCCCGTGGTTTGAGAGCCGAAATCTAAACGCTTCACCAAGTCGCCGGATACGTCGTAGATCTCCATCGTCACGCGCACCGGGCCCGCCCCAAGGTTGGAGGGGATGGCCATGCGGAAGGCGGTGGCGCCTTCGACGAAGATGGGGAGTTGCCCTTCCGTTTTTATGGCGGAAGAGACGAATCCCCGTCGTGTGGCGTTGAAAGGATTGGGGAAGTTGAAGACCTCGAGCTCCGTCCCGGTATATCCGAGGGTGACCGGGGGCTGGAGCACTCCTCCCAAAGTGATCGTGGCCACGTTGCCCGCTATCCCCGTGACCTTGAGAGAGAGGTCCTTTAAGGAATCGTCATTCAGGTCCAAGAGCTGTTCCTGGTTCAGGACCAGGGTGAAGGCCTGGAGATGGGACTGGACGTTGATGACGATGCCGGTGTTGGAGGCGCCCGTGCTGATGAGGCAGAAGCTGTGGGTCTCATCCGCCCCGCCCGAGACGGGGATGCCGCTCACGGCCACGGTCGTGCCCAGAGTGAGGTTCAGGATGTTGACCGAATTCTTGATGAAGGCCGCCGAAGTGGTGGTGGATGTTGCGATGGTGGTGCCGGACCCGAGCGTGGATGAAGTGGAGTTCACGACCACGAAGACCGTGAAGTGGTTGACGGTCACGGAGATGGTCTTGTTGACCTCGTCCACCGCCTTGTTGGTGCTCTCCAACCCGTAGGCGCCGGGGGCCACGGTATCGCCCGAGGTGGTGGTCATGGTGGAAGAGGTGTCGTTGTAGAAGTAGACGTTCATCGTGGAGGAGTCGCCGGTGGACGTCGAATATTGGAGCGTGATCTTGGCATTCTTGGAGAGAGAGCGCTTGACGCCGGCGGGCAGGAAGAAATCATAGAAAGAGCCCAGGACATTATTGGCCACTTCTGACGCGCTCACGGCCGCGCCCATGACGCCCGGGGCGCCCTGAGCGGCCGTACGGACCGGATTTTCCGC
>MGUS01000056.1:0-3628 GCA_001800085.1 Elusimicrobia bacterium RIFCSPLOWO2_01_FULL_60_11 | reverse complement strand
ATGGCGCCGGCCAGGGCGGGCGGATAGCGGTCCAGATCGTTGCCGGCGGCATCCGGGAATCCGGGAGCTCCCCGGACATTCGAGGTCTGGGTGCTCTGGGAAATGTCCTCGGCGCGCGCGATGCCGCAGGTGATCTGCGAAGTGGGGTTGGGGGTCAAGCTGCCCTCGGCAACGAACGTCCCCGCCTCGAAAGTGACTCCCGTGTTCTCCTGCTCGTCTCCCACGGCCTCCATTTCGAGCGAGCCGCCGCGCGCGTTGGAGATCCTTTGCCGCTTCTCCGCGTCCACGCCGATGAAGAAGTCGAAGACCTTGTCGATCTCGAAATCATCCCCGGTGAACGGGCTCCTGGCGTTGGTGAAGGCGCGGAAACGGATGCTGAAGCGGGATTCGCCGGCGGCGGGGCTGTAGACCGCGGTCAGCTCTTTGCGGTTGTCCGTGATGGTGCGCGAGGAGCCCGACGCCGTCAAGAAACTCCCCCCGTTGTTGGGGGCGGAAAGGGCCGTCCCCGTGGCTGTGACGGAGGACAAAGCGATGATCCTCGAAAGTTCATTGTCCGTGCCGATGCGGTTCCTCAAGGGCTGAGTGACCTTGAACTTGATCTGCAGGTTCCCTCCGATCTTTTTGGCCGTTGCGAAGACATCGGCCACCACCGGCTTGTAGGTCAGGTGGAGGGTCTTGGTCGCCGTCGATTCGTTGGCCTCAAAGGAGACCGTGTCGTAGCCCTCTTCGGGGAAGATGATGTCGTCGTCTTCCTTTTCAGGAAGGAAGACCAGGGTGTAGACCTGGCCCGTCTTGAACCCCGTGATGGAATACTTGGAGATGGTCTTGGCGATGGGGTCCAATTCCACGGTGCCGAAGACGAATTCGCTGAAATTCCTGTCGGTGGCGGCCACCGAGGCCACTTCGCTCTGGTTCACCGGCCCGTAGCCGGAAGATGCCGTCGAATCGGGCTTGCGGATGGTGCCGGTGACCACGGCCCCCCGGCTCACCCGGGTCTCCGCCGTGGAAACGGTCACGTCCGTGTTCGTTATGATCACGGTGGTGGTGCGCACCGCGTAACCCACGCTGGCGGAGCGCAGGAGATAGGTGCCCGTGGAAAGGCGCGGGATGGTGAAAGTCCCCGTCGCGTTCGTGAAAGCCACGATGTCTCCCAGAGGGTTCTTGCCGGAAGGCGGGACCCCCGCGGGCTGCATCACCACGGCCGCCCCAGGGAAGCCCAGGTTGACCCCGAAGGGGATCTTGAGTTCTCCCCCGTCGTCCGTGGAAACGTTCCCGCGCACGATGAAATTGGCCGGGCTCAAAGTGAAGCTGGCGGACGTCTGGCGCGTGAGGTCGAGGCGCTGCGTCTTTTCCGCGTAGAGGACGCTGGACTGGGACAGAGAGGTCTCGTTCTCCTCCCGCGGAGCGACGGTCACATCGTAATAGCGCGCCAGGTAAGAGGATACCCAGAGTTTGTATTCCCCGCTCGTGTCGGACCTGGATTCGGCGAAAACGGCGGAGTCCACCAGGGCCGGTCTCGCTACGACGCGGATGTTGGGCAGGAGCGCCCCGGAAGCGTTCCGGATCACGCCGGAGACGGCGGTGCCCTGGTTCAAGTCCAGGGTGCCCAGGTCCTTGGTCTCGCCCTCGTTGACCCGCAGGCCCGACAGCGACACCGGCGAAAAATTCTGCGCTCCCTGGGCAAGAAAGTCCAGGGACCAGCTGTCCTGCTCGAGACGGATGTCGTAGGCGGTGTTCGGCGCGAGGGGGCCCAGAGTGAATGTCCCGTCTTCAGCGATCAGATCCCTGGCCTGCGGAACGGATGTGGTGATCAGGACCGTATTGGTCGAAGCCAGTTCCGTGAACCCGCCGTCGATCCAGGGGTTGGCGACCGCGTAGATCCTGAAATTGGGAGCCAGCATCGATTTGTTCCTCGAGGAAATGACGGTGCCGGTATTGGCGTCACGGAGTTTGCCCTTCACGGAGCCGGCTTCGGCCAATGTGATGTTCTGGCCGGAGAGGTTCCCCTGAAGGCCCACGCCGGTGGGGTCCGTGATGGGATCGGGGACTTTAAGGGGCCTGGCCATATACTTGATGGGCGCCGAGCGATCGAAGACCTGGAGGGTGTAGACCTGGCCCGCAGGCAGGCCGCTGAAGGAATAACTGACGGAATTGGCCGCCACTCCCGTGACGGGGTTGCCGATGGATGTGTTGGAAGAGACGGCGACCGCGTCCCCCTTGCGGTTCTTGGCCACGATCAAAAGATTCCGGGCGTCCTGCTTGGAATTGGCCAGGGAGACGGAGCCCGAGACCGTGAAGCCGCCGCTCAGGCGGAAGTTCACCGTCGGGCTGGAGTTCGACACGACGACGGTCTTTTCCTGGAGCGGGGCGACCAGGTTGCCGGATGAGTCCCGCAGGTCGAATGTGTGCACGGTCCAGACCCCGGGAGTGATGCCCGAGATGGCGTAGGTGCCACCCGCGGTCATGAAGCCCAAGCGGGTGGTGGTATCATCATACCGGTTGACGTTCACCAGGGAATTCAAGGCCGTGGCGACATCCCTTTTCACGGCCTGGACACGGGCGGTGGTCGAGGAAATGGGGTAAATAGGATAGCCCGTGGGGGCCAGGAAGCGGTTGGTCCCGAACCCGCCGAAGAGCGTGCCGTCGTCCGTCCTCTTGGCGTTGCTCACGATCTCATCCATGGTGTCGAAGCGGGGGTCGGTGATGCCGTTCTCAAGGGTCCCCGTGATCTCATAGGGCTGGCCGGAGAGGTCGATCTCACCCAGGTCGATGACGGCATCCTTGGTGGACACGATGATCTTTCGCAAGGATTGGCCGTTCGTCGTGTAGATGAAAGAGATGTCGAGCTCATCCACTTCCGCGGTGAACGACTGGAAGAATGCCAGGCTCGCATCCGCCAGATAAGGCGTCGTGAACACGTCATTGCCGGCCTGGAGCGTGTTGATGTCCACCCTGTTGGGGTCGATGGGTTCCCCCTTGAGCAGGGCATTGCGGATCTGGTTGGGTGTGATGTGGGCGCGGATGAGCACATTCTCGAAATCGGTCTGCCCCGCCGGCAGGCGCACCCGTCCCGAAAGCGAGGCGGCGGTGGCCTGGCTGAAGCGGATGTCCGGCGCGGACTGCGCGGCGGAAGTGGTCACGCTGATGCGCAAGGTGTTGGAAGGGTCCGGACTGAATTTAAGGATGTCGTAGATCCAGAGGAAGAACTGGTAATTGCCGGGCGGGACGCCGTCGATCTTGTAGGTGCCGCTGGCGATGGCGTTCTGCCCGGAAACCCCCGCCACCCCTGCCGTGGAGATCTGGAAACTGGCGCGGCTTGTCCTCACCCCGGTGACGGGGTCCCACAGGCTGATGAACGCGGCGATGCCGCTGCTCGCCTGAAGGGTATTTGAAGCGCTCCCCTCGGCCGTGGCGACGAGGAGCGATGAGCTCCCCGTGACGATGAAGCTGCCGGTGAGGGTAGCCCCCTGCGTGAATGTGGGGATGTCCACTCTGAACATGTCCGTGTCCCCCACCGTGACGGTCATGGAGGAATCGTTGAACCCCTGGGAGCGGGCGATGAGGGTGTAGGCGCCCGGAGCCATGCCGAAGAGCGTGTAGGTCTCGCTGGATCTGCCCTGGGAGATGA
>MGUS01000055.1:10916-11032 GCA_001800085.1 Elusimicrobia bacterium RIFCSPLOWO2_01_FULL_60_11 | reverse complement strand
GACGGCTTTCAGGCCCGCCTGCACCATCTCTACGGCCTGCAGGCCCGTCATGGCGCCCAGGGCGGGCACATATGGGTCCGAATGAAGGAGTTTCCAGAGTTTTTCCGAGCCCAGCT
>MGUS01000055.1:3937-10820 GCA_001800085.1 Elusimicrobia bacterium RIFCSPLOWO2_01_FULL_60_11 | reverse complement strand
TCCATTCCTTCTCTATCTGTGAGGCGTTCAGCATCATGAAACTCTCCTAGTCGATGTGTTCGTAGGCGTCCAGGGTGAGGAAGGGCTTGAAGTCCTTGGCGGTCATCATGTCCCAGAATATCTTTGAGGCCAATTCCAATCTGGCCCCTTTGATCTTGGCCGTCTCTTCGCTCATGATCTTTTTGACCAGGTCCGCGGTCACCGCCGTGCCCTCTTTCAGGCGCACCCCGTGGCGGAGCCATTGCCACACCTGGGAGCGGGAGATCTCCGCGGTGGCGGCATCTTCCATCAGATTGTAAAGCGGAACGCAGCCCGTCCCGCGCAGCCAGGTTTCCAAGTATTGGATGCCGATGGAGATGTTCTTTCTCAGACCCAGTTCCGTGATGTCGCCCTTGTGGACGGCGAGCATGTCTTTGGCCGAGATCTCGACATCTTCCCGCCGGATGTGGATCTGGTTGGGGGTCTTCATGCCCGCGTCGAAGATCTCCTTGGCCAGTCCCACAAGCCCCGGGTGGGCCACCCATGTGCCGTCGTGGCCGGCTTTGACCTCGCGGTCCTTGTCCGCGCGCACTTTGGAGAGCGCTTCCTCGTTGGCCGCGGCGTCGTTCTTGATGGGGATCTGGGCCGCCATGCCGCCCATGGCGTGGGCGCCCCGCCTGTGGCAGGTCTTGATGAGGAGCTCCACGTAGGATTTCAGGAACGCCTTGTCCATGGTGACCTGGGCGCGGTCGGGCAATATCATCGCGGGGTTCTTGCCGAACTTCTTGATGAAGCTGAAAATATAGTCCCAGCGGCCGCAGTTCAGGCCGGCGGAGTGGTCGCGGAGTTCGTAAAGGATCTCATCCATCTCGAAAGCGGCGAGGATGGTCTCGATGAGCACCGTGGCGCGGATGCTGCCTTGCGGGATCCCGAGCGCGTCCTGGGCTTCGCGGAAAACGTCGTTCCAGAGGCGCGCCTCCAGATGGCTCTCCATTTTGGGGAGATAGAAGTAGGGGCCGGACCCTTTTTTGAGCAGTTCCTTTGCATTGTGGAAGAAAAAGAGGGAGAAATCGAAAAGGGAGCCCGATACTTGCCGGCCGTTCAAGGTGACGTGCTTTTCAAAGAGGTGCCAGCCGCGGGGGCGTGTCATCAGAACGGCTGTCTTGGGATTCAGGGCGTAGGATTTTCCTTCGGGGCTTTTGAATCCGAGGGTGCCATGGATGGCTTGCTTCAAGTAGATCTGGCCTCGGATGGTGTTCTCCCAAGTAGGCGTCTGGGAATCCTCGAAGTCCGTCATGTAGACGGAGGCGCCCGAGTTGAAGGCGTTGATGACCATCTTGGCGTCGGCGGAAGGGCCGGTGATCTCCACGCGGCGGTCCTGCAGGTCATTGGGGATGGGGGCTGTGATCCACGCGCCTTCTCGGACGGATTTTGTGGAAGGGAGAAAATCCGGCATCTCGCCGGAGTCCAAGCGGACCTGGCGCTCGTCTCGGGCTTTCAAGAGTTCTAAACGTCTGGCGGAAAACTTGAATTCGATGCGCTCAAAGAACTTGAGAGCATCCGGCGTGAGGATGGCGGCGAAATCAGCCGGGACGGGGGCGGTGATCTTCAGTTCGCTCAAAACTCCATTCCCAACTCGGCTGTGGGCCCGCCGAATCGCAGGTCCGTATGGACGTCGCTCTGGTCTATCTTGATGTTCTGGAAACTGTAGCCGCCCGCAACGAACAGGAGTTTCATGACCCTGTATTTGACCCGGCCCATGGCGTCGTAATAGCGGCTGCTGCCGTAAGCGATGCCCTGCAGCTCGCCTTCAATGGAAAGTTTTTTGATGGGAGATACCCGCAGCGCCAGGTAACCCATGGGAACGGGGATGGCGAGCGCCTTGGATTCGGAGATGCCGGTCTGGGGCTGGGAGAACTCGGCCTTGAAATCAAGGTAGCGTACATTGATCCCAAGGTCCGCCTGGAGAACGCCGTCGGTGGCCGTTTTAAGGAAAGGCACGCCGTAGAACAGCGTCAGATCGTAATGGTCCAGTCTCAAAGACGAGGTGAAGGGGACCGCGGCGGTGAATGTCTTGTCGCCGTAGGTGAAGGAGACCGCTCTCACGGAGGTGCCCTCGAACTTCATGGGGTTGGCGATGAGGTAGATGTTGGGCAGGAACAGAGGCGTATCGATGCGGGCACGGCCCACGAAAGTGTTGAGCTGGCCATAATTCAAGTCATTGCGCATGTCCAAGGACTCGCCTTTGAAGCTCATATAGCCCCAGGGGTAGATCTGGTTGCCGCCCAGGGAGACTTCGGCGCCGATGGCGTGAAGGGAAGATTCAAGGAGCAGAAGGCAGACAAGGAACGCAGAGGATCCGATCAGTTTTTTCATATCGACAATGCTATCAAATTATTTTGAAAAATAGAAGATGAACGGCGATATCATCACGCGGTACCAGCCGAAGGCGGTAAGAGGATGGCCGGAGAGGTGGCGGACGAGCCACTTGACGGCCAGGATGGCGGACACGAAAGCCGTGACAAAGCCGACAGTGAAAAGGGGGGCATCCGCCATATTCAAGATGGAACGGCTTTCCCAGAGGTCCAGGGCCGTCGCGGCGAATATCACGGGCACGGCGGCCAGGAATGAATACTCCGCCGCGGTCTTTCTGGAGACGCCAAGAGCCATGCCTCCGATGAGGGTGGCCCCGCTCCGGGAAATGCCGGGCCAAAGGGCCAGGCACTGAAAACCCCCTATCCAGAGAGCGTCTTTCACCGTGAGAAGTTCGATCCCTTCTCTCACGCGGGGCGGGAGGACCTTCTCGATGCCGATCATGACGGCCCCGCCCGCGAAAAGTCCCATGGCTACGGTCGCGGGGTTGAAGAGATGCGCCTTGATGTAGGGGTGGGCGAGCGCGCCGGCTCCCAAGGCGGGGAGCGTGGTCCAAAAGAGGAGTTTTAAAACGGCGGGGTCGAGGAATTTCTTCCAGTATAAAATAAGAACAGCCAGGATGGCTCCCAGCTGGATGAATATCTCGAAACTCTGGGCCAACCCCCCTTCGAATCCGAGGAAATGGCCCGCGATGATCAGGTGCCCGGTCGAGGAGACGGGTAAGAACTCCGTCACACCCTCGACCAGGCCCATCACAAATGCCGTTAGCAGCCGCAGCCCCCTTTAGGTCCCATCGTTATCATCACCTCCTCGAATCGCAACAGTATACTCTATCCATTAGATGTGTCCCGCATGAAAAGGATTCATCATTGGAAATAGATCCGGTTACCGATGAAGCTGCCGCGGTAAAGTCTGGCCGCGTCTTCGCGCGAGAGCCCCAGGCAGGCGTGAGGGTAGGCCGCGTGTTCCTGCTCTTTTTTGAAAGGCCCGTGGATGATGATGTTGGAATTGGTGAAGAGGACGAATTCCCCGAGGGCGTTGCTCCGGGCGGATTCTCCCACCTGGGGCGGCGTCCAGGTCAGGACCCCGTCCTTTTCCTCGGCCTTGCCCCGTTCCGGGTGGGCGAACCTTTCTTTGGATGTGACGCGAAGGGACCTGGACTTCATCTGCGCCTCGGTCACGGGCTGGGTGGAAGTGAAGGCGAGTTTGAAACTCTTTGAAGCATTGTCTTCGCGCATGAGAGATATCTTCTGCTCCGCCGGGTCGACCTTGATGGAGGTGGTCATGATCTCGAGCTGCTTTTCCAGAAGGCGTTTTTCTTCCTGGAGCGAGAGGCCCGATTCGTACATGGCTTTTTTGGCCTGGGCCACGCTGCCCAAACCCGACGTGAAGAACGCCATCTCCTGCTCTTTCATGTCCCGGAAGGAACGCGCCTCCGCCAGGGATTCTTCGACCGCTTCCGATTTATTCTTCAGGAGCATCAGTTCCATCTCCGCTCCGGCGAGCTTTCCGTTCACCCACTTATTGAGGCCCGCCAGTCCGAGCAGGAGAAGGATGGCCGAGACGATGACGAGCCGGGGGTCGGCGTTTCTCATCAGTAGATGTAGACCTTGGTCCCGGTGGGTGCGCTCTCGTAGAGTTTTTTAAGGTTGTCGGCGCCCAGGCGCACGCAGCCGTGGGAGACCGCGGTGCCCAGGAATTCCTCGTGCTTGGTGCCGTGGATGAGGTAGCCGTCGCCCAGGCTTAGAACAAAAGCCCCCAGCTCTCCTTCCGCCCTGCGCGACGGGTCTCCGGGCGGGGGGATGGGTTCTTTGGATTCCACAAAAGCCCAGTCGGGCTTGATCCAGACGGGATCTTCCATTTTATTCTGGATGCGGAACTCGCCCAGGGGAGTCACGAATTCCCAGGCGCGCCCCGTGGCTTTGTCCCTGAGCGTCCCGCCCCTTCCGACGGAACAGTCGGCCTCCATGAGCAGTTCCTGACCCTTTTTAAGGTAGAGCTTGTTGGCCTTGGTGTCCACGACGATGTGCACGATGGAAGGCCCGATCCACTTCCTCGCTTTGCGCCTCAAGACATGCACTTCATCCGAAACGACTTTTTGGGTGCGCAGGAACCCCCGGTCTTCCGGCATGAGGTTGACGATTTTAAGGAGGGATCCCATCTCCTTTTCCCGCGCGCGGATCTTCCGGGAGATGTCCGCGAGCTCGCGGGAATCCTCATCCAGACGGCGGCTCGTCTCGCGCAGGGCTTCCAGCCGGCCGGAGAATGCGGATACGGAGCGGGAGGCGCGAAAAAGGAGAAAGGAAAAGGCCAGGAACCATGCGGCCAGCAGGGCGTTTCGGATCATGGCCGATTATTCTAGCAGATGTAGGGAACGGCCGCGACCGTTCCTTGCAAATTTAATAGAATGAACGATCATGTTCAAATGGATCGCGACAGCCGTCATCATCGCCGGATATTTCTTCGGCCATCCCGGAGGGGTCTTTGAGCTCACGGGCGGCGAGGTCGCGGGCGCCGCAGTCCTGGATTATCCGGCCGTCTACATTCCCTTCGCGCCATTCTTCCATCTGGCCGACCACCTCACGATATTGAGCGTCCATCAGCACATCGCGATGCTGGCCGCGCTCAACCTGTTGTTGGCTTTGAGAAGGCCGGGGGTGTTGAAATTCATCCAGGCCAACCTCCTCTACGCGGCGGTCCTTGCGGCCGTCATCCTCATCCCCCGTCCCATGGCCCGCCTGGAGGTCAAGGACCCGGACCTGCTCATCTACGACGCTCACAGCCACACGAGCCATTCCTGGGACGCCAACAAGTCCTTTACGCCGGAAAAGAACCTCCTCTGGCACAAGAAGGCGGGTTTCCACGCGGCTTTCATCACGGACCATAACGTCGTCACGGGCAGCCGGGAAGCCCAGGCCGCCTATGAGCGCGACAAGAACGGGGCCATCCCCTTGTCCGGCGAGGAATTGAGCCTGCAGAACTGCCATTTGGCGGTCATCGGGAACACGGCGCTCATATCCAACGGCCTCTATGACGGGAGCGTCGAAGGGATACGGAGATTCATGGGCGTCATGAAAAGCTCGCGCGCCCTCGTCATCGCTTCCCTTCCTGAATACTGGAAATACCATTGGGAGAGAAAGGAAGATTTCGTGAAGTGGGGCGTGCGCGGCTTTGAGATAGCCAACGCGGCCCCGATCGCCCTGGATTTTCCGCCCTCCAAGCGCGCGGAGATCGTCGCCCTCTGCAGAAAGGACCGTCTGGCCATGACCGGCATCACCGATAATCACGGCTGGGGTTACACCGCCTATGTTTGGAATGTCGCGCGAGTGCCGGGCTGGAGGAATATGGACCGGAGCCGACTGGAAGACGCCCTCTTGTCCCGTTTGAAAATCGGAGGAGACCAGGCCAATCAGGTTTTCGTCCGCCTCAAGGCCGAGCCGCATGACAACAAACTCTGGCTGGCCGCGGACCCGTTCCTGCAGGCCTGGGAGGCGGCGCGGTCTCTGCCTCCCGCCCACGCCTTGAGTTGCCTCTTCTGGCTCTGGGTGCCCGCCCGCCTCTTCCGTCGAAGGAAACCCCGGTGAACGAGCAAGACACCGCCCGGGAAATCGCCAAGGCATTCAAGGCCATGGGCGGACGGGCTTACCTTGTGGGTGGCTGCGTGCGCGACAAGATGATGGGGACTCCCCCCAAAGACCTCGATATCGAGGTCTTTGGCGTTGCCGCGCGCGAGATCGAGCCCGTCTTGCGCAAGTTCGGGAATGTGAACACCATCGGCAAGGCCTTCTGCATCCACAAGCTCGGGAACATCGACGTCTCCATCCCGCGCAAGGATTCCAAACGGGGCTCGGGGCACAAGGGGTTCGAGGTCGAGGGCGACCCCGGCCTTTCCATCCAGGAAGCCGCGCGGAGGCGGGACATCACCATCAACTCCATCCTTGAGGACCCGCTCACGGGGCGGATCGAGGACCCTTTCAACGGCGCCGACGACATCAAAAAGAAGGTCATCCGCGCCACGGACGAAAGATTCTTCGGCGAAGACCCCCTGCGGGTCCTGCGCGTCTGCCAGTTCGCCGCGCGGTTCGAATTTGAGATAGAGCCCCGCACGGTGCGGGTCTGCCGAGATGTGGCTCCCACCTTGAAGGAACTGTCCCAGGAGCGCATCGGGGACGAGTGGAGAAAACTCCTCCTTAAGAGCCGCAAACCGTCCGTGGGCCTCACCGCCGTGAAAGAGCTGGATGTGGCCAAGCATCTCCATCCGGAGTTGACCTCTCTCATGGGCTGCCCGCAGGAACCGGAATGGCACCCGGAAGGCGACGTCTGGACGCATTCCCTCATGGTGGCCGATGTTGCCGCAGAGATCGTGAGGCGCGAGAGCGTCGACGAGGATTCCGCCTGGACCACGATGCTGGGCGCGCTCGCCCACGATTTCGGCAAGCCCGCCACCACCCGCAAGGACGCCGACGGGCGCATCCGCAGCCAGTTCCATTCCGAAAAAGGCGTCAAGCCCGCTTCGTCCTTTTTAAAGACC
>MGUS01000055.1:1942-3876 GCA_001800085.1 Elusimicrobia bacterium RIFCSPLOWO2_01_FULL_60_11 | reverse complement strand
CGGCAGGCGACTGGCTGCGCGCGCAACTCCAAGCGCTCGAATTGGCGAGCGGCGGGCCCAAGCCCATCCTCATGGGCAGGCACCTGCTCGAGAAGGGCTGGCAGCCGGGCCCGGCCATGGGCAAAGCGCTGAAAGCCGTCTTCGAGATGCAGATCGAGGGGACCGTGAGCGATTTCGAACAGGCCTTGAAGGAGGCCGAAAAGCTGAAGCATGGATGAACCCGACGATATCTCCGATTTCCGCGCCGTCGTCCTGCGTCACCAGGAGAATATCCTCCGCCTCTGCGCCGGGTTTCTAGGCGATACCGCCGCGGAGGACGCCGCCCAGGAGGTCTTTATAAAGGCCTACAGGAACCTGGACCGCTTCGAAGGCAGATCCAAACTCTCCACCTGGCTCTACCGCATCGCCTCCAACCACTGTCTCGATGTCCTCTCCAAGCGTAAGGCCGCCCGCGAAGATTCGCTCGAGGCGCTCGTTGAAAAACGGGGAGATTCGGCTCCCGGGCTGGCCACCGCGGGCGATTTCACGGCGGGGTTCGAAGACCGGGAGACCGTCATGGCGCTCCTGAGCAGGTTGTCCCCGGATGCCCGCGCCATTCTTTTGCTGAGAGAGGGGGAAGGCCTTTCCTATGAGGAGTTGGCCCAGACCCTGGAAATCTCCCTGGACGCCGTTAAAACACGTCTTTACAGGGCACGAGAGGCCCTTATAAAGGAAGCCAGTAACATTTGATTCCCCGAACCCGTCTAACAAGGTGAGAAACCCATGAACCCCGACGACATCAAGATCAATCTCAAGCGTTCCTACCCCGTGCCTCGCGGCTTTGCCGACCGGGTGATGGCCCGCATCCAAGAGGAATCCCCGGCCGAGGCCTCCTGGCGAGGGTGGCTCTCGGACCTTCTGGACCTGAAATGGGAAGTGGGCGCGGCGGCTTTCGCGTCCCTGTTCGTCCTGGTCTATTCGCTGGTCCCTCAACCCATGGAATCCAAGGTCTTGCAGGACAACTCCGCCCAATCCATTTTCGACGATGAATCTGATCTGTTCCAGGAGGTTGCCGATGAGTGACAAACGAAAATCCTTCCTGTCGTTCATCCTTGGGATTTTAGTCGGCGGCACGCTCGTGGGCGCGGGGATGCATTATTGCCATAGGTACCACCGCGGCCAGTACCGGGCGGTCCATTTCATGGGCCAGCTGAAGAAGCGTCTCGCTCTCACCCCCGAACAGGAATCCAAGGTCCAGGCCGTCCTCGACTCCAAGAAGAAGGCCATGGAGGAGTTGAAGGATAAAGTCCGCGAGGACGCCAGCGGTCAGATCCGCGCTCTGCTCACCGACGCGCAGAAGCCCGGGTTCGAGCAAATGATCGCCGAACGGAAAAAGCGCCGGGAGGAAAGGTCGTCCGCAAAATAAGATGAGGCATGCTGCGGCGCTGCTCCTTGGGACGCTGATCTCCGCCGCCGCAACGGCCCGGGCGGAGGACCTCTCCTGGGAGCAAGCCCTTTCCATCGCCCGCGACAAGAACCCCGATGTCCGCTCGGCCCGCTCGGCGGTCGACGCCGCAAGAGTCCGTTACATGGCCGGGTTCTCCGGCTACCTTCCTCAAGTCACCGGCGGGCTTTCCGTCACGCATTCCGATACCTCAGGCGACGGGGCCAACCCCGCATCGGATAAATCCATGGACTTGACCGCCCAGCAGGACCTCTTTTCCGGATTCGGCACGAAGGCGTCCGTCGAATCCGCCCGCCTGGCCTGGCAGGGCGAGCAGGCATCGGCCCGCAAAACAGAGGCGGATGTCCGGAGCGATCTGCGGTCGGCCTTCATCGAGGCGATACATGGTTCCGAAAACGTCGCTCTGCTCACGGCCATCCGCGACCGCAGGCGCGACAACCGCGACATGATCCAGCTCCGCTACAAAGCGGGCCGCGAGAACCTGGGCTCG
>MGUS01000055.1:0-1931 GCA_001800085.1 Elusimicrobia bacterium RIFCSPLOWO2_01_FULL_60_11 | reverse complement strand
GACCGCGCCGGCCGCGCGCAGGCCAGCGCCCGCAAGCGCCTGGCCCGCACCCTGGGCCTGCCCCCTTCGCTGCTCGGCGAGGTGAAGGGGGATTATTCTTTCGACCTTTCCGGGCCCGGCCCGGATTTCTCCCGTCTGTCCCGCGAGACCCCTTCTTACCTTATATCGCGCTATCTGCTGGACCGCTCCCGCGCGCAGGTCACCCTGGCGCGCTCCGATTTTTTTCCCACCCTCTCCGTTTCCGGAACGGGCCGCAGGCGACTGGCGGATTCGGGCAGCGACCGCGACTCCTGGAGTGCGGGCGCCCAGGTCTCCTACGCTTTTTTCAACGGGGCAAGCGACCTGAACGGCCTGCGCGAGGCGCGGTCCAACCTGGAAAAATCCTATGCGGACCTGGACTCGACCGCGCGGGAGACGGAGGTCTCCCTGGAAGAGGCCTATTCGGGTTTTCAAGATGCAGCCGGGCTCGAAGGCGTGCAGGAAGAGTTCCTGAAGGCCTCTGAAGAGCGCGCCAAGATCGCGCGGGCGCAGTATTCCAACGGGCTCATCAGCTTCCAGGACTGGGACCTCATCGAGAGCGACCTGATCGGCTCCCAGAAGGACGCCTTGACGGCCCGTCGTGGCGCGGTGTTGGCGGAAGCCGCTTGGGACAGGGTTTTAGGCAGAGGACTGGAGGCGCCATGAAGAAAAAATTGATCGCTGTCATATTGATCGCCGCGGCCGCGGGGGGCGCCTATTACTGGAAGAAGAGATCGTCCAAGACCGCCCAGGAAAGTTTCCGCGAGGTCCGGGCGGAAAAGGGCAGCATCGCGGTCTCCGTCCTGGCCACTGGTGTGGTCCAGCCCCAGAACCGCCTGGAATTGAAGCCCGCGATCGCGGGGAGGATGGAGGATATCCTGGTGCAGGAAGGCCAGGAGGTGAAGCGGGGCCAGGTGCTGGCCTGGCTCTCATCGTCCGAACGGGCGGCCCTTTTGGACGCGGCCCGCGCTCAGGGCGACGCCGAGCTCGAGAAGTGGAAGAAGATATACAGGCCGGCCCCCATGGTGGCCCCCATGGACGGCGTCATCATCGCCCGGAACGCCGAGCCGGGCCAGACTGCCGAGATCACCCTGGACGCTTATTCCAAACACAAGATCCCCGGCCGCACCCACAGCATCGCCTTCGAGGCCAAGACGGTCAACAGCGTCACCATCTACGAGGTGGACGTTCTGCCGGATTCCGTGCCTTCCTTCATGAAATCGGGCATGACCGCCAACGTCGCGTTCCGCATCCGCAGAAAAGACGATGTCCTCGTCATCCCCCAGCAGGCCGTGCGCGAGGGGGAAGGCAGGGACGGGGTTGAAACCGGCCCGTATGTGTTGGTGCCGGGCGCAGGCGGGGACAAGAAGAAAAAACACGATAAAAAACCCATCCAGATGGGCTTGAGCGACGGAAAGATGGTGGAGGTCACGGAAGGACTGGCGGAGGGGGAAACAGTCCTCGTCCCCGAGGTCCGCTGGGACAAGGGCGGCGGCTCCCAGGGCACCAATCCGTTCTTGCCGATGAGGAACACGAGGCCGCAGCAGCCGAGAAGCGGAGGACGATGATCAGCGTCACGAACCTTAAAAAAACATACCTCATGGGCGAGACGGTCGTGCCCGCCCTGCGCGGGGTGACCCTCACCATCGAGCCGGGGGAATTTGTGGCCGTCATGGGCCCTTCCGGCTCGGGGAAATCGACTTTGATGCATATGCTGGGGCTTCTGGACGTGCCGGAATCCGGCTCGTATATTCTCGAAGGCCGCGAAGTCGCCCGATTGGGCGAAGACGAACTGGCCCATGTGCGCAGCCGCACCATCGGGTTCATATTCCAGCAGTTCAATCTCCTTTCCCGCACCTCGGCCCTGGAGAACGTCGCCCTGCCCCTCATCTATACCGGCTCGGAGGAAGGCC
>MGUS01000054.1:12382-13112 GCA_001800085.1 Elusimicrobia bacterium RIFCSPLOWO2_01_FULL_60_11 | reverse complement strand
TCTTCACCTACCTGCGCAGCCGCGGCGACGCCGCCAAGGCCGAGGAAAAACTCTCCGCCCACCATGTCAAAGTCCACAGCATCCGCGCCAACATGGGCAACGAAGACCAGGTCGCGAAGATTTTCGACGACATCAGAACGAAATTCGGCGTGCTTGATTTCCTCATCCACAACGCCGCCACGGGCGACC
Organism: Elusimicrobia bacterium RIFCSPLOWO2_01_FULL_60_11; assembly: GCA_001800085.1. Classification (GTDB taxonomy): domain Bacteria; phylum Elusimicrobiota; class Elusimicrobia; order 2-02-FULL-39-32; family 2-02-FULL-39-32; genus 2-01-FULL-60-11. The sequence continues at coordinate 12,923 of MGUS01000054.1, read as the reverse complement.
TGAAGCCCGTCATGGAACTCAAGACCGACGAATGGCAACGGACGATGGACATCAATGTCCGGGCCCTGCTCCTCTGCGCCCAGCACGCCGTCCCGCTCATGAAGGGCCGGCACGGCAGGATCGTGGGGATCTCGAGCCACGGCTCCCAGCGCTGCCTCTCCGATTACTCCGCGGTGGGGGTGGCCAAGGCCGCCATCGAAGCCCTCTGCCGCTATCTGGCCCTGGAACTGGCCCCCAAAGGCATCGGGGTCAACACCGTGATGGCCGGCACCACGGACACGCAGTCCCTGCGGGGGATCCCCGGCCACGAAGGCATGCTCCATGAAGCCCGCACCAAGACGCCCGCCGGGCGCATCGGCCACCCCGAAGACATCGCGAACGTGGTCACATTCTTATGTTCGAAGGAATCCCGCTGGATCGTGGGCCAGACCCTCGTGGCCGACGGCGGCTACTCGATCGTCGCTTGAAGGATCTTAAGGATTTTTTTGTCGGAGGGATACCGGGTCAGACGGACGGCGGCGGGCACGCTCGCCCAGCGCGC
>MGUS01000054.1:10214-12274 GCA_001800085.1 Elusimicrobia bacterium RIFCSPLOWO2_01_FULL_60_11 | reverse complement strand
GGGGGGGGGAAGCGGCAGAGCCAGCCGGTCTCCTCGAGCACTTCCCGGAGCGCGGCCGCTCGCGCGGTCTCGCCCTTTTCCAGGTGGCCTTTGGGGAAGGTCCACACTTTGCGGCCTTCCAGGTTCTTCACCCGCACCATGAGGATCTTGACGGGATTTTTTTTGAGGACGATGCCGCCCGCGGATGTCTCGGTTTTTAGTCGGGGCATGTTGACAAGAGTGACATAACGGGGTATATTTTACAAATATGGGAGTCGTGCAGAAAAGACGCACTATAGAGGAAATCTTCCTCCAGTCCGGGCTCCTCACCCCGGAAACCCTCAAAAAAGCCGAAGAAGAGACCAAGAAGTCCGGCGAAGTCCTCCAGCAGGGCATCCTGGATGCCGGCCTGGCCACCAAGGCGGAGATCGTGAGGGTCCTCTCCCGCGAATGGAAAGTCCGCGCGGTGGACCTTTCCGAGATGGACATCGACCCCGACGTCGGCAAGATCCTCCCCAAACAGCTCTCCAAACAGAAGATGGTCATCCCCTTCGCCAAAGAAGAAGGCATGCTCCTCCTGGCCATGCGCGACCCGCGCGACGTTTTCGCCGTCGAAGACATCCAGCTCCGGTTCGGCATCCAGGTCATCCCTTATCTGGCGATGTCCTCCGACATCCGCGCCGCCATATCCAAAGTCCACGGCGGCGAAGAAGCCGCCCCCGAACCGATGGAAGAGGAAGAGCAGCAGCAGGATGTCCAACAGTCCCAGTCGACTCAGGCGGAATTGGCGGAAGAGGCCCAGGAACTCACCAAGGAACTCCTCGAAGGTTTGAACGCTTCCAGTCAAGCCGGCGGGCTTGAAGTCGAGAAGGGCACGGAGATGGAAGACATCATGCAGGTGGACACCTCCGCCCCCGAAGTGGAAAAGCTGGTGAACGCCATCATCCTCGAAGCCCTGCGCTTGAAGGCCTCCGACATCCACATCGAACCCTTTGAAAAGAAACTCGTCATCCGTTACCGCGTGGACGGCGCGCTCCGCAAGAGCACGTTCAAGGTCCCCTTCACGTTCCGCAACGCCCTCATGGCCAAGATCAAGATCATGGGCGGTATGAACATCACCGAGCGCCGGATCCCCCAGGACGGCCGCATCGCCATCAAGGCCCAGGGCAAGCCCTATGAATTCCGCGTCAACATCGTCCCCACGGTCATGGGCGAATCCGCCGTGCTCCGCATCTTGGACCGCTCCGGCGCTAACCTGACTCTGGACCAGCTCGGGTTCCTGCCGGACACGCAGCAGAGGTTTCTCGAATCCCTGGACAAGCCCTACGGCCTGATCCTGGTCTGCGGCCCCACGGGGTCCGGCAAATCCTTCACGCTCATGGCCGCGCTCGCCGCGGTCCGCGACCCGGAAGAAAAGATTTTGACCGCCGAGAACCCCGTGGAGTACAACCTGGAAGGCGTGGTGCAGGTGCAGGTGAACCCGGACCTCTCTCTGGGGGAAGGAAAAAAATTCGATTTCGGCGCGGCCCTCCGCGCGTTCCTGCGCCAGGACCCGGACACCATCATGGTGGGCGAGATCCGCGACCAGGAAACGGGCCACATCGCCTGCGAAGCCGCCATGACGGGCCACCTCGTGCTCTCCACCATCCACACCAACGACGCCACTTCGGTGCTGGGCCGCCTCTCGGAAATGGGCGTGCCGGCCTACCTCATCGGCTCCACTTTGGAATGCGTCCTGGCCCAGCGGCTCATCCGCACGCTCTGCAAGGCCTGCAAGGTGCCGGACCCGAGCCCGCCGCCGGACCTCCTGAAGACCCTGGAAGAAGCCAAGATCGACTATTCGAAGGCCACCTTCATGAAGGTGAAGGGCTGCCCCAAGTGCGGGAACAAGGGCATGAAAGGCCGCACGGCCATCCACGAATTGATGGTGATGAACGACGAGCTGCGCATGATGTGCCGGCCCGGCGTCAAGTCCGAAGAGATCCGCATCGTGGCCCAGAAATCGGGCATGCGCACGCTCATGGAAGACGGGCTCATCAAGATCACCCGCGGGCTCACCAGCTACGAAGAGATCCTTGCCG
>MGUS01000054.1:2930-10206 GCA_001800085.1 Elusimicrobia bacterium RIFCSPLOWO2_01_FULL_60_11 | reverse complement strand
GGCCGGCGTGGCCGTGCGGGACCTTTTCGAGATCGCCAAGACCTTCTCCGCCATATTGGACCTGGAGATCCTCCTCCAGAAGATCTCCGCCACCGCCGAAAAACTCACCCAGGCCGAGGCCTCCAGCGTCATGCTCCTGGACGACAACAAGGAATACCTCTATTTCAAGACCGCGGGCGGCGAAAAGAGCAACATCATGAGGACCATCAAGATCCCCATCCAGCACGGCATCGCGGGCTGGGTGGCCAAGAACGCCAAGCCGCTCCTCATCGAGGACGTCACCAAGGACCCCCGCTTCTCCTCCGCCCTGGCCGACGACAAGAGCGGGTTCAAGACGCGCTCCATCATCTGCGTGCCCATGATATTCCAGGATGAGCCCATCGGCGTCATGGAGGTGCTCAACAAGCGCGTCAACGCCCCGGGGGGGAAGTTCACCGCCGACGACCTGGAGATCATGCAGAGCCTGGCGGGGTTCGCCGCGGTGTCGATCGTCAACTCCCGCTTGACGCACGACCAGAAGAATTTTTTCGCCAACACCATGGAGATCCTGGGCGCGGCCATCGAGGCCATATCCAAGAGCAGCACCGGGCACTGCTGGAGGGTGGCGCAGACCTCCTGCACCATCGCCCGGCGCTTGAAGATCACGGGCCAGGCCTACAAGAGCATCTATTACGCCTCGCTCCTGCACGACATCGGCTACATCGGGGCGCAGAGGCAGAGCGCCCAGAGGACCGAGGCCAGCCATCCTTCCATTGGCGCCGAAATGGTCTCGACGGTGCGGCTCCTGAGCGCCGCCGGGCCCCTCATCGAGGCGCACCACGAGCTCTGGGACGGGTCCGGGTTCCCTCACGGTTTGAAGCATGAATCCATCCCCCTGGGCGCCCGCATCATTTCTTTTGTCGAGCAGCTCGAAAAAGTGCGCGACGAGGTCAAGCGGGAGTCGCCCAAGATCCCGGAGGGCGACCTCCATGTGAAACTGGAGCAGTTCGCGTCCGAAAACATAGACACCCTGTTCGATCCGCAGGTCGTCGCCGCGTATTTGGTTGAAGTCTCGCCCGCATTAAATTAAGTTCTCGACGGTAAAACGCGCGAAAATGGCCTTTTTTTAGCGTTTTTTCGCGTAATAGTGTCCTAAATCGTCCTAATTTAAAGCCCATTTTCGGTCGTTTTCAGTCCTTTCCGGGTCTTTTTCTATACCTCTGTTTTCATGCCTTTTCGATCCTTCATGCCGCGCGTTCGATCGGATTTGGCCCGATAGCATTTCCGGCCGGTAAAATTTCCATTGATTTTTCTCTGATTGGATTTTCAATACACCATGAAAGGGCCGGCAAGGCTCTGATGGTATTTTCGACACCCGGATGCGGACCCGGTTTTTCTTACATGGTTTTTTGGACAGCTCTGTTCTCGATCGATTCCCTTTGATGGTATTTCCAAGACCCGGCCCGCCCGCCCTAATACCTCTAATGGTCTTTTCATGTCCAGGCACAAAAGAACGTGAATCCCGTTTCCAGGGTATCCAGAGTACCCCTGCCCCTCCAAATTGGCAGGTGGTATTTTGGGGTATTCTAAGGAACGGCCGGTCCGGAACCTTCTTTTCGGGTTCCAAGGTCCGGTCAGGCTTAATGGTCTTTTAATGGCTTTAAATTCACTGGACCCACCTGACACCATGAAAGGATTTAAAATAAATTTCATTGCAATTTTAGGGAAAATTCCAGCTCCGGCCGCTCTACCCCCGCCCGATCCGCATTAACTTTAACAAAATGAGAGTGCCAGCATAAAATATCTTCGGTTCGGTCTTAAACCGCAATTGAAAAAGCTTAATATACAAGGGAAACAACGAAATAAATCAAATGAATTGGTGAATGTACGAGAGCAAGTAGAAATTCTAGTAACATGACATAATATATATTATCAGTACCTGTAAAATGGGGTGATTTGGCTGTTTTTAGGGCTCAGGGATAGCCATTTAAGGTTGAAATTGGTATACGGGAAGACCTTGAAACTGCCCGTAGTACCGGGGATCGGGGCGCAGGTTGGCGATTTCTACGCTGGCTTTATCGTTTCGCTTGTGAACTGGCTCTGCGGCAAGGCCTAGGCATTCCAGATCTCGGAACCGAAATCCGCGTCGGGGCGCGCGAGGCGGATGCTGGACTGGTAAGGCCAGCGCTCGGTCTGGACCCCGTCCTGGATGACGGCCACGGTGAATTCCACCGGTTCGTTCACGGCCTTTCCCAGGACGTCGAACGGCACGGCAAGCTCCACGACTTTTTTGGACGCGATCTTCTGCAGGGCCGTCACGGCGCCTTCGGGATCCATGTAGACCGCTTTGACGGCATGGTCCTCCCAGGAGATCTGGATCTCCCCGCCGGAGGGTTCGATGAAGTCGATCTTTATCTTGATGTCGGGAAGTTTCAGGTCTTTGAGGACTGTCCGCGCGTCCAGGCGCAGATATAGATTTTCCAGGTCGAACCCGTAGCGGATGAAGGCCAGGAGGTGATCGGTCTGGTGCATCGTCCCCCCCGCCTGAGCGGTCTGGTAGGACCCCGCCGCGCGCCATTCGAAATAGCTGGAATCCATGCCGTCGATCTTGGGCTGGATGAGCGCCGAAGGGGTGACCAGAGCGCCCTTGAGCTCCTTGCCCTTGATGGCCATGTCGAGCTTTTGGGGCGGCTTCTCGCCTAAAAAAATATAGACGTTCTTCAGATGGTCCCGGAAAAGCTTGTCGAAGACGGCGTCGTGGGCCGTGGAGTTCTGGTCGCCGTACCACCAGCACCAGTCGGACCCCTCCGCGATGTAGAGGCATTCCCACGCGGCCCGCAAGGCCGGGTCGTCTTTGGGAAGCCGCCGCGAAGCGTCCGCCAGGAATTCCCTCGCTTCGCTCACCAGGTCCCAGGCGCGGTTGTCTTCGGGGTGGCCGATCCAGATGGCGAAGTCGTGGTTGATCCAGGAGCCCGCCCAGAGGGATCTCAAGGTCTGGCGGGGCGGGAAGCGCTCCAGATATCCGCCGATGGTGGCGGTCTCGATGCGGGGATGATCCGAGAGGCCGGCGTAAAGGAAGCTCAAAAAATCGTTGCCGTCGTTCCGGAAATGCTCCCAGCAGTTCTCCCCGTCGAGTATGATGGAGAGGAGAGGCGGGTCCTGGCCTTCGGGGATGGAATCGGCGGTCCGCTCGATGCGGTGGATGAAGTCCGCGGCCGCCGCGGCCGCCTCCATGCGGGCGTAGACGAAGCCGATGGAATCCGACAGCCCGTGGTCGCGGAACACCATACGGATCTTTTCCCCCGCGGGCGTCTCCACGAGGTAAGGCCGGTAGAGCGCGCTCCGGTCATGCGGGATCTTTTCGCGGTCGAGCGAGCGGAAAAGGACGCCTTCGTCCGTGGCGGCCCACTTGACGCCCGCGCGCGCGAGGATGCCGGCGGCCTCTTCAGAAACGGACCCTTCGGAGGGCCAGAAGCCCTGCGGCCGCCTGCCGAATGTCTTTTCCATGTATTCGAGCGCCGCGGTCACCTGATGCTCCGCGTCTTCCGGGTGCTTGAACGGCTTTTTGGGCTTGAGCGAACCGGGCATGGACATCTGGGCCGAATCCGTGTCGCAGAGGAGCGGGAGGATGGGGTGGTAGAAGGGCGTGGTGGACACCTCGATCTGGCCCTTGTCCCAGAGTTCCTTGTGGATGCCGGCCACGGCGGCGCAGATCTCCTTCTGCTTGCGGACGAGTAGGCGCTTGTCCTCTTCGGTGAAGTCCCGGCCCTTCATGAAAAGCGCGTCGATCCCGGCGTCCGATCCCCGCCAGAGCGGGTCCACCCAGGCCAGGTTGAACCAGACCTGGAGGTCCAAAAATTCCTGCGCGGTGAAATATCCCGCGCTCCGCGCGATCTTCTCGTGCGAAGCGAAATGCCCGCGCTTCTCGAAGAGCTTGGCGTAGCGGGTGTTGGGGAATATCATGTTGTCCCAGTTGCAGAAGAAGAAGTTCTCCAGGATGAAGACCTTGTCGTCGCGGGTCAGGTCCGCCGCGGGGATGAGGGTCTTTTCCAGCCAGGCGTCCGTGGCGCGCCCCTGGGCGAAGTTGTCCAGCTGGAGCAGGAGGGAGGGCACGAGATTGAACGTCACGCGGATCTTGGGGAATTTTTTAAGGAGGGCCGCCATGTCGTGGTAGTCCTTGGTGCCGTGCAGGCGCACCCAGGGCAGGGCCGCGCGCCCCGTCCTCAGGTCCTCATAGAAGGGCTGGTGCTGGTGCCAGAGAAAGGCCAGGAATATTTTTTGTGCCAAAAGGGGGTTTTAGAATTTCGCGGACGCTTCGAGGATGAGGCGGGAGGAACCCAGGTTGTTGAGCGTGGCGTTGGGGAAGAATTTGCCCCAGCGGAGGGTGAAGTTGACGCGTTTGGCGTAGGTATAAGTGCCTTTTAACACCAGCTCGCGGCCGATGGCGGTCTCGGTGATGGTGGTGAGCCCCTTGTTGCGGATGTCGGGGGTCTCGCGCGCGCTGTAGAGATAGAATTCCAGCCCGGCCGTGAAGGGCTCCCAGGGGTTGATGGAACCGCGGAACCCGAAGGTTCGCATGCCGGAGAAAAGCCAGTCGTAGGGGAAGGACTGGATGGCGCCCCCGCCCACCTGGTTCTGGACGATGACCTTGTCCTGGTTGAAAAAGCTGTAGGGCGTGGCCGCGAAGAATTCCCCGTAGCCGTCCCGCTCCAGGCCGTCGTATTTGTGGCCGAAGGAAGGGTTGAATTTCTCGTTCTCCTCCGTGGTGCTGATGTCGTCGCCCGAGCCCTGCATGAAGACGAAGGCCAGGACCATGCGGCGGTAGCGCGGGTGCACGAAGTCGAAGCCGCCTTCGAAGGTCAGCGCGCTGCCGGAAAGCTTGACGTCCCCCCCGGGCAGTTTGGCCTTGCCCATCTGCATGGTGTATTCGGCCTTGTAAAAGGCGCCCTGTTCCAGCCGCCCGTCCACCTGGAGGTCGATGAAACGCCGGGAGATCTCGTTCGAGACCACGGGAGCCGTTGCGGAGATGCTGCTGTAGGGGGAGCCGGATTTGTCCTGTTCCAGCACGAATCCCAGGCGGACGTTGTGGATGCCCCAGCTGGTGGAGAGCCCCGCCAGGTGCAGGTCCTGGTCGTTCTCCCCGTTGAATTTTTCCCGGGCCTTGGCCGTGAAGAGGTGGCCTCGCAGGCCCCAATAAGGACCCGCTTCCAGGCGGATGCCGTCAAAGCCCAGGCCGTCATCCGCGATGAGCAGGCCCGAGCCCCACACGAAGGGCTGGCGGCCCACGGTCAGGTTGAGAGGCCAGCCGAAGAGCTCGTTGGCCCGGGCGTAGACGTTCTCGATGAAGGGAGTGAAATTTTCGTTGGGATAGCGTCCCAGCAGGGGCGCGGAGGAGCCCGAGACCCCGATGGCCGAGATGACGCTCGCGATCTCGATGCCGGGGTCCAATTTCCCCGTCATGTAGACACGCGCGCGCTGGGAATAATATTTCTGGTCGATGGTGATTCCCGAGCCGATGGGAAGTTCCGACGAGTAGGTGGGGTTGGTGAGCTGGATGCCGCGCAGGCGGTAATCGACGCCCACGTCGAGCTTGTTGGCCGCCCGGAGCAAGCCTCCCGGCAGCGCGAGGAAAGCGATGAGGAGCAGGCGCCGGAGGCGGGTCGCGCGCTTCATTGGGGCTTGGCGGTGTCTTGGAAGGGAGCGGGGGCCAGGGCCTGGTAGCGTCCCCGCGCGTTCTGGGCCCAGAGCGTGTCGGGGAACATGGTCATGATCTTTTCGTAGACCTCTTTGGCGCCGTCCGGGTTCCTGGAGTACTCATAGCACCGCGCCTGGGATTCATACATCTTGGGGGCCAGGAAATGGTCGGGGTAATTGGAGGTGAACTGCTTGTAGGTCTCTATGGCGCCCGCGAAATCGCCGCTGTCCTCCTGCGCCGCGCCGAGGCCGGAGAGGGCGAAAGGGGCGAGGAGTTTGGACGGCCCCTTGGACAGGCACTCCTGATAGGTCTTGATGGCTTCGGGGAGCTGGCGCTGGCGGTAGAGGATGTCCCCCTTGCCGAGCATGGCGTAGGCGGCCGCCTTGGTGCGGCCGAAATTGGTGATGACGTCGTCATAGGAGCTGATGGCGTTCTGGGGGTTGCCGGCCTGGGCCCAACCCTGGCCCCGGTTGTAGCGCTCCCAGGCCTGGGTATTGAGCGTGCGCAGGTTGGTGGCCACAAATACCGCGATGACGATGACGACGACAAGGGTCCCGACGATGGAGAAGAAGGTCTGGCGGTGGGCGGCGATCCATTCCAGGGCGAGCTGGATCCTGTCCTGGAAAGGGTCCTTTTTAAGGTCTTCTCGCGAAGAGATCTGCTGGGGCATCGTCGATTAGGTTACAATTTCTCCTCTATAAAGTCAAAATCAAGATGCGCCCCGACTTCAAAAAACTCGCCCCGGGGCGGAATTGAACCACCAACCTTGTCCTTAGGACGGACCTGCTCTATCCAATTGAGCTACCGGGGCAAATATCCTTTAAAAAACTTCTTAAGCATTTTGCCCGGTACCCTTCCTTAAAAACGCTAGCATCAGACAAGGGTGCCGGGGCAAATCAAATGGCTGGAATCTCCGACGATGGATTCAATTCAGCACGATAGCATATCATCCTGAAAAAGTCAAAAATTTGTTATACTTGGGCTTGTGGCATCATCGTCCGATTTCATGCAGCTTGTCCGGCAGGCGGCAGGCAAAAAAATACTGTTCTTGCGTCATGCCGTCAGCCAGATGTCCAGGCCGGACAGGATGATCAGTTTCGGTGATGTCCGTGCCGTGATCCAGCAGGGAGAACTCATAGAGGAATACCCTAAGGACTCTCGCGGACACAGCGGGTTGATCCTTGGTAAAAGCACCGATGGACGATCCATTCATGTGGTGTGCGCTCCCAAGGATGATTATTTGGCCGTCATAACCGCATATGTTCCATCGAAACAGGAATGGGAAAGCGGGTTCAGGAGGAGAAAAAAATGAAGTGCATTCATTGTCAAGGAAAAATGACTAAGAAACCCTCTCCTTTCCACATCGATAGGCACGGATATCATCTGGTGCTAGATGAGGTTCCCTCATGGGTATGCTCTCAATGCGGAGAAGTTTATTTTGAAGAAGCCGAAGTGGAATCCATCCAGCAGGTCATCCGCGCGTTGGATACCCAAACCTCAAAACTCGCCAAATCCGCTTAAAAACGCGCAACCTTGTCCTTAGGACGGACCTGCTCTATCCAATTGAGCTACCGGGGCAAATATCCTTTAAAAATCTTCCTA
>MGUS01000054.1:0-2744 GCA_001800085.1 Elusimicrobia bacterium RIFCSPLOWO2_01_FULL_60_11 | reverse complement strand
ATGCTTGGCCCCTTCCAGGGCGTCTTCATGCATCTCCAAAGTGTCCGTGCCGTATTCCAGCTGATAAGAGGCCGTCACGGTCTTGTACGGCAATTTCCCCTTCTTGCGCACGGGCACAAGCCCCGCTCCCAGTTTATAGGCCAGGGCCGAGCCGAATATGAATCCGCGCGATTCTATGCCCACGATCTTGTCTATCTTCTTGTCCTTGAAGTGCGCTCCCAGCTCATCGATGACCTTCTTGAACAGTTCCCCCCGCGTGAGCAGGGTGGTGATGTCTTTGAAAAGGATGCCTTTCTTGGGAAAATCAGGGACGTCGCGGATGGCTTTGATCAGGTCAGGATGCGTTTTGGTCATGAGTACTCCTTTAATTAAGTCCCATCTTCTGGGCGATCTGCTTCAAGCGCGATGTGGCCCGTTCCTGGATCTGCCTCACGCGTTCGCGTGAAATCTTGTATTTGACCCCCACTTCCTCCAGTGTCGAGGGCTCGCCGCCGTCCAGACCGAAGCGCATCGTGAGGATCTCCTTCTCCCGCTTGGGCAGGCGGTTCAAGGCGATGCCCATCTCGTCCTTCATTTTGAGCGCCGAGAAAAGCTTGTCCGGCTCGCGCGTCTCCTTGTCCGTGACCATGTCCTTCAAGGCCAGGTTCTCGTCCTCGTCCAAAGTCATGTCGATGGAGCCGATGCCGCGGGACGCCTCCACCGCTTCCATGACGCCCTTGATCTGGCGGGCGGAGAGGCCGAGGCGCGTGGCCATTTCGGAGAGCGTGGGGTTCCTGCCGAGAGAGCCGCTCAAGGATTCCCACTCGCGGAACCACTTGCGCAGCGCCTCCCAGGCGTGGGGCGGGATGCGGATGGTCTTGGAGGACTCCTCGATGGACCTGCGAACGGCCTGGTCGATCCAGTAGGACGCGTAGGTGGAGAAGCGGAACCCTTTGCGCGGGTCGAATTTCCGGAGAGCGTGGAGGAGGCCGATGTTGCCTTCTTCGATCAAGTCCAGGAAATCCAGGCCCGGGCGGAAGAACCGCTTGGCGACCGGGATGACGAGGCGGAGGTTGCCTATGACGAGGGCGATCTTGGCGTTGTCCCCGTTTTTGACCGTCTCCTGGAGTTTGAATTTCAATTTGTCCGAGACGCGGCTTTTGAGCTTCGTGAGGCGTTTGAGCGCGCGCTCTCCCTGCTGGAACTTGTGGAAATGCTTGAGGAACTCCTGGTGATTGAGAGGAGGGGTCTTGCGGATCTCTTTGAAGTAAAGCGCTACGGGGTCTAAACTTTCCATTCAAAATCCTTCTCGCCGGTCTTTTCGGGGATGGCCTGGGATCGAAGGGATTCCACCCTGGCCCCCTGGGGGCCCTTTTCCATCTCGGTCAAAAAAATCTTCAAATCCCTTTCATCTCCCTGGGCTTCGGCTTCGACGCCCCCGTCCGGCAGGTTGCGCACCCAGCCGGTGAGCCTCAGTTCCTGTCCGGCCCGCATGGCGAAGTACCGGAATCCTATGCCCTGCACTTTTCCCTTAACGAGTGCGTGGACTCTCATGGGCGGTCAACGCTAAAATCTCCTCCGCCGCGTCCCGGGCCGAATGGGGCGTAGCTATATTTAGCATTTTTTTAGACATCTTGCCCAGTTCTTCGGGACGGCGCAGAAGCGAGGCGGCTTTTTCCGCCAGGTCTTTGATGTCGCCCGATTCCAGCGCCGCGCCGTTCTTCACCAGGCAGCGCGCGTTGCGCTCTTCCTGCCCCGGGATGGGGTGGAGCAGGAGCATGGGCAGGCCTTTGACGAGCGCTTCCGACGAAGTCATCCCCCCGGGTTTGGTGACCAGGATATCCGCCGCGTCCATGAGGAGCGGGACCTGGTCTGTCATGCCGAAAAGACGGATCTTCCCCGCCTCCGCCAAGGGTTTGAGATCGGATCCCAGTTCGGAGTTGGTTCCCGCCACCGCCAGGATCTGCGGCGCTTCACTCAGGCCGAGGAGAGCGTCCACGGTCTTTTTGATGGGGCCCATGCCGCGCGTCCCCCCCATCACAAGGATGGCGGGCCGCGCCGGGTCCAGGCCCGATCGTTCTTTGGCCCGCGCCTTTGGGATGATTTGGGAGAACGCGGCTTTGACGGGAATCCCCGTCACCCTGATCTTTTCTCCGGCCACCCCACGCGTGACCAGCGACGCTTTGGAACTTTCGTTGGCCACAAGGTAGCGATCCACCTGCGGGTGGGCCCAGTAGGAATGGACCTCGTAGTCGGTGACCACCGCGATCAAGGGGAGATGGCAGTTGCCCCGCCGCTTCTGCTCGGCGATGAGCCCCGAAGGGAGCGCGTGGGTGCAGACGAAAGCGTCCGGGCGGGTGTCGGAGAGGAGCGACTTGAACTTGGGGGTATCGAGGAAACTGAAGAACTGGCGGATCTCGCGGGTGATCTCGGCGATGTCGGGGTTGTCGTAGAGGTAGTCCCAGATCTGGGGCGTGTGTTTGAGGATCTCGACATAGGTCTTTTCGATGAGGGGGCCCAGGAAGGGGTAGAGGTAGCCGATGGCGTCCAAGCCCACGGTGCTGACTTGCGGGGAGAGGGCCAGGGCCTCGCGCACGGCGTCGGCGCATTCCTTGTGCCCGCCCTGCGGGGTCGAGTAGAGAAAAGCGGCTTTCAGCATTTTCAAAAAATTATCGGGGTGCGGAGAATCGAACTCCGACTACACCCACCCCAAGGGCGCGTACTGCCACTATACTACACCCCGATCGCTGCGTTACTTAAGAACG
>MGUS01000053.1:8950-10491 GCA_001800085.1 Elusimicrobia bacterium RIFCSPLOWO2_01_FULL_60_11 | reverse complement strand
GCGCGGCCAGCACGAGGGCGCCGGACTTTTGTTTCAAGACGGCATCTTTGCGGGACAGAAAGTAGCGGGACAGAACGCGCCGCACATTGCCGTCATAGATGGCGGCGGGAGCGTTGAAGGCGATGGAGGCGACGGCCCCGGCCGAATAGGGCCCGATGCCGGGGAGCTCCCGCAGCTCCGCCGGGGACTTGGGGAACCGCCCGCCCCGCCGTGCCAGGATTTTCGCGGTCTTGTGAAGGTTGCGCGCGCGGCTGTAATAGCCCAGGCCCGTCCACAAGGACAAGACGCCCGTCTCGGACGCGCGGGCCAGGGATTTCAGCGTGGGGAAACGCTTCAGAAATTTTTGATAGTAAGGGATGACCGTGTCCACCTGCGTCTGCTGGAGCATGATCTCGGATATCCAGACGCGGTAAGGCGTGGGATTCCGCCTCCACGGAAGCGTTCGCTTATGCGCGCCGAACCAGCGGGAGAGGGAACGGTGGGGGAAAGGCGTCAATTTCCGAGGTCGAACCCATCGAAACCGTCCGAGGGCTTTTTAGGGGGAGTCGCGGGCGCCACGGGTTTTATGGGCTTGGGAGGCGCGGTGTTCTTGACCGGGATCCACAGGGGCTTGGCATAATAGGCCAGCACCCCCGCTTCCGCGATGTAACTGATGACGAATTCGGGTTTGGGGGAAATGACCTGCCAGGGAGCGTCCACCGAGACCGAACCGGTGAAATCCACGCGGTTCCATCGGATGGGGATGGAGAAGCGCGACTTGTACATCCCTTCGTCATCGGTGATGCCGTCCTCGAATGTGGCGCCGCCGATGCCGGAGGCGTCCGCGATGTGCACGGTGACTCCCTGCAGGGGGCGGCCTTCGGTCTCCACGAGCCCGCCCGTGACATACCCTTCCAGATAATCCTGATATTTCGGCATCACGCCCAGGGAGGCCTCGAGAGTGGGTTTGCGCAAGACGACGGGTTCGAGGATCTGGTCGCGGGCGAGGTTGTGGCGGATGCGGAAAGAGGCGGAACAGCCGCCGAGGATAAAACAGAGAAGCAGATTCGTCATGCCCGTGGAAACGGGCATCCATCCGATGGATTCCCGCTTGCGCGGGAATGACGGTCTGTCGCTAGTTGCCAAAATCCCCGAAGCCCCCGAAAGGATCTTCGCTGCCCGTGGCCCGAGCCGGAGGAGGCGGGGCGGGTTTTCTTTCCGGTTGTTTCTTGCCTTTCTCTTGGGCTTGAGAGGCCTGTTTCTCGGCTTTCGTGACTTTTCTGGAGATGGTCTTGGGCGCGTCCTCGCCGATGGCGATGATGCCCGTCTTCTTGTTGTAATAAAGCCGGAAATTGCTGGCCTTTGTCTGGGGTTCAAGGGTGGCGTCCAAAATGTCCAGCTGCTGCTGCCAGGGGGGATTGTAGGCGATGGTGCCTTTCATGTCCACGATGTTCTTTTTGATGGGGAGCGAGAAGCGGATCTTGTAGACCCCGTTGGCGTCCGATACCGCGGGGTCGAACCCGGCCATGTCCTTGGCGTGGTCCATCACGCGCACGATGATG
>MGUS01000053.1:8290-8875 GCA_001800085.1 Elusimicrobia bacterium RIFCSPLOWO2_01_FULL_60_11 | reverse complement strand
GCGGTCGGGGTCGAAATTGTCCTTGTAGACGCCGCCCGTGCGGATGTCCTTGCTGCCGATGAAAGGGATGGCGCATCCGGCAAGGGTCAAGGACATCGCCAGGGGCAGGACGAGACGCTTCATCCTATTTTTATAACAGATTATCCTCGGAAGGTCAACTTCGCTCGGTCGCGCCCCCGCCCGCGTTCGAGAATGTTACATGAATGTTACAAAAAGTTGAGGACAAAAAAGGGTTTATCCGCTAGAATTCAAGGGTTCCCAAATTGTCAATAAATGACCTCTAAAAGCCAAGGCCTTCTGCCCCATTGGGTACGGCACACATCTCTCGCGATGTGTGTTGTGTTTGTTTATGTGAATGTGGTCTATGGTGCAGTGGAGCCCGCGCGGAGTTTCTGGCAGGAGCGCAAGGCCGCCTCCGAGAAGCTGCGCAACGGCTCTCGCGCCCGGGTGCCTCTGCCGGAGAACACGGCCCTCCTGGCCCAGCTTCCGGCGTTGGAATTGAATCTTTTGTCCGGAAACGTCTTTTCAGCGGTAGGGAACGGTCGCGACCGTTCCCTACATGCACCCGTCATTCCCGCGAATGCG
>MGUS01000053.1:0-8270 GCA_001800085.1 Elusimicrobia bacterium RIFCSPLOWO2_01_FULL_60_11 | reverse complement strand
TTGAACAACCTCTCCGCCAGCTATGTGAGCGTCAAGGACCTCTATCTCCCGCCGGGGTACAAACCCGGAGACCCTATGGTCATCCACATCCAGGACGCCCATGACAATGTGCAGGCGCAGGAGAACATCGCCAAGGCCATAGAATCGCTTGCTTCTTCTCCCGTTCTGGTCGGCATGGAGGGCGCGCGCGGGCCTTTGAACTTCGCGCCATACCGCGCGTTCCCCGACGCGGAGATCACGCGGAGGGTCGCGGAGTATTTCTTGAAAGAGGGCTTCATCACCGGGCCGGAATATGTCGGCATGGCTTCGGAGTCGTCCCCCGCCTTTTGGGGCGTCGAAGACGAACCGCTCTACCTTGCGCATGTGCAGGCCCTGAAGGATGCGGCTCCTCTCCGCAAGGAAGCCCAGGCCAAGCTGAGTGAGATTGCGCAAAAGCTCGATGCCCTAAAGGACAGGGACATGAACCCGGCCCTGCGGGAACTGGACCGCAAGATCGACCTTCATCACCGGGGAAAGCTGGGGTTGGGTGAATACCTCAAATACCTGACAAGCGTTCCCGCCTCACCCCAACCCTCTCCACTACGTGGAGAGGGAGTGAATTCCCCTCTCCTTGTAAAGGAGAGGGATAGGGTGAGGATTACTCAATTTCTCACTGCACTTTCCCTCGAAGAATCCCTCGACTACAAGAAAGTGGAAGCGGAGCGCGCCCTCCTCACCCGCTCTCTCGCGGCGAACCTGCCCAAGCAGGAGCTCGAGAACCTGGTCAAGGCCAGCTTGTCCTATCGCTTGGGGAACCTGACGCACGGGGCGTTCTACAAGTATCTCAAGGACCTCTGTTCCGTTTATGGCATTGTCCTGGGGTCAGGTCCAACGCAGAGAGCTCAAGGACCTGACCCCAAACGTTTCCCCGAGATGGACAAGTACATCCGCTATGTCCTGACCAGCGAGCAGATCAAGGCGGACGAACTCTTGGCCGAGGCAGAAGCATTAGAAAATAGAGCAATTGAAAATAACATCAAAACAGCCGGGGAAAGAGAACTCATTCAGGAGTCCAAAGACCTGGCGCTGATGGAGAAGCTTGTGGCTTTCGAACTGTCCCCGCAGGAATGGGAAGAATACGCCCGCCGTCATTCCCGCGAACGCGGGAATCTATCGGGTGTCTTATGGCCATTTGAAGCGTTCAACCAGGCGGCATTGGCGAGGAATTCCGTTTTGGTGGACAATCTGCTTAAAAAAGCGGGCGCGCCGCCGCAGGCCGATGTGAAACAGCCGGCGGTCTTTTCCGATATTCACTCTTTTAAAATCAAGAAACTGAAGGAAATCTACAAAGACGACGGCACGCCGGACCAGGTCGCGCTTGAGTTCAAGCTCGATACGGACAAGGGCCTTGTGTCCGTCACCTCCGTCATATCCGCTAAAGATTCATCGGCGGCAATCGCGGGCTTCGGCACGCCCGTGGCCGAGATGGACATGGAGGGTTATAAAATCCGGCTATATCCCGGGAAGCAATCCATATTTGAAAAGATTTCAAACCTGGGGTCCGGATTCATCGACCGTCATTCCCGCGAAGGCGGGAATCCAGGCATCGATCGCGACAATGCTGTACGGAACGCTCGCGAGCGTTCCCTACCGCATTATAATCCCCAGCCCCTAACAGTTCTCATTGCGGGGGGCTTCCACACGCCCGGCCTGACGCAGGTCCTGAAAGACAGGAAGACCGCCTATGTCGTGCTCTCGCCCCGCCTGGGCAAGGTGGAGGGCACAGGCGCGGAGTATCTCAATGTCTTCACACGCGACAAGACACCCCTGGAAAAACTCTTCACCGCGGAGCGCATCATGCTCAAGGAGCAGAGCCAATTCGCGCAACACATGGGCAACAGCCCTTCCGTGAGCGATGGGACATTGCCCGGGCTTTTCACGTCCAAAGTTGTTTCCGTCATGGTTTTGAACGAGTCGCTCGTCCATGTGCGGGGCGTGACGGACACATTCCTCGCGGGCGTCCAAAAAGTGATCTCCGCCCGGGTGAGCCTGGCATCGTCATTCAGCGTCCGTGATTTCGTGCGGGAGGAATTCTCCAAGCTTGTCGCGCTCGTCAAAATATCAAGAGCTCAGCGGATCGCGTTTGCTCTGGGAGTCCTGGTCCCAATTTGGATGGGGTTCATCCCGCCGGAAGCCGCATATGTTCTTGTGGCGGCTACGATCGAGCCCCCCGCCCCCCGCGCGGAGCCCGATGAAATGCCATCTCCGGAGCAGGACAATCCCCGTTGGGAATTTGTTGGCTGGAGCAATCAGCTGGTCAACGATTTGATGAAAGTCGATCACCCTTCCATCCCTAAATTCAGGTGGAACGATCAGGCCAAACATTTTGAGATTCGACACGTTTACGGGTTTAGATTGGTTGAATGGGTGGAATCCTCCGGAAAGATCCCTGATGATGAATTTTACGCGCAATTATTGACCTGGCTTTCCGAACTTGTAGATGCGGTCACCGTGCTCGAAGACCATGGAATCACCCATACAGACATCCATTACGGCAATGTCATCATCGATTCGTCCTCGGGCAAGCCTGTGCTGATCGACTTCGAAGATGCAAGGGCGAAGCCAGTTCATGAAATTACCGGATTGCAAAAGACGCTTTGGGCCAGCATAGTGTCTCACGAACTTGCGAAAAAAGGATTGAAATTTGAGCATGTGGCCGCTAAGCCCGTCTGGGGGAGTTTGGTTCACGACTTGGAAACCGGCCCGCAAAGAAAATTAATGTTTGGAAGGTTCCCGGATGCCGCGGCCTGGAAAAAAGCGCTTGTGTCTGCCGATCTGAGATCTCCCGCCTCCGTGGGCATTGCATCGCATCCCGCCCCCCGCGCGAAGCCCGGCGGGCCAACTGCTCAATCGCCTCTAGCGGTCGGGCTGGTGTTGACGGGGATTTATATGGGAATCCCTGCGGTAGTTCTGCTTGGGATTGGGGTTCTCGGCCATGATCATATCAGCCGCTACTTGGGGACAACCTATACAGTGTGGGTATGGCCGTCTTTCCTAAGGATGACCAGGCCTTTAAATCCCTGGGAGAGATCCTTGAGAAGCCGGTCAAACGCATCCATCACCAGTTCTTCCGTGCACGGTTGGATCTGGATGAATATGATGTTGATTCCTGCGCTGGACAGCATCGTGCGGGTGATGAAATCCTTGTCCATGGTCACAAGCACCCTGTTTTCGCGGCGCGCTCGTTGGGCGATGATCCAGTCATCGGTCGCCAACGGCGCCCGGGCAACGTTGAATCCTTTCTTGCGCAGGGTCCCTATCAGCTTGGCGGGAACGATCTCATCAATCATGAACCGCATCCGACAGGTTATGCCGGTTGGCGGTCAAAGGAAACGAACTCTTGGTATTTCGCAAAGTGGGTGGCGTATTGAAGCGCAGCCCGGATATGATTCTTTGTCAGTCGGGGGTAGTAATTCTTCCCATAAATCGTCTCCGACTTCACGCCGGCTTCCAGGAGTTCAAGGACAAGATACACCATTATCCGCGTACCCCGGAAACAGGGTTTTCCGTGGCATATATTCGAATCTACTGAGATATATTTCCGCACCAAATCTTCCATGGTTCAATGATACCAGGGCTCTCCGCCCAAGTCAAGCCGTCCGCCGCAGCTTCGTGATTACTATTTTCTACGACGTCCCCGCCGCCTTCTTCGATTTCCTCAATGGGCTGCTGGGGCCTGTTCTCATCGGCATGACTCCGCAAGGGATCCCTTTGCCGATGATGAGCCAGAACAATCGCGGAAGCTCCGCGGGCGAGCTCTCCAGGGACGAGTTGTTCAGCATAAATCAACAGTTCGTGCGGCAGAACCGTGACCGCCTGGAGGAATTGGACGAACGCCATGAGCAGGTGCTGCGCGGACGGTTCCTGGAGGGGAAGACCTTTATGGAGCTTGGCGAAGAAATGGGCGTCACCTTCGCGGCGGTGTGGAGATTGCAAAGGACGGCGCTCAAGCGCCTGCGCGAGCTCGTTGAATCCGGAAAGATCTCCAACCGGAAGTTCGTGCGCGACAATCAGGAGCTCCTGGACGAATTGAGTGACCGTCAAGCTCAAGTGTTGCGCGAGAGGTATCTGGAAGGGAAGCCCCTTAAACAAATTGGCAAGCTCATGTTGCGCACCAAGTCGGCGGTGCTGTATGTGGAAAGGCAGGGCCTGGTACGGATGCGCGCGCTCTTGGCGGCGCGGGCGGAGGAAGCGGTCGAGCAGCCGCGGCCAGGCGATGCCGACAAGCGCAATACTCCCCTGGGGTGGGCGGATGAGGACTGGCTTACACCTTTTGACTTTTTGTTGTCTCCTTTCAAAAACCGCGGCATCAGAAAATCAGGAAAGCCCCCGCACGTCCGTTCAGTGAAGCGGCCTGCGGGTTCGACTAATCCTCAGCCAGGGGTATCGGCTTTCGCAAAATATGCGATGGATAAAAATTCATTCGATCTTGTTTTCAGCGTTTTTGACCCAGAGATCGACCCGGAAATAAAAGTGGGCCTCATTCAGAATTATGTTCCAAGCGCCGGCCGGACAAGTGTGCCCGACCGGCTCTCCTTCTTGGTGCTCGATGCCCATAGCGACGAGTTGCTGGCTGGAGTGACGGTGGATTTGCACGCTTATAATGACGGGTCAATAGGCATTCAACCCATTGTCGTTCCCTCGAACAATAGGTATGTAGACCGGGGGATTGAGCTTTGCATCAGAAAAGAGAAAATATCTGCCTGGATATCTGATGGCAATGAGCGTGCATCCCTATGGATGTGTGATAGGTTAGCGCAAAACCCCAGGCTGCAGATCAAAAACGACCGTTCTACAGGCCGAATCACCGTCACAGCTGCAGGGAAAGACATGTCGTCCTTATCCTTGTCATTGAAGAACTTCATCAAGCCCGGCCTCGAACCTTATGTCCGCCAGTTGTTGGAGGAAGGCCCTGGCCGGTGGGTAGAGTTGCCGCACCGCCCTTCCGGCGCGCCTTTCATCAGAGGCGCCAGCGGCGGCAGGCGCAGCGAATGGAAACCAGGCGTGGCGCAAGCGTTCGAATTATTGAGCGGTCATCCGGCTCGTCATCGCGCGGAGACGGTGACATTTGACAGATATGAGGACATCGAGAAGGGTCTTGGCCTTGATTTCGTTGTCAGATACTCACGTCCCTTGACCCTGCGGGGGAATTCAGAGGAGATACTTTACGATCCGGACGAGGATAAAGACCATGATATTTTGCCCAAAGGGCATACGATCGAATCCGTCGCAGCCATAGCGATGCTCATGCCGATTTCCGATTTATTGACGCTTCATTCAGACCGTATCGCGTGGGCTCTCAGTTACACCATGTTTTGGGACACCCTTGCGACGGCTTTCGAAGCATCCGGATCGCCGTTGAAATCAGATTCCCGAGGCGCAAGATTTTATTCTGACATACGGAAGGTCGTGGCGGACAAGACTTATGAGCGGTCGACATGGAACCGCCCGGACTCGGAACGTTTGAAATCAATTTTTGAGCTTTATGCTTCCGAAGCCGCCCCCCGCGCGGAGCCCGGCAAAGCACCGACGGCTTCGGTCCTGGGCGAGAAATGGGCCCGGGAGGCGCCGTTCCTGGAATGGGGGTTCGGCTACCCCGGCCTCATCATCATCGCCAAGCCCATCATGAAGGCGATGGCAAGGATATTGATCGCGGCCGGGATCATCAAAGACCGCACGATCCTGGTCGACATGGCGGAAATGCGGCCGATGCGATGGAGGGCATGGTCGCTGGCGAGCATCTCCAGCTTTTTGCTCATCTGGATCTATTCCACCTCCTTCATAGAGGGAGCTTTCGATCTTTTGTCCGTCCCGGCATTCTTCCTTTGGGTCGTTTCGAGCGCGTATGTCTTTGCGGTGAGGCATTCGAACTCGGAGGATTTCTTCGCTCCCAAGTTCGAGATCCAGCTGCACAAGCCGTCGATCGAAGTATCCATCGACGTCCTTCGTTTCCTGTATGAAGCGGCCATCACATTCTTCTCGCTGTGGCCCATCCTGATCCTGCCCCTGGTCGTTCTGCCGGAGGGCGGATCCTTGAGCTTCCTCTATGTGCCGGTCGCTGCGGCGCTCAGCTTGGTCTTGAACATCCTCATCCACAAAGGCATCAATGACTTTGCCGTTGCAGTCGGCTGGCCGGCCGCGTCCATTTTGAGTGGAACAAATTCCGTATCGCAGGCGGAGAAGGAAAAGCAATGGAACGACTTGGCGGGACTGGCCGACACGATGTTCTCCGCTCTGGACAATGGCGATAATCCCTTGATTCCTTGGGATGGCAAGGAGTCGCTCATGTCCTGGATCAAGTCGTCCTCTCCCCGGGCCGATTCGAGTGTATCTCATATCATGGACGCAAATTTGAATGTCAAACTTCCCTGGAATCCATTGCACGGCATGCTGCAGGCCCTGGCGCTTTCGGCATTGAACAAGGGAGCCACGGAGTCCGACATGACGAAGCTCGCCTCTTTCATTGAACGGTACAACCGGCATGTTCAGAGCGGCAAGATCAAATCCCATACAGGCATCCTTTCTATGGGGCACTTGTTCGTGAGCAGTTTGACGCCCGCGTTCGACAAATTCGAGTATATCCGCTATTCGCATTTGCTTCCAACCTTACCTGCTCCGTGGAGGCGAGAAGTCCTCACTGTCGACGCGCTCTATTCGGGGATGCATCTCAGTCAAAACATCGATCCTGAAGACCTGACGGCCGTTCTTCCCACTTTAAGGGCTCTCATCGAACTTGCGAAGGAGCCGGAGGGCCGGGACGATGCCGACCTTAGGGCTGCTTTGGCGCGCCTTGTTTTTGGATCCTGGGATATTTATGACCCTGAATTTCAAAGTTATTGGATCAGAAAACTCAAGGGTGCTCCTGATGACGGTTGGCAGGATTTTTTAGGCATCATGCATGATAATGGGAGATTTTTGGCCGGAATCCTCAGTGACCAGATCACCGAAGAAAGAAAAAGAGACGCGGCATCTCCATTCAGGATGTTTTGGGCCTTTGGATTCGACTTTATAAGGGCTTACATCAAATACCCCCAGCTTTGCACCAAGGTCGCCCTGCCCGAATTCATCTTGCACCCTGAAAATCACACTGAGAGCGGAGAGTTGTTCAAGGCATTGAAAGGTGAAGGTATGACCGCGGATTTTATTGAGAAAATGGAGCAGATGGTCTCCTATCTCGAGAAAGACGCTCTCCCCGCCCCCCGCGCGGAGCCCGGCGGATCGGATTCAGGAAACGGCCCGCTCGCGAATATGCTCGGTTTCCAACGGATCTTGAACATGTCTGCAAAGCACCCCAACATGCTCCTCCCCATCCTTGCCGGGGCTGCGGTCAGCATCGCGTCACATTGGATGCTCCCGGGGCTCGTCGTGGCCCTTGTCATGGCATTGGGGTTCCGTAAGGTCCCCGACGCTTTCTTTTCTTTCTGGAACCGCGGGGTCGGCCAATTCAAAGATCTGATGGGCCTCGTTTTCATCCGCGCATTTGCGTTCCCGGAAGGGGCCGGAATTTCCGCACCGATGATGAGCGAAAACAATGACAATTTATCCGGGTCAGCATTGGCCGTTGACGAAAACAAACTCAGGTTTGAGGATTTCAAGTCGTTGGCGGTGCATATTCATAATCTGAACGCCCGCGGGATTCTTCCCAATGGGATCCATCTGTCTGTTTACCCCCGTCAATATGGGAAGCATGCATTGTACCATCTACTGAAGGATTTGGATCAAAAGCGCTATTTGGTGCAAAGAAATGGAAAAGTCGCGCGGATTTTGCAGGAAAGAGCACTCAGCTTCTCCACTGCGCACAATGTTCTTAACGAGGTTTTGGGCGAGAAAAAATATGACGGGGTTCTTCTCAAACCCTCTGTTTTCTTTGACGCAAGCAAATGCTTGAAAGACGCGTACGAAGAGGGAAGCTTTGCGAAATACCGCGGTATCGAAGGAATGGTGACTCTAGCAAGAGAGGTTGCAGATCGACATGGAGCCAAGTCCGTAAATATGATGGCATTTTTTGACGTCTTTGGTTCCAAGAAAGGTCAAACGGCATTGGCGAGCTATCTGGAAGCGGATCCTGCAATCCTCACGGAGCGGGAGCTTCCTGAAAAGTTGAAATGGGAGATGGTCAATTTCCCCTATGGGTGGCTGGTGGATGCGGCGAAGGAACTGGCGGAGAGGCCGAAGGACTACCAGGGCGTGGAGGGGATGCTGAAACTGGCGAAGTGGCTTGCGGAGAAAGG
>MGUS01000052.1 GCA_001800085.1 Elusimicrobia bacterium RIFCSPLOWO2_01_FULL_60_11 | reverse complement strand
GGGAAGAATGCGGGCTGGACAATGGGTCATCGATTTATAACACCATAAAGTCGCTGGCTGGGATGGAGCTTCCTCGAAAAGTGGAATGGGCGCCCGCCTTCTTGTCCCCGTCCGCGAGCCCCGAGCGCAGTCGAGGGGCCGCCGCGCCTGCCCTGAGCGAAGTCGAAGGGTCGGACGACGAGCCGTCCGGGGGCGATAAGTCGCATGGAAATCAACAGCCAGCGAGGGATAAAGGGAAAATGCTCGGCATTCTTTTGCCGGTCGCGTTTATTTTTGGCTCAGGTTTTGCCGGCGGCTCGACGCCGGATTGGGTGGGATGGGGTTTAGCCGGAGCATTCGCCAGCTCCGTGCTCTTTCTGGTATGGTTAGGAGGGCGAATCAGTGCGGCTTATGGTGGCGGTAATCTTCCCACTTTATCAGAGCCAGGACAGTCAGGACAAGAATCAGGGATACGGCCAGGGCGAGCATCTTATTTGCCTCCTTCAGCAGGAAAAATGACGATGGACGAAACCACGGACACGGCGCCGGTCAGGACAATCGCGAATCTGAAAGCCATGCTAAGCTGGATAAAAACGTCGCTGAGGAGTCCTGATGTAAGAAAGACCAGTCCCAGATTAAGCGTCCCATGGGCGATGAACTCCCGTCGCGGTGGAGTAAAAAAACCTCTGGAATCACTATCTCCCATGATTTTAACTATAACACAGCCGTTCAGAAATGTCAATCTAACCCCACAGTCGCTCAAAATCAGGCATTGGCGCTTCACTGTCGTTGCGGCTCTCATGATCTTGGCTGTCCTGATGAGCCCCTGGACTCTCGCTGCTTTCCCGGTAATCTTCGCCATGGCACATATCAATGATCCCGATAAATCGACCCCGCCCGCCGCCGCGCCGGAGAATCCGAACGGCATCACCGACAGGGAGCTCTTTTCCTCTCCCGTCGCCCCATGGTGGGTGGTCATCCTTCAAAGAGGGATGGAGAGGTGGGGCCTCTGGCAAGAACGCAGGGCAGGCGCCCTTGGAAACGGAACCCGCCGCAAGCTTGTCGAGCGGCTGGTCGAGCGGATGGAGCGCAAAGATCCGGTCACGGCCGGGCATGTCGAGCGGGTTTCCCGCCTCATCGAAGCGTTCGGGGAGCGCCTCGGTCTGTCGGAGAGCGCCGTTCAGGACATCAAGGACGGCGCGCGGCTGCATGACGTCGGGAAGCTCTTCATCTGGGACCGCGTCTTGAACAAGCCCGGTCCTCTGAACGATCTTTGGGAATGGCCCTACATGAGGCTTCACACGCTGTTCGGTTTCTTGATCCTGTCCCAGCACCGCTCCCTGCGTTATGTCGCTTCGATCGCCATGGCGCACCAGGAGAAGTGGGACGGCAGCGGTTACCCCCTCCATGCCCGGGGCATTCACATCCCCATGGCCGCCCGGCTGATCAGCATCGTGGACACATTCGACGCGATGACGTCGGACCGGCCTTACCGCAAGGCGTTGTCGGAAGACGAGGCCATCCGGGAGCTTCAGCGCTTGGCAGGACAGCAGTGGGACCCCTGGCTGGTCGGGCAGTTCATCGAGCTGCTGAAAGAATTCAAACTCAAGGGCATCCCCGTAACGGAGTCGGAGATCGCTGCGGAGGCAAAAGCGACCGCTCCGCCCGCTAGCCCCGAGCGCAGTCGAGGGGCCGCCGCGCCGAAGAAAGGAGGCCCTGCCGGGATCATCGAGATTCAGCTTGTTCTTATCATAGCCGGAATTCTGGCGACCGCGGGAATAGCGGGGATCTACGTTTTGTGCCTGGAGATATATCGCCAGCATCGGAGGCTGGCCCCCCCGTCTCAATTCCACAGTCAACTCACGGAACTCATCGACCGCCGCATCCGGCATGACGCTCTTGGCGAGCGCGCCGCCATCCGCAAGGCGCTGGACCATTGGCAGAAAAAATGGCTGGACCCGCGGGTCCGCAGCCTGGGCAAAAAAGGCCTCACGCAAGGGCTCCTGCTGGCGGAGTTGGGGAACATATCAGAAAAACTGGGCATCTACCTGAGTCCCGAGCAGGAGTCCCAAATGAACCAGATTGCCAGGGATCTGGCGCCGGAGCTATCTTCATTTGAGGTCCTCAACACAGCGAACAGAAGGATAAATCTCATGAGGGCCTGGCAGGAGAAGATCGTCGAAGAGCAGGCCAAGCTGCGTCAATCTGCCGCCCCGCCCGCCGCCGCGCCGGGGGCCGGCAACGAGGAAGGGTTTGTTGCGCAACCTTTCCTCGGTATCCTATCGATCGTTACGGGTGTGTTTCTGATTCCTGCGGGATTGGTCTATTGGGGACCGGCTGTGGCGTTTGGAATGGTTTTGTTTTGCGTTAACAGATCACCGGTTTTGAATGAACTCCTCCCATTCCATGTCGATATCGCGAAGAATTTTCCTAATCAGCCCACGACCGAGGTCTTCCCCTTTATGAAATGGAACAACCGTCGCTCGGCCGTCCGGATGGCGGAAATAAATGTGACTTCCGTCTTGCCGGATTCTTTGGAATCCTATGTTGTGAAGAATGCGGATAAGTTGGGCGGGTTTAAGCGGGGTGAGTCGGCTCAGACTGCGACCTTGAGTTCGCCGACGAATTTTAGAGGTTTTTCCGGGCGTTTTTCCACTTTGAGGCAAAGTCGGATGGCTTCCTTGATGCGTTTCATCAAAGTGTTCATGTCTTTTGCCTGGGTGTGGCAACCCCGCAACTGGGGGCAACTTGCAACCAGCATATGGTCTTCATCTTCCTCGATCATGACTAGATATTCGCGGGGTAGCATTGCCCCCAAATTTACCATAACTTCCCTCCATTTTCAAGTCTCGGTCCTCGCCCCCCTCACCCTGATCGCTTTCCTGATCTGGCCAGAGCATTTCAGGCATATCTTGGGAACCTCTGCAATGGTATTCATGGCAGGCATGACGGAGCCGCCGCCTGGGTCTGAACCGCCCGCCTCATCGGCGGACAAGCCCGCCGCCGCGCCGGATGATGAAAAAGGCCCGATGCATGGGAACTTCTTGGTGACGAAACGTTGGGACATGGCCATTCAAAATCCCCTGGCGGCCTTCCTCGTGTTGACCACAACGCTCGTTCTTAACATCCTCGCCGCACCCTTGGCTGCCTATGCCCTGATAGCCATCGCCTTCTCTGTTCTGTACAATCCCAAGTCCCAGCCGGAAGCCATTGAAAGCCCGGTGGAACCCTCCGGCTTGAGGGATATCCTCCCTCCGCTCGTCCAACCCGGAGGCCTGGGTCTATCGCGGATCGATCAAGTGAATTTGATAGATGACAACAGGCACCGGGCGCAGGTGGTCAGCATCGCCCAAATGTCGGAGATCATGGGAGCTAAAGCCGAGGCGGGGGTCGTGCTGGCTCTGGACCCCTCACAAATATCGATGTCTCAGATTTTCCAGCTGTTGAAGCAGCTCCTCAAATCCAATCCGGACAAGAAACGCATCCGCGTGGCCTTTGTCGGCTCCAACCTGGCTCTCCGTCCCAGGGCCAGGTTGGTGGAATCCATGCTCCGCCTCCAGCTCGGCCTGAAGGCCATAACCATCGACCGCACGGCCAAGGTGCTGGAACCCCTGGACCTCGATTGGCTCTACGGGGAGATCCGCCGGCAGGACTCCACCATGGACGGCTTCTCCCTGTACCTCCTGGCCGACCCCTCCATGGACCTCAAGCCCTCCTGGCGCAGCCGCCTCATCCAGGTGATGATGGCCGTCACCAAGGACACCTTCATCCTCGTCAGCGCCCGCGTGGCCGATAAACTCCGCGCCGCCCAAGCCGCCGCCGTCTCTCAATAACTCAGCGCACATGGCTCGCGAGGGCTGGCGGCTCATTGCCCTGGGCGCCGCCTTATAGGAAACCAGTCCCGGCGGTTTCCTCTCCGCACCGCTTCGCGGGCGGAGCCTCTCCTTCCGCTACGTCGCCTGGCGGGCAATTCGCCGCCACCATCGCCTCGCCATTGGTCAATATTAGACCCACTGCCACTCGCGCCGTCGCTATTCCTAGCCCCCTCTCCTCGTTAGAGGAGAGGGGGTTGGGGGTGAGGTAGGTTGCCCTTGAAATAACCCCGTTTCCCTGTTATATTTACGCAATCCCATGAACACCATCGAGACCAAGATGAAGACCATCCTCGTGGTGGACGACGACCCCGTCATCTGCGAGTTCCTGAACGCCTTGCTCACGCGGGACGATTTCCAGGTCATCAGCACATTCCGCAGCAGGGAGACCCTGAACCTCCTGCGCCACGGCTCCTACCTTAAATTCGACCTCCTCATCACCGACCTGCAGATGCCCGGCTACGGCGGCTACAGCATCATCAAGGACATGCAGAAAGAGGGGTACCAGAACACCCCCGTCCTGGTGCTCACCGGCCAGGATCTGGACCCCGGCACCGTCGAGATCATCAGCCGCGAGCCCAATGTGCGCGGCCTCATCAAAAAGCCCGTCTCCGCCGCCGAACTCAGGCTCAAGGTCCACGAACTTTTAGGTTGATTTTACCCCTGTTTTTTGCTATGATTCAGCTGTGGCTGATGACATGATGGACAAGCAGGATAAGATAGAACGCCGCCGCGGCAGCGACCGCAGAGACGGGAAGCTGGACGAAAAGTACCGCTATTCCGTTGAGGCGGGGTTCTTTCTCGACATGAGGCGGGGGGAACGCAGAAGGATGCTTCCGGAAGATTCTCTCGTCTCTCTCAACTGACCCTTACAACTCCAACCTAAATTCAATCACCCCAGCTGGCCTGCTTCATCCAATCGGCATTCCCTGAACCTTTGGCGCCTTTGGCGCTCTTCCCGTAATTCACCTTCTCTTCCGGCTCATCGGCAGGCGCGGCTTCCTCGGCCACTTCGGGGAGGGGTTCGCTCTTGTTGACCTTGGCCGCGGCCAGCTTGGGCGAAGGCACGCCGGGCAGGTAAAATTTCTGTGTGGCCAGCTTCTTTTGTTCCTCAGGGGTGGCCGGCTTCTGGGCCACGACAGGCGCTTTAATGGCGGTCGTTTTGGGCTGGGCCTTGGTGATTATAGGAAGGGGCGCGGGTTTGGCCGGCGCCAGGGTCTGTACGGGCGACGCATGCGTCGCCCCTACGGCAACTTCCGGCTTGGCCGCTGCAGGTATCTTCTCCGTCTTATGGAACTTGGCCGCTATCAGATTGAACCACTGCCTGGGAGCGTTGGTCTTGACAGCAAGGAATGCCAGGCCCGCGATCACAAGGACGACCGCCGCCACAAGCGCCGGCGCGCGGCTGGCCTTGGGCTGCCTGCTGAGAGGTTTTATTTTAGACAGGTCTAGATCGGGTATCCGGGCCGGGGCCTCGGCCTTCTTCTGCTCCATCTCCTTGGATATCTTTTGCATCAGGTCCAGCATTTCCGTCGATGCCGTGAACTCGTCCCTGGGGACTTCCGGGGCGATAGGTTCCTGTACGGGCGATTCATGAATCGCCCCCACATCGATGGACGGGGCCTCTATGACGACGGGAGCGGCGCTGGTTTTTGGGTTCTGGTTGATGACGGCCTGGAGCTCCGCGATCTCGGAAAAACGGGTCCAGGTTTCGGGGGCCTCAGGGAGGTCGGGGGATACGAGGATGTCGGGGGTGAACCCGTCGATGTATTTCAGGGCCTGGGGTTCGTAAGGCCCTTCCACACCGTCGGACGTCCTGCAAAAGTATCTTTGGCTCATCGGCGTACCTAATGTGAAGTTTAACAGGAAAACGGCGTTTTTCAAGCCCCCCGCCTCATAAAAAATGATATATTTTTGGCATGATTCTTAAACTCCTTAAACGGGCCTACCCCGGGGCAAACTGTGCCCTGTCCCACAAAAACCCCCTTCAACTCATGGTCTCCACCATCCTTTCCGCCCAATGCACCGACAAGCGGGTGAACATGGTCACCCCGGCTCTTTTTGCCCGCTACAAGACCGCCCGGGACTTCGCCCGGGCCAAGCCCCCCGAGCTGGAAAAACTCGTCCGCTCAACGGGGTTCTTCCGCCAAAAAGCCCGCTGGATCAAGGCCGCCGGGGCCAAGCTGGAGCAGGACTTCGGGGGGCAGGTGCCCCGTACCATGGAGGCCCTGCTTACCCTCCCGGGCGTGGCCCGCAAGACCGCCAATGTGGTGCTGGGAACGGCCTTCGGCATGGCCGAAGGCATCGTGGTGGACACTCATGTCAAGCGCATCGCCAAGAAACTGGGTCTGACGCGCCAGACCGACCCGGTCAAGGTGGAACAGGACCTGGTCAAGGTAGTGCCTAGGAAGGACTGGATATGGTTCTCCCACGCCCTCATCACGCACGGCAGGCAGGTCTGCAAGGCCGGCCGCCCCCTTTGCCCCAAGTGCCCGCTCATCTCGGTCTGCCCTTCCAGGGAGGTCTAGCCATGGATTTCATGAACAAAGTCGCCATCGTCACAGGCGCTTCCAGCGGCATAGGCCTGGCCACGGCGCGGCTCCTGTCGCAGCGCGGGGCTAAAGTGATCCTGGCCGCGCGCTCCAAAGAGAAGCTCGCCGCCCTCGCAAGGGAGATCCCCAACTCCATCGCGGTGCCCACGGATGTCACGGACCCCGCCGCCGTCAAGAACATGGTGCGCCGCGCGGTCGATGCCTTCGGGCGGGTCGACATCCTCATCAACAACGCGGGCGTGCTGGTCTATAAGAAGATGGAGGAGACCACCCCGCAGGAGGTCCGGCGGGTGATGGAGGTGAATTTTTTCGGGGCCGCCGCCTGCGCCATGGAAGTCCTGCCCGTCATGGAGAAGCAGAAGTCGGGCGTCATCGTGAACGTCTCGTCGGTGGCCGGGCGCGTGGGCCTGCCCAACCTGGGATATTATTGCGCCAGCAAGTTCGCCTTCACGGGTTTTTCTGAAACTTTAAGGCAGGAAGCGGCGTCTAAAGGCATCAGGGTCATCACGGTCAGTCCCGGCACGGTCTACACGCCCATGGTCAAGCAGATCGTGGACGACGCAAAGGCAAAGGGGAAGAAACTCACCCCCATCACCCCCGAGCGCGTGGCCGAGGCCATGCTTCAAGCCATCCGCAGAAAAAAGCTGGAGATATTCGTCCCCCGGCGCACGCGCATACTGCATATCATCCATTTTTTCCTGCCTCTCTTCGCGGAATGGCTGGCTTACCGCTATCGCGCGACCGACCGGGCTTGATGAAATTTGATACTATAACGGCATGACCTGCCCGAGTTGCGGCCGTCAGTTCAAATCCGACATCAGCCATTGCACCCATTGCGGCATCGCCATAACGCTCAAAAGCGTGGAGATATCGCAGGTCGTCCAGAACCTGGGCTGGATCGCGCGGCGCTCTCTCGCGGGGTTCTTCGCCGCGGGCGTGGGCTGCGTCCTGGCCGTGGCGGTGTCCCGCACGCTTCACTTCACCGCCGAGGGCTCCGCTGATTTCAACGTTCTCCTTGGATTTTTTCCCGGCCGGGACCCGGGGGCCACGGCCATCGCGGGGGCTTTCATCGGCGCCGTGGGCGGCATGATGGAGCGCTCCGGCTACAAGGCCTTTTTGGGCGGGGCCCTGGGCGCTGCGGGCGGGTTCCTGGGCGGAGCGGCCTACCCGGTCTTTGAGAGATTTTTCATGGGCGCGCGCTATGCCTACTCTTTTTCCATGGCGGCTTCCTGGGCTCTGGCCGCCTCCCTCATCGGCCTGACCAGCGGCATGCTCGAAGGCACGCGCAAAAAGATACTGG
>MGUS01000051.1:10173-11622 GCA_001800085.1 Elusimicrobia bacterium RIFCSPLOWO2_01_FULL_60_11 | reverse complement strand
CCTCGCCGCAATCGTCTTTAACCTTCCCTTCTTCTCCACATTAAGTTCCTTTGCCAATCTCCTGCTCTCATTCGGACTCCATTTTGCCTATGACTTCAAAGACATCCGCCAGCTTCTTGCCGGCCTGGCCGGGGCCTTCGTCGAATCCGCCCGAAGCCAGCCGCGTCTGGTGGCCGTAGGAGTCGCCACCGTCATTCTCGCCCTGATCTTCCCGCACTATGCCGATAAGATCGCGGGTTCCTTCATCGTCCTGGCCGGGACGATGGAGCCCTTTGAATCAAAAGAGGATGTGCAGGACCTTCTTGCCAAGGCCGGCTACGCGGGCGAGGTCGAGCTTGTCCAGATGAACCGGAAAAATTCCATCTGGCGGACAAAGGACGGCCTCCGCGTCGTCAAGATCATCCATGAGCACGATTTCGGCCGGCAGCGCTTCTTCAATGAACTGCGCTATCTCGAAAACAATCCCTATCCCGCCTCCGTCGAGCGCGTCATGCCGGAAAAATTGGCGATCATTTTCAAGAACGGCCTGGTCGGAGGCGTGCGGGTGATGGTGGACCGCATGAGGCACGCGGGGACCTCGGAGGAACTGCTTCCCATGATCCGGTCGTATGGAAAAGCGCTTGCCAGGCATCATGACAGGCAGTTCAGCACGTTCGGGTGGCTTGTTCCCGACGGGGACCCGCGCGCGGTCCACTTGAAAGATTTCGACGATCCTCATGCCCCCGTTGCTTCTTCATACTTTGATTTCGTCTCCTCTACGCTGGCGGAGAGATTTAAGCGGCTGAGCCATGCCGGGCTCGCCGCGGCCGACGGGCGCGCATTCGAAGAATGGCTCAAAAAATGGGGGCCCGTGGTGGACTTCGAGCGCCAGTACGTGCTGAACCATGGGGATTACAATCCCTGGAACATCTTCATCGATGAATCCGGGGAGGTCAAGACCGTTGTGGACGGGGAATGGATCCGCTCCGCCCCGGCCGCGCGGGACGTGGCCGTGGCCGTCCTGCGCCTGTTGGACGCCTCGACCGGGAACCGGTTGCTCATGAAAAGCCTGAACGCGTTCTGCGGGGAATTCATCCGGGCTTATAAAGACGAAGCCGGCAAGCTCGGGGTGAACACCGAAAATCTTGAATCCACCCTGCCGTTCTATATGACCTATGACCTGATCACCGGCGCCGGTTACCATAAATTTGAGATCGGGGACCACCCGAAAGCCCGGTGGCTGATCTCGATGGCCCGGGATTGGATGTCGCGTGGCGCCCTCGATATGAGCCGTATCTTCAATTTGGAAGCCGTGGAGCTGACCGTTCAAGATCTGGGGGGCTCCGAGACCCGACCGGTCTATTTGTCCGGCGTCTTCAGCGGCAGGGACAGGCAAGGCAGTTGGGACAAAGAATCCATGGAATGGGACCCGGTCCGCAGGATCTATCGAAATGACCTGGGCCTCCTGCC
>MGUS01000051.1:2360-10141 GCA_001800085.1 Elusimicrobia bacterium RIFCSPLOWO2_01_FULL_60_11 | reverse complement strand
GCATGGGACGGCTTTAACTACATCATCAGCGTCAACGAGACGATGGGTGAGGAGGTGGTGCATGCCGCGCTTCAAGCGCGTCTCGAAGCCGTCCGGCGGAGCGGAAAACTCCCCCTGCTTTCCCTGGACATCGATGACACGCTGCTCCCCTATTTTGAGCGGGCAACGGACCCTGTCATTGCCGCGCTCATCGAATATCTCAAAGCTGGCGGCGAGATCGTCCTCAACACTCTGACCCAGGAATATTGGGTGAAAGAACGGATCCTCAATCATCTCTCGCGGAAACTGTTCGAAGAGGGCTCCCCGCATCTGTTGGGGCGGTTCCATTTCATCTCCCGTGATGAGTCCAGCGACGACTCGCATCAGATCTACATGTGGGACGGGTCGGAATACCGCCGCCAAGCGCGGCCGTCGAACAGCAAGGGGGAAGGGCTGGATGCGCTGCTCGGAATCCTGGGCGCCCGCGTTTCGCTGTTGGCCGCCTACGGGGATCAATTCGGGGATCCGCGCAACGACGGGAGCCTTGCCGGGAGCGCGCAGATCCCGCTGGTGATCAACGTCGGAGAATCACGGCCCGTCCCTTTGGGAACGGAGCGGTTCATCAATTCCAAACGGAAAGGCCCGGAGTCCACGTTGGCGGACATCCGATTTGTCACTCGACTGCTGCGGGACAACCTCGCTTCCGGCATCGGCTCCGCGCCGAGCGCGGGCATGATGGGAAGCGGCTACATCGAGTGGGCGGTCTCAAGGGCGTTTCAATGGGTCCTGCATGCTTTGCGTTCCGGACGGGACACATCTTCACTGTATAGGAATATCGGGCCGCTTTCCTTTAAGCTTTATTCCGAGCTGACCCTCGGTGAAAAAGAAGATAGACGCCTGAAACGGGTCATCAGCAGATTCTGGCCGGAAAAACAAACGGCGCTTTGGGACTTCGCTCCATTGGAAGAAAGGATTTTCCAAATGGCTTCCAATGGACAACTCTCGCCCTTTCTCGCATCCCGGTACATGGATTGGAGATTGGATGCCTTGGTCGCCTATGAGAACGGGATACCGGTCGGAGTTTACTCTTTCATCGACAAGCATGCCGACAAGGCCGCTTCGGATAACGGAATATATGTCCCCGAGAGTCTGCAAGGGTCAGGGATAGGCAACAAACTAAGAGATGAGCTGATGCGGGTTTTAGCAGAAAAGGGATATGAGGAATTTCTTGTAGGAAACCCTGAGCGCAATGAGCGGGCTCAGCGGTTCAACGATGAATTGATGAAACGGAAAGGAGTGGAAGTTGTGAACGGACAGACAACGGTATTCCTCCGTGAGTATACGTCTTCCATCGGTAAGTTGGCCGTGATTTTAGCGGTGTTTACCATGGGACTCCTCGGCCTCCCCGTCGCGTTCGACGCGGCGCAATTCATCCATCACGCTTCCGCGCTCCATCCAAGCGCGCTCGCGGCCTGGCTTCCGTTGCTGGGAGCAGGCGCGTCGCTTGTGATGCCCATGATGTTCGGCAGTTCCAGAGGGGACAGGTTCCTGACGGCGGAATCCGAGCGCGCGAAACGCGTGATCGAACTGCTCCTTTCGAACGGCTCCCCTTCACAAACGATCGGCGATATCGAAAGAGTTCTGCGCGGGAATAAGAACCTGAAGGACCCCCGCCCCGTGTGGATGCTGATGCTCAAGGGGATACAGAAGGGGAGGCTGGAATTCGGCCAGCTGATGCTGATCGCCGAAAAGGCGACGGAAGAAAATATCAGGATGTCGAACGAGATCGCGGACCTCTATGAATCGTCCCCTGACTTTGATAATAAGGGGCTGCTTTGGGATGCCATGCAGATATCGTTCGACGGCATGATGCCGTTCCCGCGGCTTTTGGAAATAATGAAGATGCCTTCGGATGACATCGCAATGGAAATCAGGAGGATGATCGCCGGCCCCGGGGTCATCCATAAAAATGCCGTCGAATGGGTCGTGAGCGATTCGACCGACAGAGGCATCAGCGAGCGCCAGATTCTGCTGTCCATTTGCTGCATGCTTTCCTTGAAACCCTCCAACACAGCACCGGAGGATTCAGGGTTCAGGGACAGGATTTTCGGACCCTTCCGGGAACAGCATCCCAAGAACGATTACCCTCCTCAAAAGATCACGGCCGAGATGGGGCGCTTTCGAAAGACCGACGGGAAAGCGCTGTCCGCCGGAGCGTACGGCGACGCGGTATTCGGCGCCATCGCCGCCGAGGCCAATAGTATCTCCAATGAAAGCATCCTGCTGGCCCGTCTCGCGCGCAACCTGGGTCCGGCCGTCATCACCGGCGCCAATACGCTGACCTGGCTAAGCGGTTGTGAACAGCTTTTTACAGCATCCATATCAAAAAGGTTCGATCCTTTCCGTAAAAATGTCCGGCAGGCGCTTGTTGCCTTGACGGATATGCCGGCGGAAATGACCTCGGATTTAAAAGACAGGCCGGAACAGGACAAAGGACGGCATCTTGAGATGATAGTTGAGAGGGGCATGGAAGCTCTTGAACTGTTGGGCAAATACCTGCCTACGGTCGAAGGCCACCCCTTCTCGGGTCCTTACAGCAACGCGCTTCTTGAAGGCAAGATCATGGGCTTGACCCACACGATGACGCTCTGCCTCGTCCGGCTGGGAAGGAACGAAGACGCCTGGTTCATGGCCCGCCGCTGTATTGAAATCCAAGCGGACCTTTTCAGGAACCGGAACGTGCCGAGCAATCTCACAAGCGTCCGCATGCCGGAAGAAAAGGATTTTTCGACGGCGATCGAAACGGCATACCTGGATACCCTCAGGGAATACGCTAACGCTTCGGTGGATATGAACGTCGCCTCCGAAGTCGATTTTGTCCTGCCGGGCCTACGGTCCGTACTGGACGCGAAAGGCCGGCGCGAGGGAGCATTCCCCATGTCCGAACTGATCCATGCCATGGGCCTGGCGGTCGTCACCGGGAACTGGGCCTTGGCGGATGCGATGGTCCATGACGGAAAGGATAAACTTCCATTCGCCGACAGGGCTAAAATGGCGGACAACGAAAAAGCCATTGATCATCTTGAGGCGGTGATCGAACTTCACCGCTCGCTTGAGGATATCCGCAGCTTGGGCGATTTTGAGCGGGAGGATTTTCGGGCCAAGCTCGATGAGCCGGTCCTTAATACGGTCATCATCGGAAGCTGGGCTGTTCTCCAGGCGGGCAGAGCCGCCAAGCGGTTAGGGTCCCGGGACGCGGCGGATCTTTTTCTTCGGGCGTTGGAGATCGCCCATCACTTCGGAAGCGATGAAGAGCTCAAATTCGTTGAGGATCCCCGGGAAAGGAAAATTGAAAAGAAACTATGCCAGCGCCTTCAGGCCCTTGCGGGTTGGGAATTGGCCAAAGATATGCCGGAGTATTGGCCGTCGGTCAAAGAATCCCTGGAATCGGTGCTTGCCCTGTCGCATCCCGGCTACAGCGGGGACATCGAATGGCGGCTTGCCCTGCTTCCCGGCGAGCCCGAAAGCGAAGTGAAGCGGCACCTGCATAATTACCTGGCTGACTCCATCCGGTCAAAGAGTTCATACGATACGGTCCCTATGCCGGCCTTCTCTTGGACGTTCGATGTCGCCGACGACCGGCTGGAAATGATCGATCGTCTTTTGATGGATGTTGTTGCGGACGCGGCCGCTTCCGGAGAACTGAAAGACGCGGCGGTCTCGGCCCTGGCCGTTCCGCGGGCATCGTTCGACCGGCGGCATCTTCCCTTCATCCTGGAACGGTTCATGAGTATCTGGGGCCAGGGCAAGCCCGATTTGAAGGCCATGGCCTATCTGATCGACAACGTGCTGGGCCCCTTGAAAGCGCAGCCCGTCGTTTACGCGCTGCTGCGGGCCCTGCAAGAGGACAAGCGCCTGCAGGAATCCAGGATGGCGGACGTGCGCAAGGCCCTGGAATCCCAGGTCAAGCAGGCCGAGGGGATGGAGTCCTTGAATGAGACACGCCAAAAACTATTGCTTTTGGAAGGATATAAAAAAGAATGGCGGTTCGACGAAGCGGATAAGATCTGCGGGCAGTTGACGGAGGCGGACCCCTCGTTCGAGCTTATCGTACGGCCTGCTCTGGCCCTGGCCCGGGCCTGGCGGTCGTACCAGTCCCGCGACCATGAAGCCGCCGCCTGGGAATTGTCCGCGCTCACAGACCCCGTCGCCGCGAAGCTGGCCTCGCGCATCAAGGCCGTCGAAAAGTTCCTGCGCCTGTGGCGGGAGAACCGGTTCCACCTGGTCCGCGACGAGGCCAAGCGCCTGCTGGCCGAAGGTCCGGCGGACCCCAGGGTGGGGCAGATCGCCGCGCAAGCGGATTCCGTCTACGCCGACCTCGAAACGATCAAAGGCGATATCGTCTACGGCCGGCTGGACCAGGCCCGGACGGCGCTGTTGGAGATGCTCGACATCTACCCGGACTTCCGGGAGGCCGTCGTTCTCGGGGGCGAACTTGTCCAGGCCTATTACGACAGCGGGCTCAAGCTGATCGACCCGATCAGGCCGCTGGCCTCCGTCTATTCCTTCGATTCCGCCGCCAGTTTCGCCGAAGAGCTCCTCGACAACCCGCAGGCCGGCAAGGCGTACAAAGACAACGGGACCGAGCCTCTCCGGCAGAAGCTCGAACGGCTCCGCGCCATGGCCAAGGCCCGTTCCGTCCTCCAGACCGTCACCCTGCCGCACGCGATGCTCAACGATGTGCTCACGGCCGATGCCAAGAAAACGGCCCGCTTGGGCGGCAAGAACGGCACGGTGCGCCTGTCCTACGAAGGGCTGATCCCCGGAGAGCGCGGCTTCCGCCTGGAGCGGGTCAATGTCACGCAGCCGTTCTATAAAGTATTCCGCAAGGGGGAGACCTACCGCGTCCTGCATGAGGACGGGAGCGAGGCGGTCTCCGCATACTATCAGGTGGTCCGGATCGAGGAACATTCCGTCACTTTCGAGCTTTTGGAAGAAGAAGCCACTCTGGAGGGCAGGCCGAACGGGGACAACGGGATCTTGCCGTCGGAGGGCATCATCGAACGCATGCCCAATCTCTCGTATATGCATCAACGCGCCCTGCTCAAACAGATCAAAGACGGCCTGACCGCTTCGCTTGCAAGCATGGAGGAGCGGGGTTCGCGGGACCTGCCTACGACCGGTTTCCCTTCGTTCGACCGGTATCTGGGACTGGCCGGCGAATTCGACGGGCCGCTCATCCCCATGGTCCAAGGGCCGCCGGGCACGGGCAAGACGACGGGAGTCATCGTGGCGTCCGTCCGGCGGCTGCTCTCCAGGTTCGACGTCCTCTACGGCGGGAACCGGTCCCAATTCAATGGCGGAGAATTGCCTTTGGACGATACGCAGAAACAAGCGGTGGGCGCCATCGAAGCCCTGCTGGCAGGGCAGCCGCTCGGCCGTCCCCTCAAGATCCTGATCGTCTCGCAGTCGCATGCGGCCGTGGACCGGGTCGCAGAACGGCTGCTCGACGCCGGTATCCCTTTTATCCGCGTGGGCAATGAAGAGGATAAAATCGATCCGAGGGTCAGGCCGGTATGGGCGCAGAAGAAACGCCTCTTGAATGAAGCCCACCACAAGTTCATCGACGGGCAGTGCGTCATCGTGCTGGGCACCAACAACGGCGCTTCCATGGATCACGACATGAAGGACAACGGGTTCTTCAAGCAGTTCGACCTCGTGCTGATGGAGGAGTCCGGCCGCGCCACTCTGGCGGAAACCCTGCTGCCCATCAAGCTGGCGAAACAATTCGCCCAGATCGGGGACCATGTCCAGCTCAAGCCCGTCGGGTTCACCCAGGAGGAGGTGGATGAGGCCTTTGAAGAATTGGGAAGATCCGAAGCCCGCAAGGCCCTCTACAGCCGGACGCACCTGGCGGCCGTCATGGTCTCTCCTTTCGAGACCGTCTTTAAGTCCCCCAACGGCGGGTTCGAACGGGTCAGTTTGGACGTGAACCGCCGGTCCCACCCCTGGCTGGTGGAGAAGATCGTGAAGATATTCTACAGCTTCATCAAGCCCGACCCGGCCAAGGATCCGCGGTTCCTTCCGGGACTCACGTATGTCCTGCGGAACGTGAAAGGGACCGAGACGCACCCCAATCCACAGTCCACATCGTGGCGCAACCTCCTGGAAGTCCAAAAAGTCGTGCAGGAGATCGACCGGGTGCTCGCGCAGAAAAAGGACGGCCAGTACCGCTTCGCTCCGCGGCAGATCAACGTGATCACTTTTTACCAGGCGCAGGTGGACGCGGTCCATGCCGTTTTGCGCGTGCGGGCGGCGCTCGATGAGTTGGCGCATGACAACGCGCTGAGCTCGGCCGAACTTGCCAAATTGGAGTCCGACATGGATATCTTGGCGGGCCCGGCGTATAAGCACAGGATCTCTCAGATCGTAGAGCAGATCGCGGCGGGCGACCGCCGCGGAGCGGCCAGATCGCTCAAGGGGTTGAGCCCCATTTCCCTGGAGCCGCCCAAAGACAGCCCGATGATCGGGCTCAAAGAGCTCGGTTCCCTTCCCATGCTCGTGGCCACGGTGGACAGCTTCCAGGGCCATGAGAACGACGTCGTCATCGTCTCCATGGTGCGGAGCAATCCCCGGGGACAGATCGGGTTCCTGATCAACCCGAACCGCCTGAACGTGGCCCTGAGCCGCATGCGGGAGCAGTTGATCCTGATCGGCAACTTCAGCCAGACCCTCACCCGGGCGCGCTACCACAAGAAGTCCAATGTGCCTCCCGAAGATGAGGAGTGGGAAGAACAGCGCCGGGAGAACACAGAGAGCGCGCGGTCGATCTTCACGAAACTTTACGAATTGTCCAAAGGCAATGGGAATGGCAAGCATGCCTCCGTCTTCCTTGGAAATGAGGACATCGAGCGGGCGCACAAATGGGAATGGATGTTCCAGGCGCCGTTGCTTTTGAACTGGTTCTTCGGAACGGGCGGGATTTATGTTCTGTGGATGGCGGCGGTCACATTGCCGTCCGCGACATACGGCTCGTTCAAGGCGGGCGGCCTCTCGCGCCGCGAAAGGATGAAAGAATTTTTACGGCTCTCCGGCAATAACATGGCTTGGAACTGGCTCATTCCGTCCCTTATCCCCTACGCCGCTTATTTCATAGACGTGCCGCTGGAATATAACGAACTTTTCCATCATGCGGTCATGGCGCTGGCTTCGTCCTTTGTTTTCGCCGGGGTCCACAAGGGAAGGTCATGGAAGGAAAAGATATTCATCGGGTTGGCGGGGTTTGTCCTGGCAGAGGCGATGTTCGCCCCTGCCCTTTTCTTTGCGTGGGTCTCTCACTCTCTCTCCTTGCCTGTCGACGCACCCCGCATGGTCATGCCCGTCCTCATCGGGCTCCTGGCGAATGTCCTGCTGCACGCCAGGTACAACGACTGGGTGCGGACCTCGAAATCCGCTTTTGCGAGGCGTCTGCCCTATTTGTCCGTTGCTCGGTCCGAGGGAACGGAGATGCCGGGCCATCTCGGCCGGTCGCTGGAGCGGGTCCGGCGCGATATTTCGACGCTGAACACGCGGTTGGACGATTCCATGCTCCGGCCCATTTTGAAGTCCCTGCAGGACGGAAGTTTCAGACAGGCGTTGGGCGGTATATCCTTCGGGTTGGGACACGCCCGCTGGGCGCCGCTCTTTTCACAGGACCTGCCCCGCAAGGGCCCTGTGGACCGCGGCCTGAAGGCCGAGGAAGTATGGTCCGTGGGCGACCACACCCTGCTCCTCATGGCCATGGTCCATGCCTTCGGCGCGGA
>MGUS01000051.1:1650-2323 GCA_001800085.1 Elusimicrobia bacterium RIFCSPLOWO2_01_FULL_60_11 | reverse complement strand
CCTGCACGCCTCGCTCCTTGCCGTGCGCCGGAAGATGTTGGATGAGCCGCAAGACGCCGGCCCTTCCACGGCCGCGATCCTGGTGGAGCTCGGGGGGACGAACATCCGCGGCGGGTGGATTGGGCCTTCGGGAAAGCCGTCCGTGAAGGGATGGGATATGATGCCCGCCAAGGACGAAGGGTCGGAGAAGCTTCTGCGGACCATCGAAAACTTCATCATCCACCTGCAAGAGCACGCGCCGCGGAAGATGACCTCGGTCCGGCTGGCTACTCCCGGCATCGTGCGGGAGGACGGCTATGTGGAACTGGCCAATAACCTGGCTCTCACTGGCGTTCACCTGCGCGACGAATTGGAGCGGCGGTTGAGCCGGCGCCTGGGCCGCCGCATTTCCGTACGGGTCGTCAACGACCTGGTCCCCGCCGCCGCGGCTGAACAGCACGGTCCGGATCCTTTCTTTTATCTCAATTTCGGCACGGGCTTGAGCGCCGCCCTGGCTCAAGGAACGACGGCGAAGTCCCTTGAATTCAGCTCGCGCCAGAGCGGCAATGAGACCCTCGAGCTGCGCTATCAGTCCCTGAAGAAATTGAATCGATGGGACGACATTGCCGAGCTCGTTGCCGGCCCCATTCTTGAGGAAGCCAAAAAATATGGTGTGCTGGAAGTCGTGATCGGC
>MGUS01000051.1:1282-1636 GCA_001800085.1 Elusimicrobia bacterium RIFCSPLOWO2_01_FULL_60_11 | reverse complement strand
GGGAAATGAACTGACGCTCAAGGTGTCCGAAATACCCGAGCGGGAGCGCGGCATCCGCGGCCTGGCCCTCCTGGATTCGCCGGACGCAAGAAGGGAGACCGGGCAGAAATCGGTGAGCAGGAAAGGCCTCGCGCCCGGGCAGGCGGAGCGACTGTCCAAAAAACTCGAGGCGGAAGAGCGCTTAAGGCCGGTGGAGCCCGTCGAACTCGTTGCCGCGGGAGAGCATCTTCTAAAGCTTTACAAATCGGAAGAGAATAAGGCATCCATCCTTCTGTATCGGCGTCTTGGCCGGAAAGTCTATGAGTTTCTCTTCGATCTCATCCTTGTTCTTCGCGCTCCCCGCAGCGAGGCCGT
>MGUS01000051.1:0-1264 GCA_001800085.1 Elusimicrobia bacterium RIFCSPLOWO2_01_FULL_60_11 | reverse complement strand
CCGATACAAGGTCGTTTCGATCGTCGGGGGAGGGCTCCAGGAATTCGAAGGATCCCATACCTGGGGTTTCCACACGGTAGAGGAACCGGGGAGCGAGAATGGGACGGGCGTCATCACGCTCTATATCAGTGAATTGGACGGCCATATGGACGAACCGCAGAATCTGGCCGGCCTCATCCACGCGGGACTCGAGTATCTTGTCCTGCCGCAGAACAAGGATATCCCCGCCGATTGGCGCCATGACATTGCTGTTATCTTGGAAGCGATCGCGGGCGGCGAGGTCTACACTTTGCCAAACCGGGAGGACAAGGTTGTCGCCGTGTCCGCCCGCATCAACCGGGAACTTTCCGAAATCCCCGGCCAGGCGGAGCGGTTAATAGCCGGGAGGACCTCAGTGGACGCCAAACTCACCAAGAGATTCCAAGAAGGCCCCTCATTCAAAGGCATGCTCAAGGAATATCTTCATGACCTCTCCCTTGCCCTGGATTCCAAGGCGGGAGAAAAGTCATCGGCCGCGCCCGCTCCGCCTCGCCCGGAACTTTCGGGCATCGACTCCGATCTGTGGATCGCTTTGGGGCAGGCCATGTACGCTCAAGAAAAGACCGTCACGGTGCACAATATGCAGGCCGGCAGGTATGGAAGATTCAATGACGAGATCCCCCTGGATGACGCGTTGGAGGCCGCCAAGCGGGGCCTCCTGCGGGTCGACTCGCCTCAAACGGGGGCGCTGGCCTGGAACTCCGCCAATCGTCTGGCCCTGGTCCAGCCCGGCGCCGAAGTCACCCGCAAGATCTCATGGGACGCTTCTCTGATAGCAAACGGGAATCCGTTCACGATAGCCTTTGAAAAGAACGCATTGAACAGCGTTTATCCGTTCGTCAAAGCGCCCGCGGTGCTTTACGGCGGAGCGGAGAGGATAGAATTCTTCAAAGAGTTCAAGGTCGGCAGGGAATCGGGGGACATCAAATATGATTTGGAGGGCCTTGAATCCCCTCACTTCACGGTCCGCGTCGACCGTCTTGACGACGGCAGTTATGGGCTGCACATCGCGAACCATTCCAGGGGAAGGATCGTCCTTGAATGGCTCTACACCCAGCCCTCCGGGCCCGCGCGGGAATCTCTGAGCCGCCCCGCCGCCGCGCCTGCCCTGAGCGAAGCCGAAGGGCCGGCCGTGCGGGTGACGCTCTTCACGCCGCTCCGCAAGTGGCTCGCGGAGCGGACGGGAGGCGAAGTCCCGGAGGCCGTCGAAGTCCGGGGCGCGTCG
>MGUS01000050.1:14592-16228 GCA_001800085.1 Elusimicrobia bacterium RIFCSPLOWO2_01_FULL_60_11 | reverse complement strand
TGTGGGTCATGACGCTCAAGGTCACTTTCTTGTAGCGGATGTCGATGTCGGGGTGGTGGTCCATGGATTCGGCGATGGCGGCTACGCTATCGACGAATCTCACCGCCTCCGGAAAGTCCTTGAAGACGAAGAGTTTATGGAGCTGGCCCTTCTCGAGGGACCAACCTTTCAGAGTTTTGAGACGGTCAAGCACCGCCTTCTCGTCGAGCTTCAGCATGGGAACAGTGTACCAAAATTCTACACAGGTTGACATAATTAGGCCAACACGGGGTTCAAACGGATGGATAAAATGAAATCATGAAGGACAAAATGAAGTCAGCATACATTGCCACCGCAGTCATATCCGTCTTTAACACCATGGCCTTTCCAAACTTTGGAGCCGCCAGGGAAATAGCCATGAGCGCGCATGACGCGGGAATGGGCGGCGCTCTCACCGCTCTGGCGGACGATGTTAATTCCCTTCATTACAACCCCGCCAGCATGGCCGATATTGTTCAAAATTCGATCACTTCCAATTATGGATACTTGAATGACGGCATCCGGCCCGGTAAGGGTGTCGCCGATTGGTCGATTGACTTCGGTGTGCCCATCAGCCCGCGCATCGGCGGCATGGCGGTATCTTGGCGGGATGTTTCGGAGCAGGGACTTTACCGCGAGCAAATGATCGCACTGGGGTACGGCAGGCACATCATCGGCAGGTGGTCAGTGGGAGCGGCATTCCGCTATTTAAACCGTCGGCTGGATGAATCGGCCAAAAAATCAGTTCAAATTGGAGAGATCCCTTCGACTTTGGGCTTGGATGCCGGCCTGATGTGCCGCCTTGGAACACGCTGGAACATCGGAGTGATGGCCAACGGGCTGAACGGGCCGGACCAAGCGGTTTCATATCTGAACAAAGAAACCATCCGTTCCAGCATTTCATTCAGGCACCACTCAATTTCCCTGGCCGCACAGGTGAACGCGGTGAAGTCATCCGACCTCTCCGGGCGGGACATGACCGCCGCTCTAGCCGGAGAAAAGTGGTTCATCTCCCGTCGTTTTGTGAAGGCCGATACCGCTCTGCGAGGGGCCTTCACTTTCGGGCCGGGGATGACCAAGCAAATTCATGCGGGCGCATCCTTTAGGATGCAGGTTCTCCAGATCGACTACGGTCTTTCCTGTCCCGTTGCTCAAGACCGGTTCGAGGGGGTTCAGAGCAGCCACCGCATCACCTTGTCATTTCTATTCGGGCAGACCGCTCCGAACAGAAAATCGAAAGCGGGGTTGTGGAACCTTCGCCGTGCCATCCAGCGGACACGCCAGGAAATCGAGCTCCGTCAAAATCAGGCGGAGGCGGGCTTGGCTCAAGCGCAGAGCCTAAAATCGGCCTTCCCGGCCTGGCAGAAGGAGGAAGATGTTTTAAGGAATATATACGCGATGCGGCTCGAGGAATATTGGTCCAAAAAGGACAGCGGAGCGTCTCTGGAGGAGCGCGCGGAGAACTTGACTGTTTTGATCGATCTTTTCAAACCCCGGGGGATATCCGTCAGGAAAGCGGAAAA
The DNA here is from genome assembly GCA_001800085.1 of Elusimicrobia bacterium RIFCSPLOWO2_01_FULL_60_11. Classification (GTDB taxonomy): domain Bacteria; phylum Elusimicrobiota; class Elusimicrobia; order 2-02-FULL-39-32; family 2-02-FULL-39-32; genus 2-01-FULL-60-11. Next base: position 14,687 of record MGUS01000050.1, on the reverse strand, counting down.
GGAACTGAAGGCCACCCTGAACAGCCTGGCCAAGGCGCAGAAAAAGTGGGCATCCAAGCAGAAGATCTATGTCCAGAAGGTGGCGGATGGCGCAG
>MGUS01000050.1:6851-14533 GCA_001800085.1 Elusimicrobia bacterium RIFCSPLOWO2_01_FULL_60_11 | reverse complement strand
TATTTTTGGGTCGTCAGCCTGGTCCTTTTCCGGGCCTGTCCTCCGGCGGGTCTTGCCGCGGACTACAACCCCTGCCGCAAGATCAAGGAGATTCGGGTGGACAAAAATCCCATTCTCTCCCAAAGAAAGGCGAAGAAACTGACCCGCAAGTATCTGGGGCTGTGTGCCGAGCCGGGAGCCCTGAACCTGATCCTCCGCACCCTCACAAACGAATGCGTGAGGCGGGGCTACATCACCTCCCGCGCGGTCATCGCGCCGCAGGACATCTCTTCGGGCGCCGTAGATGTCCACATCCTCGAAGGCCGGCTGGAGGGGTTCGAGTTCGATGAGAACTCCAGGAATTCCTTGAGCGTATTCGACAAGTCCCAGGTCCTGAGCGCTTTTGCGGGTTTCAAGAACGGGATCTTGAATCTGAGGGACATCGAACAGGGTCTTTCCCAGATGAACCGCCTTTCCAGCAAGAATATCACCATGAAGATATATCCCGGGAACGACGAAGGGACTTCCAGGATCCTTCTGACCGACCACGGGGGACAGAGCCAGGTGCGCGTGAAGACCGCGGCGGACAATTCAGGGCAGGACTCCACGGGTCTCTACAACGTCCGCATGAGCGTGGAGCAGGACGACCTGCTGAAACTCAACGACAGCTGGCTGGTGAGCTATTCCCAGAGCGCCAAGAAGGCCGAGAGCGACAAGCGGTCCCAGAGCGTCTACGCGAGCGCTGGCATTCCGTTCGGTTATTGGAACATGAGCGGCAACATCGTCCAGTCGGACTATTCAACCGTCATATTCGGCACGAACGAGCGCATCCGCAACAGCGGCAAGGGCCTGCACCAGAACTACAGGATCGAACGGAGCCTATTCAGGGGAAGGAGCCAGACCGCATCACTTTGGGTCCAGCTGAACTTGAAGAACACGGAAAGCTTCATCGAGGACGTCAAAAGCGAAGTGGGCAGCCGCAAGCTCACCGTGATCAAATGCGGACTGAACCACAGTTTCGTGAGTCGCCTGGGATACTTCAACGCGCAGGCGGCGTATCACCGGGGCTTGGACTTATTGGACGCCAAAGGGGACGAAGGTCCGCTCACGCCGTTCACTCCGAGAGCGCAATTTGAAAAGGCTGAATTCAGCTTGAACTACATGAAGGCGTTCCAGGCGCTGGGCCGGAGTGTTCGATTCAAAAGTTTTTTCGAAGGGCAATACGCGTTCGCTCCCCTCTATTCCTCCGAACAGATCGTCATCGGGGACGCCTATTCGGTGCGCGGTTTTAAGGAACGCTCCGCCTACGGTGACCAGGGGGTTTATGCCGCCAATGAACTGACTCTTGCCCTTCCAGGATTCTTGACAGAGAACTTGGGCATCAACACCACTATTCGCGAGACGGAATGGTTCGCCGGCTTTGACGCCGGGCTGGTGAAGCATTTCGGAGGCCAGGAAGCCAACTTCGGTCAAGGAAAAGCGTTCCTGACCGGATGGGCGACGGGTTTGAGATTTAACGGGAAGTATCTGAACGGAGACGTCACCTATTCACAGTCCGTTCATACGGAGGATTTCATCGGTATCTCGCAGGAAATATATGCGACGCTCAGTTTGAAGCTGTTATAAGGGGGCTGTTATGAGAATCGTCCTGATTAAGAAGGCAATCGCTGCGGCAGTCAGCATCAGCATGGTCCTTCCTTCGGCGGCATTTACCGAAGCGATGGGTTCATCCGTGGGCACGTCCGCCGGGGACATCGCCGCGGACGGCAGCACCCGAACAGGCGTGGACCGGGCCCAGAACGGCGTGCCTCTCGTCAACATCGCCCCGCCTTCCGGCGCGGGGGTGTCGCACAACCGCTACCAGGATTTCAATGTAGGCTCCGAAGGCGCCATCATGAACAACAGCAGCCGGATGGACAATTCCTTATTAGGAGGAGCCGTCTACGCCAACCCGAACCTGATCCCCGGACAGGAAGGCGCGCGGGTCATCTTGAATGAAGTCACCAGCACTCGGGAGAGCCGGCTCCTGGGCGCCACCGAGATCCATGGGCGGGCAGCGGAATACATCCTGGCCAATCCGAACGGCATCACCTGCAATGGCTGCGAGTTCATCAACACTCCCAGAGTCCTGTTGGGAACGGGCAGGCCGGAGATGCGGAACGGCGATTTCATGGGCCTGCACATGGATCCCGCAGGGCAGGTGAATATAGAAGGAGCCGGATTGAACGCTGGGAACGTAGATTTCTTCGAGATCATTACGCGGGCCGCAAAAGTAAATGCCGAGATCCACGCCAATGAGCTGAACCTCAAGACGGGCAACCGGTATTATGACGCTAAAACGGGTGAACTTACATCGGGCGATTTGACGGATGCGAACGCCCCCGCTTTGAGCGTGGACAGCGTGCTTTTGGGCGGCATCGCGGCGGGGCGCATCACTCTGGTGAGCACAGAGCAGGGCGTGGGCGTCAACCTGGGCGGTCAACTGGCCAGCCGGCAGGATTTGGAAGTGACCGCCGATGGAAAGATCGTCTATGCGGGAGTTGCGTCGGAAACAGGGTCTGTCGCCGTCCGCTCCAAAGGTTCGGCAATCGAGCAGACGGGCTATGCCGCGGCTGAAAATGACGTGGCGCTGGAAGCGGCAGGCGGCATCAAGCTTGATAACGGGACCGTGTCTGCCGGAGCCGATGTCCGCATCAACGCCGGCGGGGATTTCCTGAATCAAGCGGTCATCCAGGCGCAAGAGGACGTTGATATCCGTGCCGGGGGAGGCGTTTCGAACCAAGCGGACATCAGTTCCCATCATGGTGTGGACATATCTGCGGGGCATGATGCTGCCCTGAACAGCGGCAGGATAATCGCGCTGGAAAGCGTCGATGTCTCCGCGGGCGGGAACATCGAGAACAAGGCCGAGGTTGAAGCAGGGCAAAATGTGGCCCTTGCGGCTGTCCAAAGGTTACAGAACGAAGGAACGATTGCGGCCGGGACCGATGTCAAGATCACCGCAGGCCAAGGCGCTGTTTTTGCGGCCGGAGAGGTCGCCGCTCAACACAGTCTCGCGGTCGATGCCAAAGGAGACATCTTGAATTCCGCTCAACTTCAGGCCGGGGACAAAATCACCCTGAAATCGGACCGGTCGATCACCCACCAGGGCGGGAAACTCTTATCGAACGGAGACGTGGAGATGACGGCGGGTCAGGATGTGGAACTGGCCGACGGGCAAGTGCTTGCAATTGGCGACATAAGCGTACAGGCCCAAGGATCGTTCTCAAACGGCGCGGAGCTGACGGCCGGCCGAAATGTGATCCTCCAAGCTCAAGGTTCTGTTTCCAACGATTCTGCTCTGATGGCGGGAGGAAATGCAGACCTGTCGGCCGGCAAGGACATTGAACTTGAGGGCGGAAAAGTTCTGGCGAACCATGATTTAAGCCTCAGGACAGGGGGGGCGCTTTCAAACAACGCTCAAATTCTGTCAGGGGGAAACGCGGCCATTTCGGCGCATTCATTGAAGAACCGCGAGAACGGGAAAATCGTTTCCAATGGGAACCTGGACATGGACATCATCGAGGACTCTGATTTTGAAGGGGGGGAGGCGGCCGCGGGCGGGGACATGCGGTTCACAAGCGGAGGCAGCTTCACCAACGAGGCTGTTATCCAGTCCGGCAGGCATGCGGCATTCGAGGCCGGAAGGGAGTTCCTTAACCAGGGCGTTGTCCTGGCGGGGACAAAGGAGAACGAAGCGGACCCGCAGATCGGACTCCAGATCCAGGCGGGGTCGCTTGCCAACCTGGAGAATGGCCGACTCCTTTCATATGGAACTGTAGATATCTCCGTAAGCGGCGGCATTGATATCGAGAGCGGGCAGCTGGCCGCCGGCCGGGATTTGAACATGGACGCGAAGGGCGGGCTTTCAAACAAGGCGGAAATCCGGGCAGGCGGCAATGCCGTTCTTTCAGCGGATGCCATCAGCAACGGCGGGAATGGGAGCATCGTCGCGTTCGGAGACCTGGATATGAATGCGAACGGGGATGTGGATGTGTCCGGAGGAGAAACCGCCGCGCATGGGAACCTGAACATCGCCGCAGGTGGTGATGTGAACCTGGCCGTAGGAGAGGTGGTAGCGGGCGGGGACATCCAAATTGTCGGGAAGGGAAACTTAACGAATCAAACCAATGTCCGATCGGGGCGCAATCTGGCGGTTGCGGCGGATATGGGCATTGTGAACAGGGGCGTGCTTCTGGCGGGGAATGATCTGGCTCTGGCCGCAGCGGTTTTCACCAATGACCCGACCGGGAAAGTCCTCTCTTACGGTAACGCCGATTTGACGGCATCCGAGAACATGGTCTTTGCCGGTGGAGAGATGGCGGCTTTGAAGGACATCACCCTCAATACCGGCAGCGTTCTCAACAATGCCGAACTCCACGCAGATGGGAAGCTGACTCTCACGGCTTCAAGAAACTTCACCAATCAAAGGACGCTCACCGCAGGCACCGCGGACAAGGCCGGGGATGCGACTACCGGAATCCGGATAGAGGCCGATGCAGTCCATAACGGCCAATCCGGGAATCTTCTTTCTCATGGCGGGATCGATATGTCCGTCAATCAGGACCTTGATTTAGCGGGGCAGATATTTTCACAGGGTGATATGAATATATCCGGCAATGGAAGCATCACCAACGGAACCGACATTCAGGCCGAAAGGAAGGTCAATTTGACCGCCGGTTCGGACATCCGCAATAACGGGACCATCACGGCGGGGCAAAGGGGGGATTCTGCAACGGGAATCGCGCTCGATTCGAATGCTCTGTGGAACAACGGTAAACTTCTGTCTTTTGGAGATACACAGCTGACCGTCAGGCAGGACCTGGACCTGACCGGGCAGATCGTGACCCACGGTGACCTGGCGATCCGGGGGGATAAAAATATCACCAACGCGATCGATCTGGCCACGGGCGGCCGGACAGACATCACGGCCGGCCTGGATTTTATCAACCATCATGGCATCCGATCGGACGGGAGCACGGCCATCAGCGCGCAGAACATCACCAACTACGGCTCCATAGAAACCGGGGGAAACTTGGTCCTCGCGGCGGAGTACAGGTTTCTCAATGACCGCAGAGCATCGGACCAGGGGCTGGAGGGCAATGCTTTGATCCTTTCAAGGGGAGACACGAGCATTTACGGAAACAACATCGTCAACTCGGGCGGGGAGATCCTCTCCATGGGGGACATCACCCTCCAAAAAGACGCCCAGGGAAACAAAAGCGATTCAGTGGAGAACAATTCCATAGCGTTCGGAGCCGGCTATACTCCCGCGGTGATCGAGGCGGACCGAGACGTCACGATCAAAAGCAGGGTGTTGAACAACCGCAGTTACGACTACGGCAGCTATTGGATCGAGACAGTCCGGGTGGGGGACCCCGGGGACGAATTTCTAAGGTTGGTTTATGAGGACCAGGCCCGCAGCGGCCTGAAAGCCCAGCCCGCTTTCATTACTGCCGGACGGGACTTGGCGGTCTACGGGGCGGAGGTCCTGAATCACGCCAGCTCCCTTTCCGCGGGCCGGAACCTGACCCTCAACGGTGGCGGAGTGAACAATGAGGATTACAAGGTCACGGTCGGGAATCTGGCGCGCGTTTATATGAATCGTCATTATGTGGGATCTGGCCTGCATGTCATTTATGATCATACGGATTATTATGCCGCGGACATCGTTCCCGACTTCAGGCCCGTCCTCTACGCCGGCGGGAACCTGACCGTAGAAAGCAGCGGCCAGGTTTCCAACGGAAGTCCCGCGATTCCGCATCAGAAGGCCGTCAGTTCCGCCAATCTGGAGTCGGTCCGCCAAACGGGCATCATCCCCACTGTAGGGATCGAGATGCTCCCGGCGGAGGAGATCTTGTCCGCTTCGGTACCGGAAATGACGTCTCAGGGAAGCGATATCCCCGGTTCTCCTGCGCGGGTGATCGCTTTCGAACCCAAAACGGCTCAAGCTGCCTATGCCGCGGTCAAGTCCCCCGTCTCGATATCGGACGATTCCCTGTTCAATCTTTCGGCTCTTTTTGGGCTGTCCAAAAACCCTGGTGGCCGCTATGTCATAGAGAGCCGCAGCCAGTATACCAGCATCGACGGTTTGAAGGGTTCCCAATACTTCCTGGACCGCATCGGGTACAACCCCCACACCGACGCCAAACTCCTGGGGGACGACCATTTCCAGGCCAAGTTGATCGAAAGAAGCATCCGGGAGGCCACGGGCAGGGTGTATCTGGAACAGGGGGTGGGGAGCGCTCTCGACCAGCTCGAGACGCTCTATAACAACGCTTTCGAGGAATTCAAAGACCATCAATTGAGCGTGGGCAGCGCCTTGAGCGCGGCGCAGATCATGGCCTTAAAGAGCGACATCGTGTGGCTGGTTGAGACGGAGGTGACGGTCAACGGCAAGACGCAAAAGGTGCTGGTGCCTCAGATCTATCTGGCCCGGGCCACGCGGGACAACCTGAAAAACCCCGAGGCGCTCATGCAGGGAGATATGGTTTCCATCCGGTCCCGGGGCGATGTGGTGAATTCGGGCGGGATGGAGGGCGGACAGTCCCTTCGGGTGGATGCCGAAAAAGACATCAAGAACCTGCGGTCGGACATCGTTGCAAAAGGCGGCATGGCGCTCATCGCGGGCGGGGACATCCTGAACGATGCGGGAAAAATCTCCGCGGGGAAGGACATGCTCCTGGATGCTCAGGGGAGCGTCACGAGCGCCAACCTCAAGGTCAGGAAAGGGATCGACCATTATTGGAATGACAAGATCGCCGCCCATGGAACGATCGAGGCGGGCGGGAGCGCGGTCATTTCGGCAGGCAAAGATGTGAACATACTCGGGAGCGGTCTTCAAGCGGTCGGTGACCTGGGCCTGTCGGCTGGGAATGACGTCAACATCGTCGCGGATCGCCTGGATTCCCACTTTCATGTTTTGAAGGGCATGGAAGACGGTTCTTACGAGCATGAGGAAGACTCTACCCGCCACGTTTTAGCGGGCGCCTCCGCGGGCGGAGACATACAGATACGATCGGGCAAGGACATTACCGTCATCGGCGGAAACCTGGACGCGGGCGACTCGATGGAGCTTGAGAGCAAGGGGGCTCTCACGGTGGCTTCGGTGCAGGATCGCAAATTCACTTATACGGCGCGGACGCGTGAGCGCCTGATGAGCTCCGAGGTCTCCGTCAACAGCAGCGAGAAGACCAAGAATGACTCCGCCTCTCTGAAAGCAGGAAGCGATTTCACGTCCATTTCAGGCGGGAACACAAATATCACAGGTTCGGACATCTCGGCGGGAGGAAGCGGAACCATGACCGCCGGCGGACAACTCAACATCCTTTCCGCCACCGAGAGCGATTCGAACTATTCTTACCACAAAGAAACGAACGGATTCGACCCCGCGGCCATGGCTCTGGGGACGGTGACGGGGCTTTTGACCGGGGGGCCCGTGGGGGCGCTTGCCGGGCTGCAGACCGGAGCGATGGCCGAGAGGGGGGAGATCAGGGAGAACGAAAGTTATCACACCCATGAGGCCGCCTCCAACCTGAAGTTCGGCGACGACCTGACCCTCGTTTCCGCGGGAGACATCAACATCATCTCAAGCAAGCTCAAATCCAGGAACCTGTCCGCTCTGGGCGAGGGCAAGCTCTTGATCGGGACTAAAGAGGAAATCC
>MGUS01000050.1:6716-6828 GCA_001800085.1 Elusimicrobia bacterium RIFCSPLOWO2_01_FULL_60_11 | reverse complement strand
GAGATCAAGCCGGACTATGCGGGCGTGGCCGCGGGCGCGGCCGTTAGCGGCTTCGTAGCCGGGCTTGCCGGAGCCGCGGGAGGCGTCCTGGCGGCAGGCGCGGGGTATGCCG
>MGUS01000050.1:6026-6701 GCA_001800085.1 Elusimicrobia bacterium RIFCSPLOWO2_01_FULL_60_11 | reverse complement strand
TCGCATCCATGGGCGCCGGGAAGGTCGCGACCAAGACGGAACGGAGCGCATCGGGGACCCTCGAATCGAAATCGAGGTCTTCGGACATCACGACCGATCAGAGCATGGAGCTCTCGGGGAGGAAGGAGATCCTGGTCTCCGCCTCGCGGCTCAAGGCCGGAGGGGACGTATTCCTTGAATCCGATGGGGACGTGAACATCACCGCGGGCCGGGAGTCGTTCACGCGCAAGGAAGGCCATAGCGAAACCGGTTTTGGCGGTTTCAGCGTGGGCGTGAACCGCTCGAGCTTGGACATGAATTGGTCTCAGACAGGGGCGGAGACAGAGAAGGACACCTCCCGCGTCACCGTGAAGCAATCGGAGCTTTCGTCCGGCGGGGGGGTCAGCATCCGCTCCGGACATGACGCCAACCTGGTCAGTTCCAACCTCTATGCCGGGGGCAAAGTCAGCATCGAAGCCGGGAATGACGTCAACCTGATGACCGCCAAGGAAAGCGAGACCGTGACCGAAAGAAAGTCCGAATTTAAGAATACGTTCACCCAGTCCATCGGGAATTCCTGGATTGAAACGGGGTTCGCGGCGCACGATGCGGTCCGGTCCGCGAAGGAGGCCGCCGGCGCAGAGACCGGTGGACCGATGAAACAGGTGAATGTGGCCGTTTCGGCCGGCAAGGTCG
>MGUS01000050.1:5768-6007 GCA_001800085.1 Elusimicrobia bacterium RIFCSPLOWO2_01_FULL_60_11 | reverse complement strand
AAGCGCGGCGACGGCGGGGACGTTCGGGTTCTATACCGACTTTTCGGTCAAGCTTGAAAAGGAAACGAATTCCACCACCCAAGAGAATGCCAGGGAGATCGGGAGCCGTCTCCAGTCCACGGACATGGAGATCGCGGCCAACAGGGACATCGCGGCAAAAGGCGTGGACCTCATCGCGGACGGCGGCGACCTGCTTCTGAAAGCCGGCCGCGATGTAAGGGTGGAGTCATCAGAAGACA
>MGUS01000050.1:2324-5739 GCA_001800085.1 Elusimicrobia bacterium RIFCSPLOWO2_01_FULL_60_11 | reverse complement strand
GAGACCCTTAAGATCATACTGGCGTCATCCAAAGGCAATTTCCTCCCGGGCATGTCCCTATCCCAAAGCGAAGCGTTGAGTTCTCAAGTGACGCAGAATAATTCGGTCATCAACGCCACGCACGGGACGGTCAAGGTCGAATCGGGAGGGAACACGGATCTTCTGGGCGTCAACGTCAGGGCCCAAAAGGTCGACATGACCGGGATCGGGGGGAACTTGACCCTGGCTTCCAAGCAGGACAGGGAAGAATCGGGGACAAAAGAATATTCCATCGCTCTCGGCGGAGAAAAAGTGGGGTTTTCAATCGGCGAGTCCAGGTCGGACGAGCGCTGGACGCGTTCGCCCAGCAGCATCATCGGGACCGAGAGCGTGGACATCAAGGCCAAGGAGCTGAACCTGGCGGGGGCCGTGATCGCCCACGAGCGCAGCGACGGGAAGGACGGAGAGAACATGAACATCACGGTCGACCGCCTCAACTACGAGGATCTCAAAGACAGTTTAGAATCGAGCCACTGGAAATACGGGTTGGGAGTGGGGCTTTCCAAATCAGGCGACACGGACTTGAGCGCCGCTTATGGCGGGCGCAGCAAGGAAGGCGTCACCCTGGCGACGCTGGGAGAGGGGAACATCGTGGTCAAGGACCACCCCATGGACGTGTTTCTGCCCAACCGCGACATCAAGCGCACTCAAAATGTGACCAAGGACGAGCAGACCGGGGGGCTGGACATCGATGTGAGCATTTCAAACAAACTGATCGCAGATGTGGTCAATGACGGATTGATCGATGCGGCCGGTAAAAAGCTCATGGAAATGAAAGAAACGTTCACAGGCCTGCCGGAAAACGCCGTGCGAGCGGGGAAAAGGGTGGGGGATGCAGGAGGAGATCTCAAGCGGGCCGTTGAGAACGCATACAAAGATGACGTTAATCTTGTATTGGATTATGATGCCGCAACGGATTTCCGCCAGGCAACGCTGGATTTTCAGAAAGACCGCCCTGAGCTGGCCGAAGTTCTGAACAATAAAGATGGATATGGAACAGCGGTCTACCAAAAAGCCATGCAGGGCTATGTGGATTATGTGACCGTGCAAACCGGCGCAAGTCCGGTTAAAGTGTCTGTTTACGCAAAAGCGGACATCTATAAAGGAAGAAGTGACAATAACAGTCCAAATGTGCTGATCAATGCCTTCAATACAAACCTCCGTGACACTTCCGACATGCTCCATGTGTTGGGCCATGAAGTAGGTCACAAGATCAATGGGCATGGTGAGAATGACGCGGAGCGGGGCGGTGACAAACTATCAAGGGCCTGGTCAAGCGAGAACGGATATAACGGCAATGAAATTGGGTTGGGAAGTGATTATGCTTTGATGACCCCTACCTATGCAGACAGGATAGGGGAGGCGATGGGAGACAAGACGAGCAATCAAGTCCACAACAGCTCAGATTTAACGATTCCCATCATCGGGTGGGTGGACATGGGGGAAGCACAGGGCGAAAAAAGCGCCGGGTGGTATGCGGATAAATACAATGAGTCGGGAACCGCCGGTAAAATTGCATATGGGGCTTTGGGTTCCTTATCGTCACTGTGGACCAAAGATACTTCTGACGCTACATTTACTATTCTTACCAGTGCATGGGGGTCAGGGCCGGCAAGTGCCACGGAGAATGTAGTAAATGTTGTAAAATCACCCAGAAAACTTGTGATTGGGGAAAATATGTCTGATAGAGTTATGCCTGCTGCGAATAAAATTGGCGCAAAGTATTATAAACCTACGTCTAAAATAGAGGAAAATTGGTTGACGAACAACCGTAAAATGATGACTCGTGAAATCAAAAAGGGAACTGAGTTTTTTGATATTGGGATTGATCCAAATAGAGCTGTGAGAAGTGAGTTTTATAAGATGGAGAAAGGCATGTTGGAAAAAAATAATATAATCCCCATAAAACTTAACCATGAGTAAAGAAGATTTGGAGAGGATAGCACTTGTAGCACTTAGAGAGAATAAGAAGAGCGGTGCTGACATCGCACTTGTGAAAAAGTATATCGATCATTATCTAAGGATTGGATTAACAGACAGCGAGGTTCTTGAGATTTTAAAACCATTACAGGAAGATAGGATTATCACAAGTAAGATGAACAAGTATTATTTATTATAAAAATAAAATCAGGCGAGGAGGCAACTAGTATGGGCATGAACCCAGGACATCAAATAGCCGGAGACGTCATCGTAAAACTCTACGGCAGCGGCGCCATGTTGAGCGTGGTGAAGGCCTGGAGGTATTCAGCCCCGGACAAGGAGTTGGAAAGGGAGTTGGATAGGATTATTAAGACGGTGGAACAAGCGAAGAAAGCCGCCCATTGAGCGGCAAGGTCACAGCGGCAATCTGATGACGAACCTGCTCCCCTGCTTGCCGTCGCTCTCGGCCCAGATGCGGCCCCCATGGGCTTCCACCGCCATCTTGCAGAAAGTGAGCCCCACCCCCTGGCCCTTGCGCGTGGCCGTCAAGTCGTCGCCCTGGTAGAACTTCTCAAAGACCCTCTCCAGATCCTTCTCCGGGATGCCGGTGCCGGTGTCCTGAATGGCGATCTCTGCTTCCTTATCCACATTTTTCAAGGAGACCGTGATGGTCCCGTTCTTCGGCGTGAACTTGAAGCTGTTGGAGATGATGTTGGCGAGCACGCGGCCGATGATGACCGGGTCCGCCATGACATCGGGGACGCCGGGGTCGATGTCCTGCTTGAATTGGATGTTGTATTTCATGCGGAGCGGCTCCAAAAGCTCCAGGCATTTCAGGATGAGCCTGTGGAGCGAAGCGCGCTCCTTATGAAGGGGGAATTCCCTCTGTTCCATGCGGCTCACGTCCAGGATGTCGCTCAGCAGGTCCATCATGTGCTTGCAGCTGTCTTCGGCGTTGCGCAGAAGGTGGATCTCGTCCGGCGTGACGATATTGCTCGCTTCCAAGCTCTCCACGGACACCTGGATGCTCCCGGAAATGGCGTTCAAGGGGGATTTCAGGTCGTGGATGATCATGCCGGTGAACGCGTCCCGCAAGGTCTCCAGGACTTTGAGCTTGGCATAGCTGCGTTCCAGTTCATCGTGCAGGGCTTTGGTGCGCAGGAACGCCCGCACGCGCGCCAGGAGTTCGGGCGGGTTGAAGGGCTTGTTGATGAAATCGTCAGCCCCGGCGTCGAGCCCCTTGACGCGCTCTTCGTTGCTGTCCAGCACGGTGAGGACAAGGATGGGGATGCGCTTCAAGGCGGGGTCGCTCTTGATCGCCTGGCACACCTGGTAGCCGTTGGCATTGGGCATCTGCACGTCCGTGAGGATGAGGTCGGGCTTGATGAGGCGGATCTTCCGGATGGCATCCTCGCCGTCCACGGCTTCGGTCACGTCATAGCCCTGGATGGCCAGG
>MGUS01000050.1:0-2263 GCA_001800085.1 Elusimicrobia bacterium RIFCSPLOWO2_01_FULL_60_11 | reverse complement strand
CTCCCCCCCGCAGCTGGAGCCGGCTCCCGCGGTGCAGCCAAAGCAGTGGGAATCAAAGGCGATGGCGCGGTTCATCAGCTTATTTATATCAAAATTATGGACTGTAAACGACTCCCCGTTAGCCGCCTGCATCTCCAGCATCTGGTTGAAGTCGCAGTCGTAGACCTTGCCATCGTAGCCCACGCTGACCAGGCTGCGGCACATCACGCCTTCCGCCGCGGCCGGGTTGAAGGCGTTCACGAGTTTCTCCATGTAATCCTCGTATCCTCCCGATCTTTCCAGGTCCTGTTTGAACCGGTTGATGGGCATGTTGGTGATGGCGTAGAGCTTGTTGAAAAATATCCCATGCTTGCGTGAAAGCTCCCGCCTGAAATCGGTTTCGAGCCCTGCCTGAGCGGCGGGGAGATAAGCCCCCACGGGGTTGTAGACCAGGTTGAGCGTGAGGCCGCTCCCCTCCCGCCCGTAACCCTGCGCGTTCAGGAGTTTGACGGCTTCGACGCTCTTGTTGAACACGCCTTTGCCCCTCTGTTTGTCGGTGAAATATTCCTGATAGTAGGGCAGCGAGGAGATCACTTCCACCCGGTGGCGGGCGAAGAATTCCGGCAGGTGGCCCTTGGATTCTTTCGTCTGGGGATTGCCGTCGAAGATCACGGTCAGGTTGTGGCGCACCATGACGCGCTTGCCCAGTCCGCTGGCTTCCGCCACAAAATAATCGAAATGAGGGTTCAGCTCCGGGGCCCCGCCCGTGATGTCGAGGTTTTTGATCCGCGGATTCTCCCGCAGGATGCGGAGGCAGAGATCCACCGTCAGGCGGCTCATCTGCTCCGTGCGCAGGGGGGAGGCGTCCACATGGCAGTGGCGGCAGGCCTGGTTGCAGAGTTTGCCGACGTTGACCTGCAGGGTTTCGACCGAGACGGGCGCGAGTTCCAGCCCGTGGTCTTTAAGTTTCCGGTGGAATGAGATCCCCGTCAAGATTCAGACCCCCGCTTTCTCCAGGACATTGTGCATCTGGACGGCGTGCACCAGGGTCATGCCGGCTTCCATCACGGCCGCCACGTGCACCGCTTCGGTCATCTGCTCGGGGTTGGAACCGGTCTCCAGGCACTGCGTCGTGTAGGCGTCGATGCAGTAAGGGCACTGCTTGACGTGGGACACGGCCAGGGCGATGAGGGCTTTTTCCCGCTTGGTGAGCGCCCCGTCCTTGCCCGTCGCTTCGTTGTAGTAATCGAAGAACTTCTTGGCCAGGCCGGGGGCGAACTTCCCGATCTCGCCGAAGCGGGACAGGTCCTTGGATTCGTAGTAATTCATGGGCGCACCTCCAGAGGTATTCTACAACAGTAATATTGTAGAATTTCCAGGGTAGGGAGGAACGATGCCGTGAAAGCATGGGACATACTGAGAGAGATAGGGCCGTCCGGACTCCTGGACATCCTGTTCATGTCCATCCTGATCTATCTGGGGCTGGTGCTGCTCAAGCGCACCAAGGCCGCGTTCGTCCTGCGGGGCATCTTCATCGTGGGCATCGTCTACGCCCTGGCGCGGCAGTTCAATCTGGAACTCACCGCCTCCGTTTTCCGGGATTTCTTCGCGGTCATCCTCATCGCCATCATCGTCATCTTTCAAGAGGAGCTCAAGCATTTCTTCGAGCGCATCGCGGCCTGGAGCGTCCTGCGGGATTTCCGCAGGAAGCGCGTGCTCCACATGGCCCGCAAGGAGAGCGAGATCCTGACCCGCTCCTTGAGGGACATGGCGGAGGAGCGCATCGGGGCCTTGATCGTGCTCACCGGCAAGGACCCCATCCACCGCCACTTGGACGGCGGCACCGACTTGAACGGCGAGTTGAGCGAGGAGATCTTAAAGAGCATCTTCGACCCCCACTCCATGGGCCATGACGGAGCCGTGGTGATCGAGCAGGGCCACATCCTCCAGTTCTCCTGCCACCTGCCGCTCTCCAAGGATTTCAAGAAGCTCGGAAAAGGGGGCACGCGCCACGCCGCCGCCCTGGGCATGGCGGAACTGACCGACGCCCTCACCTTGATCGTCTCCGAAGAGCGCGGCACCATCTCGGCCGCGCGCAACGGCGACATCGAGGTCATCGGCGACCCGGAACAGCTCACGCTCCTCATCGAGCAGTTCCTGCGCGAGACCAGCCCGGGTCCGGAAGCCAGGCCCTGGCATGACTTGATGCTCAAGAATTTCACGGAAAAGGTGCTGGCCGTCGCCGTCACCTTCGCGCTCTGGTTCTTCATCGTGCACGAGTCCA
>MGUS01000049.1:21569-24426 GCA_001800085.1 Elusimicrobia bacterium RIFCSPLOWO2_01_FULL_60_11 | reverse complement strand
CCGTTGCTCAAGAAAGCGTAGTCGAAGGAGATGCTCTTTTCGCGGAAGCCGATGCCCATGCTGAACTCGTCGTCCGCGCGCAGGCGGACGCCGCCTCTTAGGAAGAACGCGCGGGCCGAGTGCCGCCCGAAGGCGTATTCGTAGCCCAGGCGGTAGCGGGGGTCCTCTCCTTTGGCCCGGTCCCCCTGGACCGTGAGGAGCAGGGAGCCGGCGGAAGGGCTGTCCCAGGGGATGCCCGCGATGCCGAAGGACATCGTCTGCGGCAGGTCGCTTTCAGCTGCGCGGTATTTGAGCTTGGTCCCCAGGTTCTGAACGGCCCCGCCCAGCACCAGGCGGTCGCCGAACTGAGGGAACAGGTAAGCCATGACCCCCATATCCACTCCGTATCCGCTGGCCGTGTACTGCTCCACAAGCTTGGACCGGATGAACTTCGGAGTGATGCCGATGGAGAGCATGGATAGGGGTTGGATGCTCAGGGAGAGCCCGGCCTCCAGGCCCTCTTCGGCCTTCAGGGTCTGGGAGTATCCGTTCGAGGTGTAGATGTCGATCCTTCCAGCGCTGTAATAGTTGAAGGCGCCTCCCACGGAGGCCCGGACGCCGCCCAATTCGAAGGGATGCGCATAGAGGAGCAGGGCATGATGGCTCTGGTTCTGGGCGGTAGCGTAGGATGTGTTGACTTCGGGCCGGCGCGCTCGAACGATGCCCGCGGGATTGGTGAAGATGGCTTCCGTCCCCTGGGCCGCGGCGGAAAATGCCCCGCCAATTCCCACCATCCGGGCATTCATATCTTCCTGAAGGAAACCCGCCGCCGTGGCGCCCGTCCCCGCCCAAAGGCGCTGCAAGCCGAGCGCGAAGCAGAAGGCCAGACCAAGGGCTCTTCTCACCGGATCACCGCGATCTTCTTGCTCGACGAAAAATTCGGCGCCTCGATGTGGGCCAGATAGATGCCGGAAGCCACCGTTTCCCCGTTCTCGTTCCTGCCGCCCCAGATCACGTCCTGGTAGACCCCGTCCGTCTTGTACTCATCCAGCAGGGTCTTCACAAGCCGGCCCTGCATGGTATAGATCTTTATCGTCACGCGACCGGCCTTCTTGAAAAGGTATTGGAGGGTGGTGAACTGCCCGATGGAGGGGTCGATGAGGTTGTTCAGCGGGGTGAGGTCCCCCTGCTGCTCCACCGCCCCCGTGCTGGACGTGACGGGCACCAGGGAGGACGCGGGGACGCTCTTGATGACCAGGCCCGAATCCCCCACGGCGAAACCCAGGGTCGAAGTCACGAAAAAGACGTCGTTCAAGGCCGCGGCCGCGCTGCTGGTCTCGGAATAAAAGCTGTTGCCGCTGTCCGTGGAGGCGACGACGATGCCCGCCTCGCCCACCGCCCAGCCCAAGGAGTTGGTCACAAAATGGACCGCGTTGAAATCCGTGGCGGTGCTGATGCGGGAGCCCCAAGTGGAGCCGCAGTCGGTGGATTTCAAGATGATGCCGTTGTCCCCCGCGATGAACCCCGTGCTGGAATCCACGAAGAAAACGTCCTTCAAATCTTGGGATGTCCCTCCCGCGCTGATCGCGGCCCAGGTGTTCCCTCCGTTACCCGTGCGAAGGTAAGTCCCGGAATCTCCCACGATCCAGCCTGTTGAGGCGTTGACAAAGTATACAGCCCGCAATCTGAGAGAGGGGGCTCCGTTACCGGGATCACCATCATCCCACTTGTTCCCGGAATTCGTTGACACCAATATCGTTCCTGATTCTCCCACGGCCCAAACCGTTCCCGTCGAAACTGACCAGGAAGCAGCTAAAAGATCGCTGGCCGACACGTTGTTGGTCATGGTCTGCCATGTGACGGCATCCGTGGTCCTCAAAATCAGCCCGCCGGCGCCCACGGCAATGCCGGTGGAAGTCCCAGAAAACTGCGCGTCATGGAGGGTCGAGACCGCTCCGCTCGTCTGGGCCGACCAGGTGGAGCCCGCGTCCGCCGTCTTGATGATGGTTCCCGACGCCCCCACGGCCCAGCCCGTGCTGGAATCGACAAAAAATACGCCGTTCAGACTATTGGCGGTGCCGCTGTTGGAGAACTGCCAGACCGCGTGAAGGCGGCCGGCGGCCAGGAGTTGGAAGGCCAGAACAGCGGACAGGGTGATGAGTCGCTTCAAAAACTCCTCCTTACAAAAAAAACGAGAACGGCGCCTGTCTTTCACGACGGCTCCATTCTCGGCGAACAGCAACCCAAATCTAACAGTTATCCCCTATTTTGTCAATCCTTATGAATAGCATGCTCCCCGCGGCCAAAAGCGCCGCCAGAACGCCGGAAAGGAACAGGGAGCGGAGCGAGAATCCGTTCCAGGAAGGGAGGAAACGGAATGCCGCGAAAGCGGCAATGCCGTCCCCGTCGTTCCAGAGGAGCTTGGGGAACTGCCAGAAGAAGAAATCCAGGAGGACTTGAAGGCCCAGGAGCGATTTGAGGGCCAGGGGCGCCCGCGCCAGGTCCTTCAGCAGGAAGACCGCGGCCAGGGAAAGGAAGGGGACGGCCGGCACCAGGTACCGGCATGCCGGGGACCAGAAACCGGTCCAGCCGTGCCAGGTCCAAAGAGGAAAAGACACGATGAGCCCGTAGGTCAGGGCGAAAGGGAGAAGAAGCTCGGCGAAGCGGGCTTTCGACGACCTCCAAAGGACGTAAAAGGCGGGGAGGGCCAGGACATACATGGGCCCATAGACGAAAAGCCCCGCTTCCTGGTCCAGAAGGAGGCCGAAGACGCGGCAGACCATCTGGCTCCAGACGGACCAGCCGTTGAAGGCCGCATGGGTCTGCGGCGCCGAAAGGAGCGTTCCCCACATGCCGTAATTGACCGCGGTGCGCAAGG
>MGUS01000049.1:19855-21559 GCA_001800085.1 Elusimicrobia bacterium RIFCSPLOWO2_01_FULL_60_11 | reverse complement strand
GCCAGCACGAGCCCGAACGCGGCGAGCCAGGCCCAGGCCGATCGGGCGGCATCCTTGGCCGACCTCAAGCGGTAAAGCGCGATGACGGCAAGCGCGATGACGATGCCGATGTTCTTGACATGGATGAAGAAGAGGAAAGAAGTCCAGAACCCCGCCGCAGCAAAACGCCGCGGCTCGGGGGAATCGTCGAGAGTGAGTTTTCGGTACGAGTAGACCGCGAGCAGGGCGCTCAGGAGCTCGGTGAAGAAAAGATAGGAAAAGGAGAGGATCGGCGGGGAACAGACCGTCAACAAGGCCCAGTAGAATGAAAGCTCCTTCTTGCCGGTGAAATGAAGGCAGAGATCGAATATCTGGACGGCCAGAAGGCCGGAAAGGCCGATCATGGCCATGCTCATGAAAGCTCTCAAGAGCCCCCAGCGGTTCAGTTTGGACGCGCGCAGGAGACCTTCCGGCAATCCCTCGGCCAAACGCGCGCTCAAAAGGTAAGCGGCGCCGTAATAGGGCGCGAAGAGGAGCGGCATGCCCGGGTCGTGCGTCGGATAAAAGCGTCCGCCGCGGCCGGGCATCCCGTGGCGCTCCTCCAGGTTGCCGTCGGAGATGACGATGCTCTTGTCGGCATAATTGTTGGAGAGGTCCAGGTCGCGGTCGAAAATGAGGGAATGGGCGATCATCATGTAGTGCGGCTCGTCGCCGTCCCCGGACGTCTTGGAATGGGTGGTGAGCGTCCAGATGAACAGGAATGTCAGGATGAAGAGGAGGCGGCGGTTCACCGGCGCCTTTTCAGGGTCCAAAAACCTTTGGGACCGGTGACTTCTTTGAAATTGCGGTCCAAATAGCGTTCAAGATCGGGGTAATCCCCCCGCGTCCCCATCACGAGCCCCTTCTTGACGGCCTCTTTCCAGGTTTCCTCCCGCCCGAAGCGCAGATACCCGGAATCGTAGGAAGTTTCCTGTCCTATGACGGCCCATTCCACTTTCTTGTCCTCCAGCCACCGGGGGATGAGGGCCCGCTCTTCCGGTCTCAAATCCCAGGAGAATTTCAGAAAAGGGACCGCGGGCACGGGAGACATCCGCTCGGTCGCAAAATAGAAGAAGAGGGGGTCCGGGAACACGAAGATGCCTTCCGTCTTGGGGATGGACTTCTCGAATTCCAAAAGACCCTGAACGAATCCATGGTCTTCATCGCGTAGATACATTCCTTTGAGCCGTGGATTATCGGGGGTGAAACATAATTGAGTGATGGGGGCCTGGCGCCAGCGTATGACCCCGCTCCAAACGGTCATGGCAGCGCAGAGGGAGAGGAGCGCGGCGAGAAGCGGCTTCTTAATTGGGGTCTGGTCCCGAAGGGACCTGACCCCAAGGAGGAGCACCGCCATGAATAAGGGCAGGTAGACCTGGAAATCGGGGTAGCGGAAGCCGCCGTCCTGGAGCATGGAAAAGCCCAGGATGACGGCGGCGTAAGCCAGAGCCGAGAGGCGGAGGCGGCCCGACGGCGGGGCTTCATCCCTGTCCTTGAACGCTGACCACAGGGCGCAGGCGTAAACGACTAGAAGAAGTTTGACAAAATGGTTAGTTCCGCCGACCGCGATGCGGCGGAGGGACTCGAGCGTGAGCGCGACGGTGGACTGCCCCCCCAGACGGTCCGTGGAGCGCACGAATATCCAGTTCAAGGCCTGCGGGAGCGCTCCGTTCATATGGAGATAGA
>MGUS01000049.1:18768-19842 GCA_001800085.1 Elusimicrobia bacterium RIFCSPLOWO2_01_FULL_60_11 | reverse complement strand
TACCCCCGCCGATCCAACTGGCCGCGCCCACGTTCTGCTTGCTCAGGAAACTCAAGCCCGCGCAGATGCCGGCGAGGATGACGGCCCAGGCCTTTTCCCCTTCTACAAAGGCCTCCCCCAGGAAAAAGAGGGCGATGTAGCCCCAGAAGACGCTGTCCACGTCGTACCAGGGGAACATAAGGGTCGTGGCCGGAAGCCAGGCGATGGTGAGGGGCAGGAGCAGCCAGAGGAACCGCGCCTTCACCTGAAAGATCCGGCTCAAGAGCAGCCCCGCGACCAGAGTGAGCAGCCCCATCTGGACCGCCAGAGACACCTTCATCCAGAGAACGGCCGGCGAGAAGAGTTTGAAGACGAGGGCCTGGGTCATGTAGGTGAGCGGGGGAGTGATGCAGAAGAAGTCGCGGTAAGGGACCTGTCCGCTGTAGATGCGCCAAGTCCGGTCGAGCAGGATGCCCTGGTCCATGACGATGGGGGAGTGGAAGCTCACCGCGTAGATGAACAGCGCCGCGGCGATGGAGAAGAAGAGGACGAGGGGCCGGGGGACCGTGGGTTCTATTTGAAGACGCTCGCGAAAAGATTGACCCCGATGCGCAGCTGTTCGCTGAATTCCGTGAAGGATTTCACGGTCATGAGGTTGCGCAGGATGTAGGAGGGGCGGAAATAAAATTCGCGGTAGGCGTCCTCCATGAGCTTGGCGACCGTTTCTTTGGGGAGCGAGGTCTCCCACCAGGCATACTCGTCGCCTTTCGTCGGGTCCGCCGTGAAATCGTTGTAGATCTCGGGCTTGTAGGACTTGTCCTTCATGGCCTCCACATACATCGGGGCCCCGGGCACGGGCGTGAAGATGGTGAACTGGGCGAAGTTGGGATTGAGACGCTTGGCGAACTCGATGGTCGCGCGGGTGTCCTCGTAGGTCTCGCCCTCGAAGGCCAGGATGAAAAAACCCACCCACTCGAGCTTGTGCTTGCGGACCAGGGCGATGGTCTCCTCGATGTCCTGTAGGGTGATGTGCTTCTTCATGCGGTCCAGGGTCTTTTGCGTCCCCGATTCGATGCCGAAGAATATCCTCATACA
>MGUS01000049.1:16722-18759 GCA_001800085.1 Elusimicrobia bacterium RIFCSPLOWO2_01_FULL_60_11 | reverse complement strand
CTTCAAGAGCCGCATCATCTCGTCGTCGAAGGGCTTGACCCTGCAGCGGATGCTGAACTCCACCTTGATGCCGGAAGCGATGATGCCCTTGCAGATGTTGATGAGGCGCTGGCGGGAGAGGTTCAGGGTCTCGTCCACAAAATGGATCTCGTTGATGCCCAGCCTCGAGATCTCCACCATCTCCGCCACCACGCTCTCCGCGCTCCGCATCTTGACGTTCCTGTCGATGGCGCAGAAAGTGCATTGGTGCGGGCAGCCGCGCATGCTGATCATGGTGGTCATGAACTTGTGGGAGGAGACGATGCTGTGGTAGCGGGTGATGTCCAAGTCCTGGCGCCGCGGGAAGGGGAGGGAGTCGATGTTCTCCAGGGCGTAGGATTCCGTTGATTCGACCAGTCCCTGGGGGGTCTTCACGGAGAGCCCCGGGAAATGAGGGTCCGCCTTGCCGTCCAGAACCTGCACGAGGCGCAGAAATGGCGCCTCTCCGTCGCCCGAGATGGTGGAATCGATCTCGGGAAGCGCCAGGGTCTGGGACCTGAAAAGCTTCACATGGGGCCCCGCGATGCAGACGTGAGTCTTGGGATTTATCTTCTTGATGCCGATGGCGATCTTGTGGACGTCGAAGAAAGCATTGGTGAAAGCGGGGATAGCCACCAGGTCCGGCGGGTCCGCAGCGATCTCCTTCAAGACTTGTTCAGCGGTCGTGCCGTCGGCGTCGGCGTCGCGCACGGTGACGTCGTCGTATCCGTTGGCTTTGAGCATGGCCGCGCAATAGAGGAGGCCGAGCGGCGGATATTTGACCGTGTCCGCGCGGTCCTGCTGCGCGAACTTGGGCATGTAGCCCGGGTTCGTGTTCTCGAACATCTGCTGGAGGAGGAGGATCTTCATGCGGGATTTACGCGGCGTGCTTGATGCGGCGCAGGCGGTCCTTGATCCTCTGCTCGAACACCGTGCTGCTCTTTTCCGAGAAGAGGATGTTCCTGAAAGACCGGAGGAAACGGACGGGATGGAGCAGATAGGAGAGGACGTAGAAAAAGAAGAACCCGAAGACGCGGTAGACGTGGAGCTCGAGTTTGCTCACGTGATCGGAGACGGAGAATTTGGGGAGGGCGAACTTGCCCGGGGAGAGGGAAGCGAGGGTGTCGAAGTATTCGTCGTTCAACTTGATCTCCCCTTTCTTCGTCAGGTCATCGAACAGCTCCGAGCCGGGGTAGGGCGAAAAAGGGAAGATGGGGGCTTCGTCCACGCCCATCCAGGCGAACTGGAGCTGCAGCTTCAGGGTCTCGTACATGTTCCACCTCGTCTCGTGCGGGAACCCCATGATGAGGTTGGCGCGCACCACGATGCCGCAGTCGATGGCGGTCTGGACGGAATGCTTCATGCGGTCGAGGTTGATCTTCTTCTTGATGAGCTTGAGCGTTTCGGGAGAGCCGGACTCCGGGGCGTAGACCAGGTACTTGCAGTTGGTCCTGGCCAGCAGGGAGAGCGCTTCTTCGTCCAGGGCCTCGCTGCGCGTGCCGGAAGGCAGGCTCCATTCCAGGTCCACGTTCTGCTCCAGCTTCTTGTTGCAGAACTCCACGATCCAGTCCTTGCGGACGATGGCCGTCAAGTCGTAGAATTGGAGCCCGGTGATGTTGTACTTCTTCTGATAAAGCTTGATCTCCTCGAGCACCTTGTCCGGAGAGCGCGTCATGTAGCGGGTCGTCCACATCTGGGGGTTGGAGCAGAAGGTGCACTGGTAAGGGCAGCCGCGGGACGCCAGCATCGGCATGTTGCGGCCGAAACTCGCCCCGAAGCTGACCGCGTTGTTGAGGTACACTTCGATGGGAAGAAGGTCCCAGGCCGGGAAGGGGATGCTGTCCACGTCCTTGATGCGCTGTCTCGGAAGGGTCTGGACGAACTGCCCTTCGCGCAGAAAAGCGAGGCCGGCCGTGTCCTTGACATCCTGCTTGTTCGCCAGCTTGGCGCAGAATTCGACGATGGTGTCTTCCCCCTCGCCCATGACGATGTAGTCGATGGCGGGGCAGTGCCTCAAAC
>MGUS01000049.1:15524-16695 GCA_001800085.1 Elusimicrobia bacterium RIFCSPLOWO2_01_FULL_60_11 | reverse complement strand
CCGCCCACCACCAGGACGGCGGAGGGGAAGGCCTTCTTCAAAGCGTCGATCAGTTTCTTATAAAAAGTCCACTCAAAGGAGAACATGATGGTGACGCCGATGACATCGGTGCCGCGGGGCACCCGCTCGATGATCTCTTCGATGCCGATGCCGTTGTACTGGCGGAGGGTGCCGGGGATGGGGACGATGCGCTCCAGATCCTCCCCCGTGGCGTCGATGCCCTTCACATTGAACCCTGCTTGGCGCAAAGAACTGGCCAGATAGGCCAGGCCGATGGCGGGCACGGGTTCGTTGTTGAAACTCCCTTGGGGCGCGACCAGGGGGCCTCGGACAAGGGTGACGTTGAGGGTAGACACTTTTTCCATTATAAGGGAAGCGTCGACGGAAGTCAAGGGTTCCTCGTCTCAGGGCGGACGTAGGTTTTGAGGTCCATCTTCCCCCCGCCCAAAAGACGGGCCCAGAGTCCCGAGCCATAGGAGATGTGGAGAAAAGGGATGGACAGGAACCTCAACAGATGGTCTTGGATGGATTTGCCGCGGCCCAGCCCTTCGGCGAGGATCCAGGCGAAGTAGACGGCCAAAAGCGTCAGGACAAGGGACGGCAGGAACAGGACCAGGACGGGAAGGACGGTGAACCCCAGCGGGGGCAGGGCGACGAAAAGCTCGGAGGCATTGAGCGGCCTTTGCGACAGGGCGATCTCCATGCGGTGGTGGCCGTAGCGGAAGAACTGCAGGAACGAAGGGCCGAAAAGCGGCCGGGAATGGTTGTAGATGAACAGTTCGGGGAACATCCAGATGACCTTGCCGTGCCTGCTTCCCATGCGGCGGCACCATTCCATGTCCTCCCCGATGGGCATGTTCTCGTTGAAAAAAGCGTCCGCCAGCTCGAAACAGCTGCGGCGGATGACCAGGTTGGAGGTGGGCAGTTCCCGCACCGTCTCCGCCTTCTTGATGGGGCGGGACCAGCGCGAGCGCTTGCCGAACCCCAGAAAGGATTCCCGCGCGAGGCCCACGGCTTTTTCCTTCCAGCCCGCCTCAAGCGGCGCGATGCTCGGTCCGCCCAATATTTCCAGTCCGGGGTCCTGCTTCAGGCGGGCCTTCAGATTCGCCATCCAGTCCGCGGGCGGGAAAGCGTCGTCGTCCATGTAGGCGACCCATTTGGAATCGGGGAG
>MGUS01000049.1:11516-15514 GCA_001800085.1 Elusimicrobia bacterium RIFCSPLOWO2_01_FULL_60_11 | reverse complement strand
AGGATGGATCCGGGGATCTCTGAATCGGGGCAATATAAGACGCGGAAACCGGGGTCGGTCTGGGCTTTTAAAGCCCGGACCTGTTCGGTCAGGTAGAAGGTGGGATCCGCGAAGATGACGCAGATCTCGATGGGACCCGCGGCCGGGTCAGTGGGCCCGGGCACGCTTGAAGGAAAGCTCGGCGGTCTTGGCGAAAAGCTTGGGATAAGTGGACGGGGTGAAAGCGATGTTGGAGGTGAAGAAGCACTCGTGCGTGCAGAAACATTTGGTGTCCTTGATGAAATGGCGTATCTTTTTGCTGGCTTCGGAGTTCCATATCTCGTCGATGGACTGCTCGCGGATGTTGCCCATCTTGTCGGTCAGTATCTCGCAGGGGTAGACGCCGCAGTCGTCCTTGATGACCAGGCTCAAGGTGCCCGCCTTGCAGTACATCTGGAACCCGGACTTGCGGGTGTTCAGGACGATGTCGTGGAGGAGCGAATCCTTGGCGACGTTCAACATACCCATGCCGCTCCGGAAATCTTTGAGCTCGCCGGAGACGTGCGCGTCCTCGATGCGCTGGAAGAGCCGCTCGTAGACGTCCATGTCGATGCCTTCGCCGGAGATCTTCTCCCGGGGGTTGCCGCGCACCATGTTGAGCGCGACGTGGTCGGGCCTCAGGTCCCGGATGACGTAATCCAGGAGCGGTTCCAGTTCCTTCTGGTTCTGGGACATCTGCACCAAGATCACGCCCACGCCTAGATTGGGGGTGCGTTCGCGCAGTTCGCGCAGGCGGGACAAGGTCTTGCAGAGGCGCTCGAAACTGCCCTTGACGCCCCGGATGTGGTCGTGCGCCTCGTGCATGCCATCGATGGAGATGTCGATGTTGATGAACTGATTGGGACAGGCCTTGGCCATGGCTTCGGCGCCCTCCAGGACCTGGTCGATGAAATAGCCGTTGGTGGGGATGGTGACATAGCGCAGTTCGGGAAGACGGCTGAACGCCTGGATGATGTCCACCAGGTCTTTCCGGATGAAGGGCTCCCCGCCCGCGATCTGCATCCACATCAGTTTTTGAAAGGTCTTGGACGACGCCAGGGCCCGGACTTCCTCCATCTTGATGTCGAATTTGCCCTGGTTCAGGTCCATGTCCTCCCAGTAGAAGCACTGCTTGCATTTCAGGTTGCAGCGGGAGGTGACGAAAAGGATGAGGTGGCGCGGCAGGTCGTCGAAGTGCGACTGGATGACGCTCTTGGCCGCGGCGCCGATCATTTCCGGAACCCCACGGTCTCTTTGACCAGGTAGAGCGGGCGGTCCTTGACCTCGTCGAAGATGCGGCAGACGTATTCGCCGAGCACCCCGATGAACACGAGCTGGATGCCGCCGAAGAACATCACCGCGATCATGGTGGAGGCCCAGCCGGAGACCGGGATGACGTCCGTGAAGATCTTCAAGTAGAGCACGACGACGATGGCCAGGAGCGCCAGTCCCGACGCGAAGAGCCCCAGGAACGTGGCGATGCGGATGGGGACGGTGGAAAAGGAGAAGAGGCCGTCCGTGGCCATCCTCATCAGGCGGAAGAAGGTCTGGCGCGGAGGCCCGGAATAGCGCGCGTCCCTCTCATAATGGATGCCGGTCTGGCGGAAGCCCACCCAGGCGCGGATGCCGCTCACGAGGCGGTTCTTCTCGGGCAGGGACTTGAAGATGTCGGCGACTTTGCGGTTCATGATGGAAAAGGAGCCCGCGTCCAGGGGCATGTCCACATTGGAGGTCTTTCTCAATATCCTGTAGAAAGCGGAGAAAGCGAAACGCTTCAAAAAACCCTCCTGCCTCTTGGTCTTGACGGTATAGACCACGTCATAACCTTCGTTCAATTTTTCGATCATCCTCGGGATGAGCTCGGGCGGGTCCTGCAGGTCCCCGTCCATGGGGATGACGGCCTGGCCTTGGGCGTGGTCGATGCCGGCCGAATAGGCCGGCTGGAGCCCGAAGTTCCGGGACAGGTCCACTATTTTTACCGAAGGGTTCTTGGCTGCATAGGTTTTCAAAATCTGCAGGGAGCGGTCCTGGCTGCCGTCGTTGACGAATATGACCTCGTGTTTCTCTCCCAGACCGCGCATCACGGCTTCCAGACGGCGGTAGAGCTCGGGGAGAGTGTCTTCCTCGTTATAGATGGGGACAACGACCGAATATTTCACCATTTCCGTCGATACCAGTATATCAGATGCGGGGCCGCTTTTCCATCACCTTCACCCTCCAGTTCCCCGCCCGCACCCAGACGGTGCCGAACCACCGTTCAAAAAACGGGCAGCCCTCATCCCACTCTTGAAGGGTCTGATAATTGTCGGAGACCAGGCGGCTTTCGGGGTACCGGGCCGCTCCGTGAGCGTAGCCGTCATAGAGGACGATGAAGCGGGGCATCTTCTTCAGGGGGATGGGGGTCGGCCAGGAATCGATCAAGTGGACTTGCGGGACGGTCACCATCTTGTATTCCAGGAACTGGATGGGCGGGAATTCCAGCGGGGCAAAGCTGTTGCCCCAGACCGCCAAGCTCGAGCCCTTGGGGACATTTTGGTTGATCCATTCCCCCGCCAGCTCCAGGTGGCTGGGAGAGCGGTGGAGAGTCCAATAGTAGACGCTCTGAACCGCCGCCGTACCCAGGGCAAGCACCAGATAACCCGCCAAAATCCCCTTGCTGATGCGCCCCCTTGCCGCCTCCCAAAGCGATGCCCACCCCCAGGCCGAAAGGACGGCCAGCAGGGGAAAGAGGCGGACATTGACGGGCGCATGGCGCGTGGTGATCAGATTCTGAAAGAAAAGCACGGCCAGGGCGAGTGAGCAGGCCTGCATGAATTTTTCCTTACGCCGGAAGGCGTACCAGACGCCGGCGGCGATCAATGGCCCGGTGAAGACCGATATCTGCTCGGTGAAGAATTCTTTCAGATAGGCCGGCCAGACGCCCAGCTGCGTCTCCACGAAAGCGGGAAAGTAGAATATGTTCGACTGGATGTAGCGGCGGAATTCGGAAAGGTTGAGAAGAAGATAGAAATTGGCCGCGGAGGAAACGAGAAGGAACAAGGCCGATGATATCCAGAATCTCCTGCTTTTAAGGGCACGGAGAAGATCCCAGTCCTGCGCCGCCCATTCAGTGAAGAAGATCAGGACTCCCACCGCCGCGTTCGTGAACACCCCCCCCGCGGAGAAGCCCAGGCAGACGCCCAGAGCCATGAAAGGGCGGGCCAGGCCTTCGGACGGCCTTTCGCTTTTCAATATCTTCAACGCGATGCCGAGCGAAAGAGCGATCCAGAACATGCCGTAGAGATGGCCTTTGGTCATGTGGCTCATGAAAACCATCAGAGGAAAAGTCGCCAGGAAGGCCGCCGAGACCAGGCCGAATCTATCGCCGTAGCGCCTGCCCATGAGAAGCGCTACGGCCGCCACGGCGAGGATGATGCAGACGCCTCCCACGGAACGGATGAGCATGAAGACCCTCCGCGTCTCATCGGGGTGGGTGAAATAGTATTCCACGCCGGGAGAAAGGCTGACCCAGCCCAGCACCTTGCCCGCGGCCAGGAAGGCCGCGGCCGTGTAATAATAAAGCACGCCGTAATAAGCGGGCGGGGCCGGGGTGAAATCAAGTTTTTTGGGGTTCAGGCCGCCGATCGCGACCAGGGTGATCTGCTCATCCGAAGCATTGGCGCCGATGAGGTAATTTCTCATTCGGTCGAGGACGCCGTCCCTCGGAATGGGCTCGAAGTAAGGCAGGTCCCAGCGGTGGGTCAGGGTGTCATGGGCTTGGCGCACGTCCTTGCCGGTGTCGAAGAGGTTCCCCATCATCTCGTAGTATTTCCGGCGCTGTTCCAGCATTTCCGGCACCAGGCGGTCCAGGTTTTCCACGGAACCCATGACATTCAGGGTCTTCCTCATGCCGGGCACGCCCCAGCCCAGGTGAGTGAGATAGATCCAGGCGGAGAAAGCGAGCAGGACGGCGAGGAGGATCAGGGAGGACGCGCGCGGCT
>MGUS01000049.1:0-11502 GCA_001800085.1 Elusimicrobia bacterium RIFCSPLOWO2_01_FULL_60_11 | reverse complement strand
TCAGGTAGTGGGATCATCTCTTGCGGGCGGTGTAGACCACGTGAGAGAGGGGCCTGCCCTGGTGGATGGGGTGGAATTCCACCTCGAGCCCCAGGCCCCGCAGAAGAGCCATCATGTCCTTCTCTTCGCGGAAGTAGAAGCGGTCGCCCGGGTACAGGGAATTGTCCACGCAGGCGGTGATGAAGAATTTCCACAGGGGTTTTTTGTCGATCTCTTTCACCAGGAGCATCCCCCCCGGCGCGAGCAGGCCGATGCAGTATCTCAAAAGCTCCTCCTGCTCCTTAAAAGAGCGCAGGTGGTGGAGGACGTCCAGGAACATGATGACGTCGCAGGGCGGAAGCTTGAGCTTGGTGATGTCCTCGTTCAATATCTCGACGTTGGGCACGCCTTTCCTGGCGTACTTGACCTTGCGGTCGGAGAGCTCCGCCCCCAGGAGCTTGCGCTCGGGGGACTGCAGGGCCAGGTAGTTGGACATGATGCCGTAGCCGCAGCCCAGGTCCAGGATGGTGCCTTTCTTGGGCACGAGCTCGGCCACCTTCTCCAGGCAGGCGTGCCACCAGCGGATGTGGAGGAAGGCGTTGACGTAGCCGTCCTTCGAATAGAGGTCGAAGAGCTTGGATTTGGCGCTGCTTCCGTTATGTTCTGTCATGAAAATCGAAAATAGAGCAATAGACCGCAATCGAGCTAGCCGAGGATGGGACTCGAACCCACAACCTATCGCTTACGAAGCGATTGCTCTACCAGTTGAGCTACCTCGGCAAAATCCTTTAAAAAACCTCGTAAGAATTTGCCGCATGGCACTCACTCCTTAATTCGCTAGCATCAGGGCAATGAGTGCCTCGGCAGAACCATCAAAACCTCTTAAGCATTTGCCGCAAGGCACTTGATCCTTAATCTAATAGCATTAGGGCAACAAGTGCCTCGGCAACAAAAAACCTCTTAAGTATTTGCCGTGGCACTTTTCCTTAAAATAGAAGGAATAAGATAAAAGTGCCGAGGCAATCTGCGAATATATTAACATTTTTATCGCGCTCACGGTTTCCGGCAGATGCCGTAAAGGGTCACCCCGAACGGCAGATGCACCCCCTTCTCGATGAGCCGGTTCTCGGCCTTCAAAAGGTAAAAGAACAACCTGTCCACCGCCCGGGGGAGAGGGAGGAGTCCCACCTTGGGAGCCGGGTCATTGCGTTTGAGGAGCCGGAAAGCCGCGATGAGAGGGAACAAGGAACAGACCCAATAGCCCGTCTCGATGAGATCGAAACCGCTCAACTGGCCCTCGAGGGCCCTCCTGTCGTAGCGGCGGAAATGATCGAGCGCCTTGTCGTGGGCGCTGTAAAGGAACGGGAAGGCAGGCACGGTGAAGATGAAGGAGCCGCCCTTTTTAAGGACCCGCCGGATCTCACGGATGGCCTCCTCATCTTTTTCGATGTGCTCCAGGACGTCGAAAGCCGCCACCCGGTCGAAGAACCCGTCCGGGTAAGGCAGGGAGCGGGCGTCGACCGCCTTCTTTTCCACCACAAGCTCGTCAGGGATGAGGTCCAAGGCCCTCGGGTCGATGTCCACAACATAGACCTGCCCGAAGCGCCTGACGATCTCGATGTCCCTGCCTGTCCCGGCTCCCAGGTTCAAGATCTTCAAGGGTCCCTGACCCTTCACTTTCCCGAAAAGCACCTCGATCAGGCCGTCCTTGGCCTCGAACCAGAAATAATCCTTCGTGGTGCCGGTCTGGGCATCGCGGTAATCCATTATTTGCGGTCCTTGAGCTTATAGAGCCACAAGGCCGGGTTGGCGCGGCGCAGGTCGAAGGGCGCGGTGCGCTTCCAGACGGCGACCCCGAATATCTCGGGCTCTCTTTCAAAGGCGGCCACCCGTTCGTAGCGGCTCAAGAAGACCGCGAGGTCTTGCGGAATTGAGAGGTCGGTTCCGGAAAAGCCGTTGAGGATGTTGGTCTCCATGTCGCTGAGCAGAAAATAGGCGGGCAGGTCCTTCGTCCGGCTCAGGTTGGAAAGCGCATCCGAGAGGCTGGAATCATCGTCACCGCCTTTGACCATTCGATACGGCGGACTTTTCTGCCGCAGGAGACCCGGAGTCCAAAAATAGCTCCGGAGCATGCCGATGGTCTCCCCTTGGGGAATGTTCTTGGTTATCCAAGCATCCGCAGCTTCCCGAGTGTTCACTCCTGAATATAGATTGGAATAGGCCCAGCTGTATCCCGCCTGCGCCAGGATGAGAAGCGACGCCAAGACCACGGCCGCGGGTCTTGGCAGGCGCTCGCTCAGGGTTTTCAATCCCAGACCCAGGAACACCGCGAAGGCGGGCATCAAGGGAATGATGTAGTAAGTGAAGCGGATGCCGGAGAACGAGACCAGGACGAAGAAGGATGCAAAGGAGAGGGCCAGCATCTTTTCCTGAAGGGTCATTTTTCTGATGAGGACAAGGGCCACGGACAGGAAAAACAAGAGAGTAGCCGGCCAGCCGGCGGCAAAGGGGAAGAAAGTGAAGAGGATCTGGCCGATCCCCATGAGGCGGGATTCCTGCCGCGGGGAGCCGGACGAAAAGAGGTTCCACATATGGTCCAGGCCCTTGATGAAAGTGCCGATGTCCAACAGAGCGTAGGGCGTGGTGAGGATGAAAGCGATGAGAGCGGCAGAGGCAAGGACGGCCGTTTTTTTGAGAAAGTCACCGCGCCTGTTCTGCCAGAGCGCGTAGACAGGGACCAAGAGCATCACCCCGCAGTTATAGCGGGTCGAAGCCAGAAGGCCGGCCAGGATGCCGCAGAGCCATAGGTTCTTGCGGCTGGGCCGTTCCAGATAATCCATGGAAACAAGCAGAAGGAAAGCGACCAGGGCGGGCAGAAGGGCGTCCAGCTTGGCGAAGTAGGATATCTCGATGAGTATCGGGGAAAAAGCCGTGAAGAACGCGGCCCAAAGGCCGACGGACGTATCAGCAACCTTGCGACCCAAGAGAAAGACGGCATAGACGGCGAGGACCCCGCAGAAGACGGAAAAATAGCGGATGACCAGGTACATCTTGTCCGCCTCGCCCAGGTTCGCAAGCATCCAGTCCCGCGAGCCCAGGGATATAAGACCCAAGACCTTGGCGGCCAGGAGCAGGACGCCGGAAAGATAAAAGTGGAAAGTGCCGTAATGCAGGCCGATCCAGCCGGGGTTGAGAGAGCGGGTCTTTTGAATGTTCTCCAACGACTGAAAAACGAAAGCTTCATCCGGATGATAACTGGCCAGGGTCAATGACTTGCTTGGGAGTCCCCAATGGACGCCTAAGAGACGTATCAAGAGGCCTGTGAACAGAAGGACGGCGAGAACGGATTTGGTTCGACCGGACATCAAAGCTTATAGATGCGGATAGTAGCAGCGTGATAGATTCGAAACCGAGGATTGAAAACTTTCAAAGGTATGGCCTCTTTGTCTAAGGCACGGTAAAAATCCTCGATTCCCTCATCGTGCCTGAGGACACTACCGTGCACCACGCTTTCATTATAGATCACATACTGGACCCCTTGTTTCCTCAATGCTTTAAGGTCTCCATTGACGGGCTGGAGGTCTTGGAGAGCCTGAACGTCCTTCACTTGATGTTCAAGGGAGCCGATCTGGCGGTAATCTTTCTGGAGGGTCAGGATCTCATAGCCGTGTCCCTCCCCCGGATGGGCCTCGAGCTGGAGGGCAAGGTATTCTTTCTTATAGTTGTTCATCTCAATGGCTTTATCGTGGAATTTCTTGAGCTGGGCGTAGCTCATCAGGAGAGGCGGCATGTCGACCTTGGAGTCGATCAGGATCTTGCTGCCCGCGGGGATGTTCGCGTCGATCCATTCCTTGGCTTCCGTCCGCGTGTCCTTGACGGTGAAAGAATAGGCGTAACTGACCCCTTCCCAGCAGTTCCAGCCGATCGCGAACCCGAAGACAAGCAGAACGGCGAGCTTCAAGGCGTTCCTTTGCCTGGAACAAAATGTGAAGATCCCGTGGACGCCCCAGATGACGAATATGGGGATGACCTGGATGAGGTAGCCCGCGGCGGGGTGGTTGTAGTTCCCCACCATCAAAAGGTAGGCGGCGATGGGGACGAGGGCCAGGAGATGCTTTTTCTCCCAGCGGAACATGGAGTAGAGGAACCCGGCGGTGCAGAATCCGCCCAAGAGAGCGGGAGCATGCACATCCCCCATGTAGAGGAATAACCTCTCGAAGATAAGCCCGAAGCGGGACAAGAGAGAGGTCTCTTGGCCGCTGAATTTCGAATAGACATGGATGTTGCCGCCCAAGTCCCTCCATAACTCTGAGGGGGTGATCACGGCATAGGGCGTGGTCATGATGAAGAGCGCGGGGATCAGCAATAGGGACAGGACGAAAGTGCTGAAAGGGATCTTTTTGGAGAAGAAAAAATAGGCCAGGGGGATGACGATGCCGAATGGCGCCGCAGTATACTTTGTGGAAACGGCCAGCCCGAGGAGCGCGCCGGCCCAAAGGTAGGCTTTTTTATCCTCTTCCTCGGCCGCTTTGATGATGTTCCAGAAGACCAGGAGGAGGAGCAGGATCATGCCCATGTAACCCTTGACGATGTGGCCCAGGTAGACGAAGTTGGGGAGGGCGGCGACGATCAAGGCGGAGCAGAGCCCCGCGTTCTCGGAGAACAACCTCTTGCCTATCCTGTAAACGATGTAGAGGATGACCACCCCGAAGACGGCTTCCGAGACGCGGCCCATGAGGTAAAAGGGCGTGGGGTCTTTGACGAAGGAGAGGGCGAATTCATGGGTCGTCGCAAAAAGCCCGAAGAGGCGGCCGACGAGGTAGTATTGGCCGAAGAGGAAGAGCATGAAGTAGAGGTAAAGGGAGGGGTATTCGAAGAAATGGGGGTTCAGGTCCCCGCTGCCCATCCGGAAGGCGTACTTGATGATCTTGTATTCTTCCGCCTGGTATTCATAGGGAAGCCCCCAGCCGATGCCCCAGAACCTGACGAAAGCCCCGAAGGCCAGGATGCCCAGCAGAATCCAGCTATTGCGCGTCAGTTTCATTTTGACCTTATAATTAACTTTCAGTTGAGACGTACGAGTCGATCACATTAACAACTGACTACATAGCATTTTTCGACGGTCATCATACTAAATGCAAAAATAATTGACTAGCGATCTTCTGCATCATCAAAACTATTTACAACATCACTCCAGTCATATTTTTTGATTAATTGATAAAAATTGTCGTACCATCTCTTATAACTTTTCATTACCTTTGTATCATCCATCAATTCATCATGTTGTTCTTGGACCTCAATTTCATAGTTGTGGTTCATGTACCTGGAATCATAAAAACTTACACCATAAAACTTTGCTAGTCTTTTACCAAACGCCCCAACACCAGCCGGCCGGATAATAACTTTCACACTCATGTAAGGATTTACAAGAGACATAACATTTTCGTACTGACTTTTTGGCGTCATAAATAGCTTCTTGGGAGGTCCAATTTTAGAGAAGGAAAGCGTAGTCTTTAACGGGAATGATACATCAAAATCGTCTCGCGGGAAAAAGTAATGAGGTTCTTGACCAGGAGAATATATGTCTAATCCATAATTATCGGTTTCGACAGAAAACCCTACTTTGATTCGTGCAAAGGTATTAATATCATTCATCAATTTCATTATTTCGGTAACTTTGATGTTTTTGCCGTCTCTTATAGAGGACCCATATACTCGCTTGACATGTGTTGCTTCGTCTGCATATTTCAATTTTTCCATATGTTCAATATCCCAATATGAGAAAAAAGTTGAGGCATAGTCAACAACAATGCTCATCAAAATCAGCTCCGCCAATAACTCATCAACTTCATCTGTATACACCGCCTCCTTTAATTGTGGTCGCGTTGACAATAAACCTTTCCACCAAACTGCCGGATTATAGAAACGACGCTTAAAGTACTCCTCAAACAGCATGGTATCCATGGACGTAATTTCAACTGGTATTGACACAGAAATTGTTCTTGAATTGGAGATTAATGACCGTCTTCCACTTCCGTTTTCAATGATCATATTTTTCACCCGACGATAAACTTCATCTTGATTATCAGCGGGCTTGACGATTGAATTATGATCTTTGTCTTCAAATTCAATAAATTCATCAATCCCAGACAATAACATAGAATTCGTTGGTACTAACTTGCCCCAATAGGGAGGAATCCCCCATACCCATGTTCTTTTTCCTTCCCCATAAGAATAAATTGAAGGTCTAGTGTCACATTTTATCCTCGTGTTTTTAAATATATTTTTCCATCTTCTTCTGATTCCATTTGAATATAGTGCATCCTTATCAGTGTCAAATATCTGTGCGTTTTTGTATTTAACTTTTACCAATTTTGAAATATGGCGCCCCTCAAAGGGACTTGCTATCAAAAAAATTCCCCTCACTTTTTCAAATATCTTTTTTGACTCGTCCTTCTCATAGAGCAAGTCAAGTGCGCCCATTGCAACAAGTCCACCATAGCTATGCGCAACTATATATATTTGCTCTGGATTGTCCGCGTAAGAAATTTCTTTGAGGTAGTGTTGAAAATTTTCTGAAAGAACGTCCAGTCGAAGAGCCGTTTTGTCATTTTTATTACTTTCATATCCATATGTGCTAACAGCTATATTCATTCCAATTAAGTCTTCGTCCATCGTAAACATTTCCGGCCAGAATGCATTGGTACGGTCATTTAACCATGTGTTAGGATCGCCCATATAGCCATGTACAAATATGACTTTGCATTTGTGAGCGATACCATTTGATTCGGAAGAATATAACAGTGTCGTAAAAATTGGACAAAGCAGTATGAGTGTGGTTATTAAAACGCTTGGAACATGTTTTATTGACATCCTATTACATCCCCTATCATTACTTCAATGCTTCTCGCACGATGTCATTGATATATTTTAAAATCATACCACTTCCCCCTACCCCACTCCAAGTTGAAAATAAGTGATTTTTGAGCAGCAATTCTACACAGGTTGACATAATTCCCCTCCCCCAAGCTGGTCGGCTGGCGGTATCATTGGGATAGCAAAAACTAAAGGAGGAATTTATGAACAAAGAGATCATGAGTCACAAAGGAATCGAGAGCAAAATCTTCATTATACGGGGGCATAAGGTGATGCTGGACCGTGACTTGGCTGACCTTTATGGAGTGAAAACTAGACCGCTCCGGCAACAGGTAAAAAGGAATAAGGAGCGTTTCCCGGAAGATTTCATGTTCCGATTGACAAAGAATGAAACGGAAATCTTGGTATCGCAATTTGCGATACCATCAATAAAAAGCCTGGGCGGACATCTTCCCTATGCCTTCACGGAGCATGGGGCAATCATGATCGCGAGCATTCTCAATACCAAAAGAGCGGTCCAAGTAAGTATATTCGTGGTGCGGGCTTTCAATAAAATCCGGGAGATGCTTTCCGGACACAAGAATATCCTTAAGAAACTCGACGAATTGGAACAACGGGTCGAAGGTCATGATCATCATATTCATTCCCTTTTTGACATCATTCGCGGGCTCTTAAAAAAGCCATCCGCGTCATCCAAACCGTCCCGTCGTAGGACCCCTAAAGTTAGGGTATTTGTAAGCTAATGCCATGGTGTCACAAATTGTGACACCATATTAGCTGTCCCGGCGAGCAAGGGGTGGCGGCGAATTGCCCGCGGCAGGGCGAGCAAGGGGTTGCCTATCGAACGCATTCGCGTAGCGCCGTAAGCGAGGAATTTTTTCGTTCTAACTCCTCTGGAGCGAGATGTGGGGCGACTAAGCCGACGAAGGAGGATGTTCGCCCCAACTTGAGCTCCCTAAGAAAAAATGACGAGCGTGCGCGCCCCGCGCGAGAGAGGCAAGCCCCTTGCGAGCCCCCATTTGACTTCAAGGAGAGGGTATGTTACGATGTTCAGGCGGGGTGGAGCAGTCCGGTAGCTCGTTGGGCTCATAACCCAAAGGTCGTTGGTTCAAATCCAACCCCCGCAATAAAAAAACCGCCTGTCAGTTGAGGGGCGGTTTTTTTATAGAGGTCGCCGCGGCGACCGGTCTATTTTCTATTCTCTATTTTCCCCCTACTTGAACCGGATTGAAGCGATGAACTGCTTGAAAATGGGAGCCAAGGGCGCGTAATCCAGCTCGTTGGCGCTCAACCGCCACACGAACACATGTCCTGCCCGCCGCAACAACACGAATTTATAATGCACGTCATAGGGCGCGTCCTTGTCCTGGATCTTGCTGACGATGTCTATGGACAAGGCCTTGATCCCGGAAACGCGGATGGCGGATTTGGTCACTTTGATCTCATTCCCATTCCCGGACAACTGCGTGACGTCGTCATCGTCCAGATAATCCTGCAATTGAAAGAATTTCTGGTCGTAGAGGTCGCGGAAGAGCTCCACGGAAGCCCTGCTTTTTTCCGTGACGGGCTTGTCCATCTGCCAGATCAGGCCCTTCTGGTCAAAATCTTCCGTGGGGGCATTCAGCGTGACTTTGAAATAGGGAGGGATCCCCATCGTCAGGCCCAGCCAGGGGATGGAATAGGGAGTCAATGGAAGGCGTACCCGGGCGAATGTCTCGGTCGACTCCTTCTGTTCGTAAAGATCCTTTTTCCCCGTGGCCGGAGGCGCGTTGCCCGTCGACTGTTCATTGTCTTTAGCCGACGCGGGGACCGCGCACAACATCATCGCCATAGAGAATAAATAACTTTTCAATCGGACCGGATCGTTCCTACGCATGGGCACAGGGCAGCTTGCTGCTGGTCAGCCAGTACCGGTTGAAGTTATCGACAAGCTGGGTGAATTCGTCGTAGATCATCGGCTTGGTGATGAAACTCACGGCGCCGTAACTGAAGCTTTTCTGGATGTCCGTTCTGCTGCTCGAAGTCGTGAGCATCGCCACCGGGATGTGGGCGAACCGCGGGTCCTCTTTGAGTTGCTTCAACGCCTCATGTCCGTCCAAAACGGGCATCTGGATGTCCATCAAGATGAAATCCGGTTCGGGGAATTTTAGTTTGTCCTCAAAAGCTCCCCGGTTGTGGACGTAATCCAGGGCTTCCTGCCCGTTCACGGCCCGATGGAATGTATGCTTGATCCTTCCTTCATTGAAGACCCTGAGGGTGATCTTGGCATCCCCGTCGAAGTCGTCCACCAGCAGGATATCCATTTATGCTGTGACTCCGGCAAGCTGAAGCGCTTCCGCCGGACCCTCATTCCCCGCCTTCAAATCCTTGGGGATGGTGAAGTAGAACGTGGCGCCTTGACCCAGCTGGGATTCGACCCAGACCCTGCCGCCGTGCTCTTCGACGATGGTCTTGACGATGTAGAGCCCGGCCCCCGTCCCCTCATACTGGTCTTTGCTGTGAAGGCGCTTGAACATGTCGAAGATCTGCTGATGATACCGCGGATCGATCCCGATCCCGTTGTCCTTGACGGAGAACTCATAGTGGTCTTTTTGTCCGGTCATCCCGATCTCCACTTGGGGCCGGTCCCCCGAATGTTTGGAAGAATACTTGATCGCGTTATGGATCAAATTCGTGAAGACCTCCCTCATTTTGATGCGGTCGAAGCAGCAAACGACCGCCGACAGGGAATCGTGGGTCGTGATGAGCGCGTTGCTGCGCTCGATCTCGGCCTGCAGCCGCCTTTTGACCGATCCGATCAGGTCTCCGATATTGACCGGTTCATAGGGATTCTCGACTTTCGTGATCCTTGAGAGCGTCAACAGGTCGGTGATGAGCTCGTTCATCCTTTGCGTCCCTAAAATGATGTGTTTAAGGGAATCCACGCTCTCCGGATTCAATTTACCCTGGCAATCTTTTTCCAATATCTCCGCAAAGGAGCAGATGACCCTCAAAGGAGAACGCAGGTCGTGGCTGGCCATGTGGACGAATTGGTCCAGCTCATGGTTGACTTTTTCCAGGTTCCTTTTTTCCACGGCGAGAAGCCCCTCGATGTTCTTGCGGTCCGTGATGTCCTCGATCGCGAGCAGGATCTGGTTCTGGTGCTCCAGCCTTCTCGCGTTTAGCGTCATGATCCGGCGCCCGAGGTCCGGAAAGACATGTTCCACCTGAAAGTTGTTGAACACCTTGCTTTGGGGCAGGATATCCTCCAAAAGCTGTTTCAGTTTGGGGATGTTCCACTGTCCGTTGCCCAGGTCGTAGATGGATTGCTTTTCGGTCTTCTCTTCGGAGACCTTGAAGGTCTGATAGAAGGCGGGATTCGCCGTGATGATGCGCAGATTGTGATCGAGGATGATCAGCGGGATCTGGACGCTCTCCACGATCCATTGGTTGTATTTTCGCGCCGCTTCAAGCTCGCTCAGGCTGCGGGTCAGCTTCTCGACGCCTTTGATGGACTGGATGTCGATATAGACGATCAGCGCCCCTTCGATCTTGTCCTCGCCGGTCTTGAACGGCCGGATCTGGATGTTGTGCCAATGGCCTTGCTTGTTCTGGACTTCCCGCTCTTTGATGCGGCCGCTCTTGACGGCGGAGGCGACCAAGGACTCGAGGTCCGGGACATGGATGTCGAGTTCAAGGCGGCTGACGGGGCGCCCGATGTCGGCGGCCTTGATATGGAGCGCCCTTTCCGCGGATTTTGTGAATTGCCGGACGCACAGGTCGCTTCCAAGCATGATGATGGCCACGTTCGCGCTGCTGATCAAATTGTCCAGGTCGCTGTTGGCCTGTGCGAGCTCCGCCGCCCGCTTCTCTTTCTCCTTGTTCTGAAAGGCGAGTTCCTTGTTGGCGACGCCCAGCTCCGCTGCCCGCTTCTCTTTCTCCTTGCTTTGAAAGACAAGCTCTTTATTGGCGACGATCAACTCCGCCGCCCGCTTCTCTTTCTCCTTGTTCTGAAAGGCGAGTTCCTTGTTGGCGACGATCAACTCCGCCGCCCGCTTCTCTTTCTCCTTGCTTTGAAAGGCAAGTTCTTTGTTGGACTCTATGAGCTCGAAGTTCCGGCTCTTCACTTCTTCGTTGGCCGTGATGAGCTCTTCATTGGTGGACTGCAGTTCCTCTTTGGCCGTCTCCAATTCTTCGTTCGTGCTTTGAAGCTCTTCGTTGCTGGAAAGGATCTCCTCATTGGACGACTTCAGTTCTTCGTTGGTGACGTCCTGGTTCTCGATGGTCGACTGCAGGGATTCCTTGGTCATGTCCAACTCGTGTCTTAGACTGCTGTTCTCGCTGGCCCCGGCCTCCTGTTTTGAAACCTTGCTTTCCCGTTTCCCGGGCTTCCTTTGGCGAAGGCGCGGCTCTTCGAACAGCACGAGGAAGTCATGCGCGGGATGTTCCGGCGAATGGAGCGGGATCACTTTCAGTCCCACATCCAGGAATTTCCCTTCGAATTTCACCCGGATGTCCTCCCGGATGACAGGAGCGCCCGTCTTCTTGGCCAGGGCCAGCGCTGATTTGATCTCGACGAAAAGCCCCTCCCTGACCATTCTTAAGAGGTTCAAGCTCGCTTTACCGGGCGAGGATTGGAGGTAACGCCCCGTATCCCCGCGGAATTGG
>MGUS01000048.1:3703-7864 GCA_001800085.1 Elusimicrobia bacterium RIFCSPLOWO2_01_FULL_60_11 | reverse complement strand
CGCGCAGGAAGTGGGCCCCGGATCTCTTGACGGCCCTGGCGCAGGTGAGGAGGTTCTCTTTGGTGTCCACGGAGCAGGGCCCCGCCATGATGACCACCTGCCGGCCGCCGATCTTCACGCCCTTGACGTCGATGACGGTGTTCTCCTTGCGGAATTCCCGGCTCACGAGCTTGTAGGGTTTAAGGATGCGCGTCACGCTTTCCACGCCTTCCAGCGCCTCGATCTGCTCCTTATATCTGTTGTCTTCAGCCCCGATCACCCCGATGATGGTCTTGACCGCGCCGTGGGAGACGTGCGGCGTCAAGCCGAACTTCCTGATGTTCCTGGTGATGGAGTCGACCTGGGATTTATTGATGCCTGATTTCAGGGTGATGATCATGGATTAAGCTCCTTAAGACATTTGATGAAGAATGCGTTCTCTTGCGGCAGTCCCACGCTCACGCGCACGCGCTCGGGGAATCCGTATTCGTCCATGGCGCGGACGACGACGCCCTTTTTAAGCAGGCCGGCAAAAACGTCCTTGCCCTTTTTGGGCGAGACGTCAATGAGGATGAAATTCCCTATCGAGCGAAGATAGGGGATATTAAGTTCATCCAGCTCGCCCGTGAGATACTTCATGCCCTTTGCCGCCACAGCGGCGCTCTTGCGGACATGGGCCGGGTCTTCGAGCGCCGCGCGCGCCGCCGCCTGGGCCGCCGAGGAGACGTTGAAGGGCGGCCGCGAAGGGCTGGCCGAAGCGCGGTAGGCGTCGATGAAATCCGCCACTTCGGATCTCGTGTTGTAAGTGCCCGTGGGGTTGTTCGGGTTGGCGATGAATATCGCCTTTGTCTTGGCCCCGATCCTGGCGGCCATCGCCTGCAGGTCATGTTTGTCGTTCCTCATGGGGATTTCGAGGGTCCTGGCTCCCATCAAGTCCGCGGCCATCTTATAACGGATGAAAGCGTGCTTGGAGACGATGATCTCGTCCTCGCGGTTGAAAAATGCCTTGGCCAGGACCTCGATGATCTCGTCCGAACCCGCTCCGAGGATGACCTCCTTGTCGCTCACCCCGAGTTTTTTGGCCAGGGCGCGCCGCAAAAGCGTCCCCGGGCCTTCGGGATAGCGGAAGGATTCCCCCGCGCTTGCTGCGAGTGCCTTTTTCGCCTTGGGCGAAGTCCCGAGGGCGTTCTCGTTGGACGCGAGCTTCACCACCTTCTTCAGTCCCAACTCGCGGCGCACTTCATCGATGGGCTTGCCGGGCAAATAGGGCTCGAAATCCCTCACTTCGGGACGCATCATGTCCGCTAAATCCATAGCGGATTATTCTATCAATTTTCAGGGTCTTTTAGTCGGATTGGAGTCGGATTTGGTTATTGCTTTTGTTCAAGGATTTTGGCTAACTTTTGATCCAAGCTGGGAAGATCGTTTTGCACTGTTTCCCAAAGCCGCTCAAAATTGATGTCGAAGTAGTCATGGACGATCACGTCCCGTTGAGTCATCATTTCTCTCCATGGAATTTCAGGGAAACGGTTTTTGAATTCCTGAGGGACGCTC
This sequence comes from Elusimicrobia bacterium RIFCSPLOWO2_01_FULL_60_11, assembly GCA_001800085.1. Classification (GTDB taxonomy): domain Bacteria; phylum Elusimicrobiota; class Elusimicrobia; order 2-02-FULL-39-32; family 2-02-FULL-39-32; genus 2-01-FULL-60-11. The sequence goes on along the minus strand of MGUS01000048.1, from coordinate 6,331 downwards.
TTGGCGGCATCCCCCATAACTTGAAACCGGCGAATCACCGCGTCTTGAACCTGATGGTCTTTTAGAAATTTCTCTCGGGAGACGGTTGAAGTATATTGACGGATAAAACGCACGCTTTCGACGACATAATCGACGTAAACCCAGGGATTGCGGGGAGTTTTCAAAGAATACTGATCTGGTGCGCCTCGACTTCACTTCGGAAGGAAGGATGGAACAAAGTTCCTTCAAAAAGCAGGTCTACATTCCTGCCTAAGGTTTCTTGAAGATCGGCATGCAAGATGCCCAAATCAAAGTAAGTTTTTCTGGGAGGCATTTCCACGATCATGTCCAGGTCGCTGTCCGGGCGTTCCGTGCCTGCTGCAAACGAGCCAAAAACCCTGGCATGGATCACCTGGTGCCTTTTGAGGATGGGCAAGATTTTATCGAGCGTTCCTTTGGATATCATGATTTACAGTATAGCTTGGTTAGGGGATTTTTTCAATATTAGCCGTCATGCCCGTGAAACGACACACTACCGTCGTTCGCCTGCCGTGTGGCGAAACGGGCATCCAGGGTTTTAGGCTCCATCAAGGATGGATTCCCGCATTCGCGGGAATGACAAAGCAATGTAATATTGGGGTCAGGTCTGGACCTGACCCCATTCCGTTCATGGTGATTTGAGAGTCAAGCCAGAAACGTAAGGCGACGCTAGCTCCATGCAAACAGCGTGTGCAAGTGTTAGTAGCTTGCGAGCCGTAGCATGTCCGGCAAACTGACCGCTGTGAGCAATTGCATTTCGAGTATCGTTGAGTGTTGAAACGGACTTAAGGAGCATCTGCAGTCGTTTGTGATCTGGCGTGCCCTTGAACAACGGAAGAATAATTCGGGAAAGCTTGCCTTGGAGACCATTTGCCCAATGCAGAAGGCTATTAACAAATGCTGGTTCTAACGATCGTTCTCTGCTAAGCTCAGTTCGAATCAAAATGTTGGCGGCGATTTCTGCGCATGTGGCAGCACGAACGATAGCCATCGAAAACTCTCCGCGTTCAAATAGACCCAAAGTCTTAGTCCAGTTTGAGCGGAGCTTCTCCGGATCCGTTCGTTTAGAGTAGGGCTTTCTTAGTATTTTCAAGGAGTATTGGGGTCGGGTCTTGACCTGGCCCCATGGGTTCTATTGCTTAAGTGGAACTAAAATCAACATACTAGTTGGAGCATCCTTAACCCGCACTTCTCCAACACCATATTCCGCTACCTTCCCATCCTTGAGAATAATATTGTAATCTGCCCGGTCCCAAGCCCATCCAGTGACAAGCCGATGTGAATATTTAAGTGCTTCATACTCACCCGACCTTTGAAAGCCCTCAGGCCGTCCCATCAAATCTATTACCTGATCTTTGGTCATCCCTTCCCTCAATCTGGTCATCTTTTCTCCTGTTGTTGCACAGCTGAAAAGTGATGAGAGGGCAAAAATAAAAAAGATTATATGGACGATATGCAGTTTTTTCATGATTAAATCTTCCCCTACAAGGTGATCATTGAATTCTTTCTCGGATAAACTCCCTTACCTTCTCCATGATTTTGAAGGCATGTTGGGCTTCGCTCTTGTGCGCTTCTTCGCCTGGATAGCGATATTGAACGGCATAGCCATCCAAGGGTTTGATCAAGTCCTTTATCAGTTCAAATGGGCCGTCGATTTTCGCTGCGAGATTTTGAAGCACGGATAGATCATGGGTTTTAGGAAACCGGACTCCTTTGAGAGTTAAAAAGGCCTTTAGGTATTTTTCAACACACTGGTGGCAATGGAAACAGATAACATCGTAAACAGAAAGGGATTTCCGACGTATTAGGGCTTTCGAAGCGGAATAGTCCTGTTCCGCCTTTGCGATCCATTCCTCAGCAATCTTACCGTGAGTAGAGGACTCGCCCATTTTCTGCGATATCTTGGAGGAAAAAATCCCCCTGTGCGATGCGGGATTTCATTTGAGATCTCGATTTGACTAGGAGATCGAGAGGGAAGGGGCGGGGGTCCAGGGCCGCGGAAGCTTTCAGCATTGCCGCATGACGCGCCTTTCTGGAACCATTTTTTATGACAAGCAATAGATCAACATCGCTGTCCTTTGTAGGCTTTCCATAAGCGTGGGAACCGAAAAGAATCACCATTTCCGGATGTACTTTTGACACCACTTTCCGAGCGGCCTGCTTGATGCTGATCAAAGATATTGATTTAAACATATCAATCGCTCTTAGGGTAGGAGCCGAGGATTTTGACCGACAGGCAGGTGCGGCGCAGGTCTTGGAGCGCCCGGCTCACCTGCGGGTCGGTGGTGTGCCCCACAAAATCCACGAAGAAGATGTACTCCCAGGCCTTCCGTTTGGTCGGGCGGGACTCGATCTTGGTCAGGTTCAGGCCGTGATCCTTGAAGACCGCCAAGATGTCGTTCAATGCCCCCACGCGGTCCTTGATGGAAAGGAGGATGGAGGTCTTGTCCTTGCCGGATTTTTCCGGAGCGTGGCGGCCGATGACGAGGAACCTCGTGGCGTTCTCCGAGTAGTCCTCGATGCCGGCGGCGGCGGTCTTCAAATGGTAGAGCCGCGCGGCCAGGGGCGAAGCGATGGCGGCGGCGGACGCGTCCAGGGACGCCTGGAGCG
>MGUS01000048.1:3558-3686 GCA_001800085.1 Elusimicrobia bacterium RIFCSPLOWO2_01_FULL_60_11 | reverse complement strand
GCCGATTCGTGGACCTCGACTTTGGGCAGGTGGCTCTGGAGCCAGTTCCTGCACTGGGCCAGGGCTTGCGGGTGCGAATAGACCCGCTTGATCCTGGAGACCAATCCGGAAGGCGAGAGGAGGTGGTG
>MGUS01000048.1:3319-3415 GCA_001800085.1 Elusimicrobia bacterium RIFCSPLOWO2_01_FULL_60_11 | reverse complement strand
CGTCCGAGATGGATCTCTGGGGCGACATCGCGTTGCCGCGGCCGAAATGCTTGATGGCCGCCTGGTGCGTGAAGGTGGCCTCGGGGCCGAAATAGG
>MGUS01000048.1:0-3302 GCA_001800085.1 Elusimicrobia bacterium RIFCSPLOWO2_01_FULL_60_11 | reverse complement strand
TGCACGCTCCGCGAGGCGTTGAATATCTCCTGGAATATGGCTTCTATGTCGTCGTCGTTCAAGGGCGAGGTCTTTTTAGCGAGCAGGCGGGAGAGGATCTCCTTCTCGCGCGTGCTCGAATAGACCTCTTCGCCCAGTTCGGACTTGACCTGGCCGATCTTCTTGGCCAACGTCCCTCTTTTGACCAGGAGCGAGAGGATGGAATCGTCGATGCGGTCGATGAGCTTGCGGATGGACTGAAGGTTCCGATTCATGATTTTATAAGTATAAATGATACCATTCTTTCCGCCGTTTTCGTCCGTCGGTAGGAAAAAAACCCCGGGGAGCAGGACGTGCAGCGGGAGTCGTCGGTGAGCGACGCTTCGGGGACGCCGCGGCCCCGGGCCTGGCCGTTCAGCTCCCGGCTCAAGTCCGCCTCGTAACAGCACTTGCGGATGTGGGGCCCCAGGTGGATGACGGTGTCCTTGGGAAGGACGCCCCATTCGGAGGCAAAGAGCCCGAGGGCTTTGGAAAGGATGCCGTCCGCCGTCCCCCGCCGCCCCGCGTGGAGGATCCCTATCGTCTTCTCATCTCCGCTGGAAATAAAGACCGGGACACAGTCGGCGGAAAAAACGCCCAGGGCGATGCCGGGGAGGCCCGTGATGAAGCCGTCGGTCGCGGGATGGAGGCGGGGTTCGAAGGATCTGACTCCGGCAACGGCCGTGCCGTGGACTTGTTCGCCCAGGACGATTTGAGAGGGGTTCACGCCCTGATCGAGCAGGATTTTTCCAAGGGCGCTGTCGGTCTTGGCGTTGCCCTCCCCCGCCATTGAGGTGTGGCGGGCGATCAATTGAGGCGGGGGTTCTTCCTTCTTAAGAAAGCGGGGCGCCGGATGTCAAAAGGGTCCATCGTGGTCTCGGGTTCCAGGCCCGCTTCAAGCAGGGGTTTTCTCCTCTCCCCCGAACGGCGGTCCTTGGCCGGGACGGCCAGGCCGCCTCTCGCCGCGCGGGTCATGGGGAAGCCCGTTGCGATGACCGTGATGCGGATGGAATCTTCCAAGGTCTCTTCGGTGCCCAACCCGCCGAAGACCTTGGCGTCGGGAGATACGACGGAATAGATGTGGTTCATGGCGTCGCGCACTTCGTGCATGGTGACGCCGCGCTTCTTGCCGCAGATGTTGACGAGCAGGCCTTTCGCGCCTTCGATGGAGACATTCTCCAGCAGGGGCGATTCCATGGCCAGCTGCGCCGCTTTGATGGCGCGGTCGGGACCCGAGGCCTCGCCGATGCCCATGAGCGCGTCGCCCGAATTGGCCATGAGCGCTTTCACGTTGGCGAAATCCATGTTGATCTCCTGCGGCCGAGTGATCACGTCCGAAATGGCCTGCACGGCCTTCCTCAAGACGTCGTCCACGATGTGGAAGCAGTCCTCCCAGGGCGTGTCCTGCTCGATGACCGCGAAAAGGCGGTCGTTGGGGATGATGACCAGCGTGTCCGTGTACTGCTTCAGGTTCTTGATGCCGATCTCGGCCTGGTTGTGGCGGTGCTTGCCTTCGAACTCGAAGGGCCGCGTCACGACGCCGACGGTCAGGATCCCCAGCTCCCGCGCGATCTTTGCCGCGACGGGGGCTGAACCCGTGCCCGTGCCTCCGCCCATGCCCGCCGTGATGAAGACCAGGTCGCAGCCGGTCAAGGCGTCGCGGATGTCCGCTTCGTTCTCTTCGGCCGCCAGGCGCCCTTTCTCCGGGTCTCCGCCCGCGCCCAGTCCTTTGGTCAGGTGGGTCCCCAGCTGGATGCGCACGGGCGCGAGCGATGAATGGCGCAGCCATTGGGCGTCCGTGTTGGCCACGATGAACTCCACGTTCTTGATGTTGGATTGGATCATGCGGTTGACGGCGTTCCCGCCGCCGCCGCCCATGCCCACGACCCGGAGCACGGCGGGCTGGTCTGTGAATTCGTCGGAGATCCTGATATTGGGCATTTAAAACACCTCGTCCATCCAGACCTTCATTTTCTTCAAAATAGAGGGCGAGCGGAGCGGCCTGTGGCCGCGGGACCATTCCCCGACATGGCGGTACTTGAGGAGCCCGATGGCGGTGGCGTAAGTGGGGTCCGTCACGATCGAAGGCGGGCCTTCCACTTCGATGGGGTTCCCCAGGTGAACGTTCATGCCGAAGGCCTCTTCGGCGGCCTTGTCGATGCCGGGCAGCTTGGAGCCGCCCCCCGTCAGGACCAGCCCGCCCGGGATCACTTCCGCGTAGTTGGATTTCTGCAGTTCCTGGTTGATCATCTCGAAGATCTCTTCCACCCGGCTCTGGATGATCTCCACGAGCGTGCGGCGGTTCACTTCGCGGCGGGTGCGGCCGTCCACCGCCATGAATTCCAGGGTCTCGTCGTTCTCCAGAAGGTCGACGGACGCGCAGCCGTAGTGTTCCTTGAGCTGCTGGGCCGCCGTGAAGGAGGTCTTCAGGCCGTAGGAGATGTCCTTGGTGATGAGTTCCCCGCCGATGGGGAGCTCCTTGGTGAAGCGGATGCTGCCGTCGGCGTAGACCGAGAGCGTCGTCGTCTGGCCGCCCATGTCCACCAGGGCCACGCCCAGCTCTTTCTCCTCCTCGCTGACCACGCAGTCGCCCACCGCGTAGGCGCCGTAGATGATGTCGTCGCAGGAGAAACCGGCCTGGTTGATGGATTTGACGATGTTGCTCAAGTGGCTGGACCCCGCCACCGCGATATGGACGTCCACGGAAAGATGCGAGCCCTCCATGCCCACGGGGTCTTCCACCCCCGCCTGCTTGTCGACGGAAAAATCCTGGGGCACGGTGTGGATGATCTCGCGGTCGCTGGAAAGCTGTATGGCCTTGGCGTTGATGGTGACGTTGTCCACGTCCTCGGCGGTGATCTCCTTGTCCGTGCGGGAGATGGTGACCGCGCCCCTGTGGTTATAGGTCTCCACGTGGGAGCCGCGGATGCCCACCAGAAGGTTCTGCACGGTCTCCTTGGCCATCTCTTCGGCCTCTTCGGCGGCTTTGGAGACGGCCAGCTTGGATTCCGTGATGTTCACCACCACTCCGCCTTTGAGTCCGCGGCAAGGGGCGCGCCCCGCCCCCGTCAGGGTAAGCCCGCCCGTGACCGGGTTCCTGTGCCCGATGACGATGACCGTCTGCGCGCTCCCGATGTCCAGCCCTGCGATGGCGTGTCCGTTCTTTGACATTTTATTCGTTTCCTTTTTTGATGCTCACCAGCACCCGCTCCGGGGCGCCGGCCAGGTCCACCGTCTTGGCCCGGAGGTTCTTCTCGGTCAGATCTTTGTCCACCTGGACGAGG
>MGUS01000047.1:12615-14061 GCA_001800085.1 Elusimicrobia bacterium RIFCSPLOWO2_01_FULL_60_11 | reverse complement strand
CATCGTCGCCCTCGCGTCGGGCGTCCTGGACGGCGTCTCCATGATCGGCCTCATGATCCGCACACTCGTCATCATCCTCCTTCTCGCGGGCGCGTCCCTGTCCGCCATGCTCTATGCGGTCATGGTGTCCACGGTGGTGACGACGGTCTGCGGCATGTGGCTGGCCTACGGGGAGCCACCCAACCTCATCATGAAGGCCAACCTTCACCCTTACCTGAACGACGCCTTTTTTCTGCGCTATTGCCTGCCCGCGGCGGTGGGCAGCTACTTCATCGTGCTCTGGAACGTGAGCAAGCGCCTCAAAGGGAAAGTCGTTAACTTGTCCGAGCTCGACATCCTGGATCAGCATACGGACGATGTCCGGTTCCTGCAGGCCTCGCGCCATGGAGAAGTGTTGACCCCCATCGAGTTCGCGGACCAGTGCCGAGGGCAGCTTGGAGACCATTTTGATGCGGTCAACGCCCGGCTCCACAAGGGCGAAATCCTGGGAGAGGCCATGACGCGGGAGAATGTCCCCCCTCAGGTCCGCCGCGATATCCTGGGACACTTCGTTGCCGAGGACCTTTCCGAGACGCTCGAAGAGCATTACCGCCATGTGGCCGCGGGCCATGCGGAAGGCAAGGACGGCTCCATGGCGAAGATCCGGAGCATCCTCGACACCATGCGCCGCCGAAGGATCAGCGCACAGAGAGTGGGGATGATCTCTTTCGTGCCGTTCATCGGCCTTCTCATCTGGCACGCTGTGGATCACAGGGTCCCGCTCTTCCTGGCCTCCTTCGGAGGGTTCGCCGTCGCCCTCGCGGGCATCTGGAAGATCAAGAAGATGCGCTCCCTCGCCTTGAAAGATGCCCGCCACGAGTTCGCGGAATACCTTTTCCTCCTGCCCCTGTTCCTTTCCATCACGCTCCTGCAGAAGACGGGGTTCTTCGACCAGCTTTCCGGGCTCCTGCACACGGGCATCGAAAAACTCGGCGAGGGCCACGTGGCCTACCTGCAGTTCACCGCGGCCGCTTTCCTCTCGGCCATTTTGGACAACAACGTGGTGGCGGATTTCGCCAGCCGGGCGCTCCACGGGCTGGACCTGAACGTCCTCTATCTCTTCGCCATGTCCCAGATCGCGGGCTACGCCGTGGGCGGCTGCTGGACCCACATCGGCTGCGCGCAGTCCGTCGTGGCTTTCGCCTTCATCCGCAAGGAACTGGACGAGCGCTACACGCCCGTCCAATGGATCAAGGCCATGACTCCCATCATCCTGCAGATTTTTGCTCTAATGACGGTGATCGTCTACGGCGAAGCGTACATTTTTCACTATTTTGCCAAGTAATCCGTCATGCCCGCGAAAGCGGGCATCCATCTTGATAGATTCCCGCGTGCGCGGGAATGACGATAAGAGGAGGCCGCTATGGAAGGAAAAGGGATTCTGACGGGCGTGGTGGTGATCGTGGT
>MGUS01000047.1:8745-12587 GCA_001800085.1 Elusimicrobia bacterium RIFCSPLOWO2_01_FULL_60_11 | reverse complement strand
GGGTTCATCGGGCATACTTTCCCCGACGGCGTGATCCATGACTTGTTCTCGAAAGAGATCACGGCGGGACTCTCTCCCGCCATGCTGGACCTGCGGGTCCTGGAGATCACTTTCGGCTGTCTTTTCAAGTTCAACGTCCCGGCGGTCCTCGGGATCCTGCTCGCGGCGTTCCTCTACCGCACCGTCGTCAAATAGCTTAAGCTTTCCCCCCGCCCTTCTTCCGCATGGACTCCGGCAGGATCTTCTTGCGGAGGCGGATGTTCTTGGGCGTCACTTCCACGAGTTCGTCGTCCGAGATATATTCGATGGCCTGTTCAAGCGTGTGGACGCGGTGCGGCGTGAGCACGATGGCGTCGTCGCTCCCCGAAGCGCGCATGTTGGAAAGCTGTTTTTTCTTACAGGGATTGACCACCAGGTCGTACTCCCGGGAACTCTCTCCCACGATCATGCCCTCATAGACCGGCACGGCCGGCCCCACGAAAAGCGTCGCGCGTTCCTGCAGGTTCTCCAAAGCGTATCCGGTCGTGTCGCCTTTTTCTTTCGCGATCATGACCCCGTTCTGACGGATGGCAATATGCTCGCCCAAAGGCGCATAGCCGTGAAAGGAGTGGTGCATCATGCCGGTGCCGCGCGTTTGCGTCAAGAATTCGGACTTGAACCCGATCAGTCCCCGGGCGGAGATGACGCATTCGATGCGCAGGCGCTTCTCCCCCTCGGGCATCATGTGCTTGATCTCGGCCTTGCGCGCGCCCAGGTTCTGGAGCAGGTCGCCCTGATATTCTTTTTCGATGTCCACGATGAGGTATTCGTAGGGCTCCTGTTTTTCACCGTTGACGGTCTTGATGATGACCTCGGGCCGCGAGACGGCGAGCTCGAAACCCTCGCGGCGCATGGTCTCGATCAAGATGGAGAGTTGGAGTTCGCCCCTGCCTGAGACTTTGTAAGCGCTTTGGGAGTTCCCGCTCCGGCCGGCGGCCAGTTCCTCGACTTTCAAGCCCACGCTGATCTTCTGCTTTTCGAGAAGTTTTTCCCGGATGTGGCGGCTGGTCACGAACTCCGCGTCCTGGCCCGCGAAGGGGCTGTCGTTCACCAAAAATTCCATGGAGATGGTGGGCTCGTCGATGTGGATGGGAGGGAGCCCCACGGGATTGTCCGCGGCGGCGATGGTCTCCCCCACCTCCACGCTCTCCATCCCCGCGACGGCCACGATGTCTCCCGCGCTCGCGCTCTCGATCTCCCGGCGCGCCAGGCCGAAGAATCCCTGGATCTGCGCCGCGCGGAAAGGGACGGCCTTGCCGTCCAGCTTGACCATGGCCACCTGCTGACCCTTGTTGATCTTCCCATTCACGATGCGGCCGATGGCGATCTGGCCCAGGAAACTGCTGTAGTCCAAAATGGTGACGAGCATCTGGAGCGACTTGGCCGGGTCCGCCTCGGGGCCCGGAACGTGCTTCACGATGGTGTCGAAAAGAGGGACCAGATCGGCAGAAGGATTGTTGATGTCGTATGTGGCCCAGCCGCCCCTGCCGGAACAATAGACCACCGGGAAATCAAGCTGAGGGTCGGTCGCGCCCAAGTCCATGAACAAACTGAAGACCATGTCCAGGACTTCGTGGGGGCGGGCGGATTCGCGGTCCATCTTGTTGATGACCACGATGGGGTGGAGGCCCAGCTCCAACGACTTCTTTAAAACAAATTTGGTCTGGGGCATGGGGCCGTCCACGGCGTCCACCAGCAGGAGACAGCCGTCCACCATTCCCAGGATGCGCTCCACCTCGCTGCCGAAATCGGCGTGGCCGGGGGTGTCGACGATGTTGATGGTCAAACCCTTGTAAGGCACCGATGTGCATTTGGCGAGGATGGTGATGCCCCGCTCACGCTCGAGGGGATTGGAATCCAGTACCGTATCCTGCGATTCATCCTGCTTGACCTTGAATTCCCCGGTCTGGCGCAGAAGTGCGTCCACCAGCGTTGTCTTGCCGTGGTCGACGTGGGCGATGATGGCGACATTGCGCACATCAGCCCTGCGATTGGTGGTCATCTTTTGGTCCGTTGTCTTTGTCATGGTTTTTTCTTATAACGTTCGGAACAACCATTTCCTCGCTGAAGCTCGGTCATAATGTATAATTATATCCTTAAGAAAGTCCAATACTATATCAAATTCTAGAAAAAACGCACGGAATGTCTTATAAAATCATCGCGAAAGATACCAAAACCAGCGCCCGCTTGGGACTCCTCACCACGCCCCACGGGACGGTGGAGACGCCCGCTTTCATGCCCGTGGCCACCAAGGGCAGCGTCAAGACCCTTTCGCCTGACGAACTCCGCCGGATCGGCACCCAGGCCATCATCGCCAACGCCCTGCACCTCCACATCCGGCCCGGCCATGACAAGGTGGCGGCCGCAGGCGGCCTGCACAGATTCATGCGCTGGGACGGCCCCATATTCACGGATTCGGGCGGTTTTCAAGTCATCCGCAAGGCCTTCGGCATCCGCATCACGGAGGAAGGGCTGAACTTCCGTGATTTCTACAGCGGCGCCGCGCGCCTCTATACCCCCGAGCTCTGCATGAAGACGCAGAAGGCGCTCGGCTCCGACATCGCCATGCTTTTAGACGACTGCCCCGTGCACGACGCGGACGGGGACAAGCTCCGGGACATCGTGGAGCGCACCCTCCGCTGGGCCAAGCGCGGGATGAACCGGGGCCGGAAGCTCGGCATCCCCAACATATTCCCCATCGTCCAGGGCGGCCGCGACATGGGCCTCCGGGCGCACTGCACGGAGGAGCTGCTGAAACTCGGGCCCGACGGATTCGGCATCGGCGGGCTTTCCATCGGCGAGCCCAAGCCGGAGATGATGCGCATACTGGGCGAGACCACGCACATGCTCCCGGAAGACAAGCCCAGGTACTTGATGGGCGTGGGCTCCGTCAACGAGATGCTCGACTCCATCGCTCTCGGCGTGGACGTCTTCGACAGCGTTTTCCCCACCCAGTGCGCCCGCCACGGAACCATTTTCACCCGCGAGGGCCGCTACAACATGAAGAGCGCCAAGATGGACAGCGATTTGAGGCCGCTGGACGAGGGCTGCGCCTGCCCCGTCTGCGGGGAGTTCACCCGCGCCTACATCAACCACCTGCTCCGCGAGGGCGAGATGCTCGGCATGCGCCTGACGAGCATCCACAATGTTTTCTTTTTGTTAGAATTGGTCAAAGACGCGCGCGCGGCAATCCTTGCGGGGCGTTTCGAAGAATTCCGCAGCGAGCGCTCACTCAAGGACGATGAGAACACCGAAGAAAGAGATCTGGCAAGAGCTGGGTAGCCGGTCCCTGGTGGCCGCTTCCCTGAGCGGAGCCGAGCGCTTGGCCGACTCCGCCCGCAAGGCCGCTAAACTCGGCGCGGACCTGATCGAGGTCCGCGTGGACACGCTCAAACCCAAAGAGCGCGCCAGTGTCGCCGATATCCTTGAAGCCGTCAAAGAGGCCTCGTCCCTTCCCATCATCGCCACGGTCCGGAGCGCCGCCGAACAGGGACCCGGGTCCAAGTCCGGCTTGAACGACCATGACCGCAAGATCCTTTTCGAGGATTGCCTGCCGCTCGCGGACTGCGTGGATGTCGAGATCGAGTCCGGTGTGCTCGCGCGGGATGTCGCGGCCCTGGCCCGAAAAAAGGGCAAAAAAGTCATCCTCTCCTACCATGATTTCAACGGCATCCCCACTTCGGAGAAGGTGGGAGAGCTTCTTAAATCCTACTCCTCATTGGGCGGAGACATCCTCAAGGTGGCCGGCATGGCCAAGGCCCCGTCGGATGTGGTGAAGCTCTTCGGCCTCTGCCAGGCCCTGA
>MGUS01000047.1:852-8703 GCA_001800085.1 Elusimicrobia bacterium RIFCSPLOWO2_01_FULL_60_11 | reverse complement strand
ATGGGAGAAGTGGGCGGCATCTCGCGCGCTTCGGGGTTCCTCTACGGCTCCTGCATCACCTACGGCTATATCGGAAAGCCGACGGCCCCGGGACAGGTCTCCGTGGAGAAACTGATCGGGATGTGCGCGCTTTTTTACCCCAAGAAAATCTAGGTTTTTTTAGGAGGGAGGTTGGTCTTGATGTAGATCTCGTCCAGCTGTTTCTGGGCGACGGGGGAAGGCGAGCCGGAAAGCAAGTCGGCGCCTTTCTGGGTCTTGGGAAAGGCGATGGTGTCGCGGATGGAGTCCTCCCCGGTGAGCAGGGCCACGAAGCGGTCTAAGCCCAGAGCGATGCCCCCGTGGGGCGGCGCTCCGAACTCCAGGGCCGAGAGTAAAAATCCAAATTTCTCTTTAGCCGATTCTCCCGAGATCCCCAGCATCGTGAAGACCTTCTCCTGGATGTCTTTTCGGTGTATACGGATGGAGCCCCCGCCCAGCTCCGTGCCGTTCAAAACGATGTCGTAAGCCCTGGCCTTGGCGGCACCCGGGTCTTTTTCGAGATCGCTGCCCGGCGCCGGCGAGGTGAAGGGGTGGTGCATGGCGTTCCAGCGCTTGTCCTTCTCGTCCCATTCCAGAAGAGGAAAATCCACGACCCACAAAAACTTATAGACGGGCTCTTTGGGAATGAGGTTGTTGCGCTTGGCCAGCTCCAGGCGAAGCGCGCCCAGGACGGTGACCACGGATTTCCAGGGGCCCGCGCCGAAAAAAAGAACATCGCCCGCTTTGGCTCCGGCCTTTTTACCGATGGCCTCCAAATCTTTTTTTGAGAAGAACTTGGTGATTGCGGAATCGGGGCCCGATTCGGTGAATTTGATCCAGGCCAGGCCCTTGGCTCCCAGTTTCTTGACGAAATCCGTCAGGCGGTCTATCTCGGCCCTCGCGATGGCGGCCCCGCCTTCCAGGCGGAGGGCCTTCACCACTCCTTTATCTTTGACGGCTCCGGAAAAAACATTGAACCCGCAGTTCGCGGCCTCTTCCGAAACATCCGTCAATTCCAACCCGAACCTGATGTCGGGCTTATCCGAACCATAACGGTCCATGGCATCCTTATAGGAAAGGCGCGGAAACGGAAGTTCACAGTCCTGGCCCATGGCCGCTTTGAAGGCCGCGGCCACAAGTTTTTCCGTGACGCCCATGACGTCAGCTTCCTCCACGAAAGACATCTCCAGGTCAATCTGCGTGAATTCCGGCTGGCGATCGCTCCTTAAATCCTCGTCGCGGAAACAGCGGACTATCTGGTAATACTTCTCCATCCCCCCCACCATGAGGATCTGCTTGAATATCTGGGGCGATTGGGGAAGGGCGTAGAAGCTCCCCGGGTTCAGGCGCGATGGCACGAGAAAATCCCTGGCCCCTTCCGGCGTGGACTTGGTGAGCATGGGGGTCTCGATCTCCAGGAACCCTTCCTTGTTCAGGGTCTCGCGAACATTCTGGGCTATCTTGTGGCGGAGGGTCAGGTTTTTCTGGAGAGATGGCCGGCGCAGGTCGAGGAACCTGTAGCTGAGCCGCACTTCCTCGGAGGCCTCGGAGAACTCGGAGATTTCAAAGGGAAGGGCCAGGGAGGTGTTCAAGATCTCGAGCGAGGCGGCCGCAACTTCCACCGCGCCCGTGGCCAGATGAGAGTTTTCAGTTCCCGCGGGCCTCTGGCGGACGGGGCCGCTCACCTTGACCACGAACTCCGACCGCAAGGTCTCTGCGGTCTTGTAGAGTTCCGCTTGTTCGGGGTTGAAAACAACCTGCGTGAGGCCTTCGCGGTCCCGCATATCGATGAAAAGCACCCCGCCGTGGTCCCGCCGGGAATGGACCCAGCCCGAGAGGGTGGCGGTTTTTCCTATGTCGGATGCGCGGAGTTGTCCGCAGGAATGGGTTCTATACATAAAAATGTGGAGCTGAGGGGGGTTGAACCCCTGACCTGTCGCCTGTGGCGACCGCTCTCCCAGCTTAACTATGGGATGAATGAAAAGGTGAAACCGCTCTCCACAAGTAAGCTTCGGGAAGAAATGAAGTGTGGAGCTGAGGGGGGTTGAACCCCTGACCTCCTGCATGCCATGCAGGCGCTCTCCCAACTGAGCTACAGCCCCAAAAATCTAAACTAACTTTGCCTTAAGTTCTTCTCTGCCTTTGCCAGTCTTTAATTCCTTTTCCCGCCGAAGAGCTTCAGAACGACTGTCAAAAGTCTCCTGATAAATCAGCTCAAATGGGCGCACATACTTTGTTGCCTTACTTCTGCCCGAGTTATGCTCATCGAGTCGGCGGGATAAATCTTCAGTTGACCCCGTATAAAAACGCTTATTCTTCAAACTACGTAAGACATAGATATAATACATGGTTTTGAATCCCAGGCCTATTAGCGTGGGGAGCTATTATATCTCAATCCTTGCCGGTTTTCAAACATACGTCGACAGCTAAATGCCACACTCTAAAGTATAATTAACATATCATGCCTCAGCAGATTCTCAATCAAGCAACCGATTTTTATTTGAAATCCCGCGATTTCAATGGACTCCCAATTTGGCAAATAAAATTGCCAGCTGAAGAACGCAAAGCCAAGATAAAGGAATTGGTGCAGAAAGAGCTTCTAACCATAAATTTTGGACTGTCCATATTTTCCGCCTTTTCGCTGGAACAACACCACATTAACGAAATGTGTAAATTGATGGGAAGAACACCTATATTCAGAAATGAATATACCGGCGAAAAACGTCCAAAAGAGTTCAGTTTTTTGATAAGACCAACTTTCAAGGAGTTTAATTTGTTTTCTCATCTTTTAGACAAAATGATCTCGGATAATATTGATCAAGCATTTTTTAAAAATGATATCCCTCTTGAGTCTGAAGAACAACGTCCGGATGGTAAAATTTCGGTCAAACACAAAGGGACAATTGCACTTCTTGATGAATGGCTTACAAAGACGATTAGATTTTCAGACCCTGCTCCAAAGAATGAAATGATAAAGACATTTAGAGAAATTAGAGGCCTCAGGAGACGTCCAGCTCATGCCATTGATGAAGATGTTTTTGACCAAAAATATTTCCAGGAGCAACGAAAGTTGATAATTAATGCATACAATGCCATCCGTACCTTGAGAAAAATTCTTAATGGCCACCCTAAGACTCGTTCATACAAGTTGCCTGATGAACTTTTGACAGGAAAGATTTGGACGCAGTAGATAACCATAATTCACCTAAATTTGATAGGATTTCTCCCCCAATGGATAAAAAGACCACCGTTCACAATCTGAAGTGCAAGGTCCAGAAGTTCTGCGACGCGCACAACCTTCTTAATCGCACACCATTTTTAGATAGTGCAAAGGCATGAGGTCCCTGTTTTGCAGAGAGCGGTCGCCGCAGGCGACAGGTCAGGGGTTCAACCCCCCTCAGCTCCAAAATTTTCTCCGATCTTCCATACCCCTCTCTCGCGGAACGCCGGGATCGCTTGCCTCCTGGCGGCATTCAAAAGAACATGTACCGACTTCTTGCGCTCTTTGGCATAGTCGGCTAAAGTCATGATTTTTTCGCCTTTGAGATAAGCGACCCGCTTGTGGAGTGACTCCCTGACGGCAAGAGCGAGGATCCGCTCCATCGTTTTCGTGTTTTTCGAGTGGCGGTGATCATTGAACGCCTGATAGTATGCTTTTTTCTCCTTGTCGCGGATGATGACCCAGGGGAATCCGGCGCGCTCCAACTGATAATTGATGATGACGCGTCCGATCCTGCCGTTTCCATCGTTAAAGGGATGGACGGTCTCGAAATCGAGATGAAATCTTGCGACCTTGTCCGAAAAATAGCTCTCAAGGTCGCTGGAGTAGCGGATCAGCGCGTCTTCGATCAGCCGTTCCACATGCTCGGGCGCCGGCGCAATGTGAGTGCCCACGCGGACATATTCTCCTTTCCGGCGGAAACGCCCCGCGATGCTGTCATCAATATTGGAGATGAGCATTTCGTGCAGAAGAAGGATCGTTTCGTCCGTCAGATCCGACTCCAGCGCTTTCTTGCGGATGTACTGGATCACCCGCGCCAGGTTTTTTGCCTCAAAGACCTCCCTCAGATCAACGTCCCTCGAAACCTCCATTTCAAGAAGTATTTTTTCCGTCTCCTTGAGAGTGAGGGTTGAATTCTCTATGGCGTTGGAATTGTAGACGCTTTCCGGAATTTCAGCTTCGTCGATCATGGAGAGCAAGGATTCCTTGCCTGCGCGCAGGCGGTCATAAGTCTCCTTGAGCGCCCCAATCCTGTCTTTGATAAGATTTGATGTTGGCATAGAATCTAACAGTATAATACAATATTAATCATATATATACAATATATGATTAATATATGCTACATTAATCATCATATTAATATGTTCTATACCTCCACTTGATGCCGCAACACAAATTTGATAGGATTTCACACCTCATGGACAAGAAAACCACCGTCCACGACCTGAAGCGCAAGGTTCAGAAGTTCTGCGACGACCGCAACTGGGACCGCTACCACAACGCCAAGGACCTGGCCATCGGCATCATCACCGAGGCCTCGGAGTTGCTCGTTCAGTTCAGGTTCAAAAGTGAGAAGGAAGTCGAAAAGCTCTTCAAAAGCCCCAAGACGCGCAGGGCCATATGCGACGAGGTGGTGGACATCCTCCACACGGTCTTAAGATTTTCTCAGAAGTACGGGATAGATCTGACGACGGAACTGGACCGGAAGATGAAGAAGAATGGAGTGAAGTATCCGGTCAGACCCAGGTGACCTTGCGGGCCATCTGGATGGTCTCGTCGCGGCTCCTGCCTAAAGATATCACGCTGAACTTCACCCCTAAGATCCCTTCCAACGTCTTGACGTATTTCTGGGCCTTCACGGGCAAGTCCTTAAAACGCTTCAAATCGCTGGAGATGGCCCCGAACCCCGGCACGGCCTTGTAGACCGGTTCGCAGCGCTGCTGCGCGGAGCGGCTGTTAGGGAAATCCTTCGTCACCTTGCCGTCCACCTTGTAAGCCACACAGATCTTGATGGGGTCGATGTTGGCCAGGACGTCGATCTTGGTGAGCACGAGGTCCGTGATGCCGTTCACCATGATGGAGCGCCGCACCACCGGCGCGTCGAACCAGCCGCAGCGCCTGGGACGCCCCGTGGTGGCCCCGAACTCCTGGCCGGCCTTGCGCAGGCGCTCGCCCATGTCGTCCTTCAACTCTGTCGGGAAGGGCCCTTCCCCCACTCGCGTCGTGTAGGCCTTCACGATCCCCATGACGGAGCCGATGCGGGACGGCCCGATGCCGCAGCCGGCCCCCACGGAGCCCGCGATGGGGTTGGAGGACGTCACGAAAGGATAAGTCCCGAAATCGATGTCCAAGAGAGTCCCCTGGGCGCTTTCGAACATCACCTTCTTTTTCTTGTCCAGGGCGCGGTTCAAGAGGGCCGAAGTGTCGCAGGCGAAGGGTTCAAGGAAGGGCCGCAGGCGTTCCGCCTGTTCCAAGATCTCCCTGCGGAGCTTTTCCACGGAGCTGAATTTCTCTATCAGATGCGCCTTGAGCGCCAGGTTCTGCTCCAAGAGCCGCGCGAAGGTGTCCGGTTCCAGGTAATCCACCATCCGTATTCCCACGCGCTCCACCTTGTCCGCGTAGGTGGGGCCGATGCCCTTGCGGGTGGTGCCGATCCTGGTGGCCTTGCCGCCGGCTTCTTCGCGGGCGGCGTCGAGGATCTTGTGATAAGGGAATATCAGGTGCGCGAGCTCGGAAATGAAGAGACGGCCTTTGACTTGGATGTTCCGTTTCTCCAGGAGCTCGATCTCTTCGCGGATGGAGAGCGGGTCCACCACGACGCCGTTGCCGATGACGCAGATCTTTTTGGGGATGAGGATGCCGGCCGGTATGAGGTGGAGGACGAATTTCTTGCCGTCGAAGACGACCGTGTGGCCGGCGTTGGGCCCGCCCTGGTAGCGGACGATGTAGTCCGCCTGTTTGCCGAGCAGGTGCACGATCTTGCCCTTGCCCTCATCCCCCCACTGAGTCCCCAGAACGACGACGGATGGCATGTTATAAGATTCTAAGGTATCGCTCTAGGGGCTGGTCCCAGACGGGGACGCCGCAGAAGCGCTCGCCTTCGGGGCAAAAGGGTTTCCTGCCCGCGGTCTTTCTCAAAGTGCAGGGCGCGCGCAGATATTTTCCGATGGATGGGAATGTTGTTTCCACTTGTTCGACTTCCTCTTTGGACGCCTTCCAGATCTCCTCCTGGGCCGTGTAGCAGAGGCGGTGCACCCATTTGTGGTGGAAATCCAGCAAGGTCCCGGATTCTTCGAAGCGGATGGGGAACGCGTTGGGCAGGAGATAGAGGACGGATTCCATCGCCGCGCCCTGGCTTAAAAGCAGGTCCATCCGCTTCCAAAGCGTATCCATTGTAGCACAATAGAATTCCTTGGCAAGAGGCGAGGCCTCCACAAGGACCGGGACGATATAGTCGGGAGCGGAGGAAAAATGCCTCGCCAGAACGGGCCGCGAGCCGGGGATGGTGCGATGACGCTGGTCCTGGGAATCCGCCGTGTGGGAGATCTTCTTGCGGAACGTGAAATGGGGGTGGGCCAGGGCGCGGGTCAGCTTGCCGTGGTGGGTCATGTTCATGGTCTCGGAAAGGTAAGCGTTCCGGGCGGGGTTCAAGACAGAATCGATGGCCTCAAAATCCGTCATTTCTTTCTTTTGTAGGCCTAGAACGCTGCGAACGGCCTGGGCCAGGGTCTTGTCCGCCCCCGCGTTCCAATCTATAAGGAGAGAACAGCGCTTTCCCAGGGCGGCGTCGAACTCCGCGATGAACCCCCGGGCGTCCGAAAGAACAAAAGCGAACTCCGGGGTCTCTTCGATGGGCATGGGGTCTTCCGCGCTTTTAAGGAATTCCGGGTCCCATTCCCGCACCTGGTCGGCCATTTTCCCGACCAATATCGCCTGTTCCGCGGGGACATCGTAGTTCTCGCAGATGCGCATGTAGCGCAGGAGTGTGATCCCCGAGATGGTGTGGTAGAGGTGCGCGTGAGTGGCCACGGGAAGGACATAACGGGCGACCTCCTGGCATCTTTTTTTGATGGAGCTCTGCCAGCGCTTCTCCGCCATGTCCCGCGAGGGGAATATCCGGCGCGATTCCGCTTCCACCGTCGGGCGCAGCAGGTCCTGGAGCTTGGCGTAGGCCTCCATCAAAAGGGAGATCGTGGAGAGGTAGAGGTCCCGGCTCGATTCGGGCAGTTCGGGCACGGCGAAATTCTCCGGGGAGACGGCCACATAGCGCTGACTCACCTGCTCCGAATTGTAAAAGGGGTGGCTGTGCAGGAAACTCCAGATGCACTGGCGGCTTACTTTCTCGAGCGCGAACTGGAATGTGGCGTGCTGGAGCGTGGTGTGGTGGCCGGCCCGGTAGATGCTGCGCGCGATGGCGTCGCGCTTGACGCGCGAGGCCTCATCCTTGGCCACGTCCTCGGCGAAGACCATCTTGGAGGAGTAGCAAGTGCGCGCCGCGGCCACCGAATTATCATACGGAAGGTTGAAAGCGTTGACGAGTTTGGCGCTGGGCTCGGGGGAGAAGCGGGTCCTGAGGGGCATGAAAAAAATTTTACATCATTCACCGCTAAAACTCAATTGAAACGGCCCGTTTTTCCGTCGGAAGAAAAAAACTTGACATGCCTCGGACGCTTTTACTAACATCTGTGTACTCAAATGCGTTCACCCGATTTCGTCAAGCCGACCGCGCCCACCGTATTTTCCCCGGCCACAAGATATAGAACTCCACCTCTCGAAACCACAACCTGTAGAGGAATCTGACCCAAAATGCGCTGCCCCTTCTGTGCCAGTTC
>MGUS01000047.1:0-820 GCA_001800085.1 Elusimicrobia bacterium RIFCSPLOWO2_01_FULL_60_11 | reverse complement strand
CCGCAGGCGGGCCTGCAAGTCCTGCGGCAAGCGCTTCACCACTTTCGAGCGGCTGGAGGAGATGCCGCTCATGATCGTCAAATCCGACAACCGCCGCGAACCTTTCCTGCGCGAAAAGCTGCGCCGCGGCATCCTCCACGCCTGCGAGAAGCGCCCCATCTCCATCGACACCATCGACCAGCTCGTGGACGCGGTGGAATACGAACTCAAGGATTACGTCATGGAAGTCCCCTCCAGCGAGATCGGGGAAAAGGTCCTGAAAAAGCTCCACGCCATTGACCAGGTGGCCTACATCCGCTTCGCCTCCGTCTACCGCAACTTCTCGGACGTCGATTCTTTCCTGAAAGAGATCAAAAAACTGAAATCGCGGCGCTCCCCCCGCAAAAATTCGAAGTTGAGCGTCCACAATTTAAAGAAGCGCGGCGGCGCGATAGCGCTGTCGTTAAACTAGACAGGAGGGGTAAGAATGAATCAATCCGCGCAGGGGGCATCTTCATCCAAGGAAGAGATCGTCCGGGAGATCTTGAACAGCGCCAAGGACGCGTCCGGCGAGCTGAGCAAGGAGGAACTGAACTACGGACCGGCTCCTCTCACCAAGGAAACGAACGACTTTTTCGCGGGCGATACCCTGCGCTCCCGCGTTTTCCTGGATAAATACGCCCTGCGCGACAAGACAGGCCGGGTGGTGGAAAAGACCCCGGTGGAAATGTGGCAGAGAGTGGCGCGCGAGCTGGCCGGCGTCGAGAAGACCGACGCCCTCAAGGCCGAATGGCAGGAAAAATTCTACTGGCTCCTCTCCGATTTCCGCTATATCCCCGGC
>MGUS01000046.1:3463-11382 GCA_001800085.1 Elusimicrobia bacterium RIFCSPLOWO2_01_FULL_60_11 | reverse complement strand
CAAGAGGTTCCCCGCTTTCAAGAACCCTCCGGGGTTCAAGGAATGGATCTTGAAGCTCCCCAACACTTTCCGTTCGGGGAGCCGCCCGACGTTCACGGCCCTGGATTCCGTGAGTTTGAGCGTGAAGAAGGGAGAATGCGTGGGCATCATCGGCAAGAACGGGGCCGGGAAGAGCACGCTCCTCTCGCTTTTACTCGGGACCAGCTACCCATCCGAAGGGACCTTGCATGTGGAGGGAAAGCGCACGCCCCTGCTGGAACTGGGCGCGGGTTTCCATCCGGACCTGACCGGCAGGGAGAACGTCTATATCGCCGCGGTCCTCATGGGGCTCACGCGCGCCGAAGTGGACGGGAGGATCCAAGACATCATCGCCTTCTCGGAGATCGAGCCCTTCATCGACGCGCCGGTGCGCACCTATTCCAACGGCATGTACCTTCGCCTGGCTTTTTCCGTGGCCCTCCATACCGACCCGGAGATCCTGCTCATCGACGAAGTGCTGGCCGTGGGCGACGAGTCCTTCCAGAGGAAATCGGAGGCGGCCATACTTTCCCGCATCAAAAGCGGGGTCACCGCCGTCTTCGTCTCGCACAATCTGGAAGCCGTCAAGAAGATCGCGCACCGGGCGGTCTGGCTCCACAAGGGCAAGGTGCGGGAAGAGGGAGAGCCGGAGGCCGTGGTCGGCCGATACAGCAGATTTGAATGATCCATGGATTCAGCGTCCTCGTTGCCGCCTACCTATTCTTCCTCTCTTTCTGCATAGGGAAGCAAGCCCTTAGATCTTTCCGCGTGGACCTGGGGGAGATCGCGGTCCCCGTTTCCTTCGCTCTCGGCCTGGGCGTCCTTTCTTGCGCGGTCCTGGCCCTCGGCTTCGCGGGAGGATTGAAAAGCGCCTGGCTTTGGGGTTTCGTGTGGGTCGTCAGCTTGCCGTTCCTGCCGTCATTCAAGGAAAATGCCCTTCTCCTTAAAAATGAGTTGTCGTTTCCCCTCAAATCTCTATTATCTATTTTCATCCTCCTCCTCGTCTTTAATTCCTTCATCCCCGACCAGTTCTACGACGTCCTGGTCTATCACCTGGCCCTTCCGAACGCCTATCTTGTGGAGGGGAAGATCGTTCCCGTCCTCTACAACGCGCATTCAGGGCTGCCCGAGACCGCCGAGATGCTCTACACCCTGGGCATGGGGCTGGTCCCGGGAGACGGGCTGCCCCTGCTCTTCCAGCTGGGGTTCGCCCTGCTGATCCTGCTGACCCTCGTCCGCCTGGATACGGCTGCCGGAAAACTCGCGGGCATCCTCTGGATCACCGCCCCCCTGGTGATCGAGAACGTCCGTTTCTGCAAGCACGAAATCCTCTTCTCGCTCTGGGCGCTCCTCTCATTCGCCGTCCTCTGGCGGGCCAGGGACAAGATGTCCGTCAAAGACGCGGTCCTTTCGGGCGTCTTCATCGGCCTGGCCTGCGGCACGAAATACACCGGCATCGTCTTCGCAGCTCTATTCTCCATTGTTCTCTTGTCGTTTTCCAGATCTATTCTCCATTTTCTATTGTTCGGGCTCGCCGCCTTCGCCGTTTTTTCTCCCTGGATGGTCAAGAATTATCTGTTCTTCCACAACCCTCTCTACC
The DNA here is from genome assembly GCA_001800085.1 of Elusimicrobia bacterium RIFCSPLOWO2_01_FULL_60_11. Classification (GTDB taxonomy): domain Bacteria; phylum Elusimicrobiota; class Elusimicrobia; order 2-02-FULL-39-32; family 2-02-FULL-39-32; genus 2-01-FULL-60-11. The sequence goes on along the minus strand of MGUS01000046.1, from coordinate 9,764 downwards.
CGTTCTTTCAACAGGTCTTCGGCTGGATCAACATGACGCCGCTCAACTGGGAGGTATTCCAGGCCGAGCAGTCCCAATACGGGGCGGGAGGATGGCGCGTCTTCGACCTGGCCAAGACGTTCTGGAAGATCACGCGCCACGGCCACGAATTCCCTTCCATGAACTTCATCGGCCCTGTCTGGCTCCTCTTCCTGCCCTGGGCGCTCTGGAAGGGACTGTCTGCCCGCTTCTCGCGGGTCCTCCTTTCCATCGTCTTGGCCGTCATCGCCTTCTCGGCCACGCAGACGACGCTCGCCCGCTATTTCATCCTTCCCATCCTGCCGTTCTTCGCCCTGGCCATCGCCCGGTCCATCCCCGAGGGCTCCAAGCTCAAATTCCTTCTCGCCGCCGGCCTCGCCGTCAACTTGGTCGGATGGCTGCCTCTCCTTGAGCGCTTGAGCTACTGCCGCGCGGCCCTGTGGGGGATCCCCCGGGAGAAGCGCATCCTGCTTTATAACAGGGGTTATCTGGAATCCGCCGAGTTCGTCAACGAGCTCCTGCCCCGGGACGCCCGCATCCTTTTCATGGGAGAGACCCGTTCCCACCTCTTTCAGCGGCGCGTCGTCGCGCCCTCGGCGCACAACGAACACCTCTTCTCGCAGGCCTTGAACGCCTCCAAGGACGCCGCCGGGCTTTACGCGAAGCTCAAGGCGGAGGGGATCACCCACATCCTCTACAAGGATTCCGAGATGGACCGGCTCAAAGGCTACCCCATGTACCATTGGGAAAAGGGGCACCGCGGGATCTTGATGGAATTCTGGCGGAAGCACCTGACCTCGGCCTATTCGAATTCCGCCGTCGTCGTCTACGAACTGACGGATCACCCTGATGAAAAAAGACATCCTCCCCTTCCTCGGCATCTGGACTCTCTTCCTTCTTAGCGGGTGGGCCCACGCCCTCCTCCTGCCGATGTGGGGGGGATTCGACGAATGGCTCCACTACGGCTATGCCGCCTATGTGAGCCGCACGGGAAAGGTCCCGACGCTCGATGCCCCTTCCATACCCCGGGAAGTGGCGGAATCCGTCGCGTCCAAGTCCGGGACGAACGACTTTTCTTCGAATTTCGTGAGCGCCAGCTGGCAGGCGCAACATCCGCCCCTTTACTATTCCCTCCTTTCTCCCGTCTATGGGACATCCAACGGTCAGCCGATCTTCCGGACTCTTAAGATGATGCGCGTCCTCTCCGTCTTCCTGGCGTCCCTGGCCCTCATCCCGGCCTATTTTATACTCAGGATGTTCTTTGAAAGAGCCGTCGCCCTCTCGGGTCTCCTCTTGCTCTGCGTTTTCCCGTCCACCTTCATCCTTTTCGGGCACATGACCAACGACGCTCTCGCGTTCCCTCTGTTGACCACGGTCGCATGGCTCGCCCTTAAGACCCTGCGGGACGGGCCCAGCGTCCCGAGATCCGTCCTTTTGGGTCTGGCGATAGGAGCGGGTGTTTTATCCAAACTCTATGTGCTCACGGCCTTGCCCGCCGTATTTTTGGCCTACGCGTTCCGAAGGTCCTTTCTTCACTTTGTTCTCGTCCTTGCCGCGGCCTTCATCGTGTCGGGCTCCTGGTTCGCGTCCAACATCTCCCACTACGGGACGTGGAACCCGGCGGTCCACTCGGTGGCCTCCAGGGGCATGGGTCTTGTTGATAAACTCAAGATAGCGGGGGAAACGGACTGGAAAAGCTTCGCCTTCTCCAACCTGATCGGCCTCCTCTGGGCGGGGGATTGGGATTTCGTGGCGTTCCCGCCGTGGGTCTATAAGGTCTTTGGCCTGGGGCTCTTCGGCCTCTTGGCAGGGCTGGCGCGCGCCCTGCCGGACTTCAAGCGGGAAAAGCGGCTTGAACCCTTCCTGGTCATCCTCACCCTCTCCCTCGGGTTCCTTTTGGGGCTCATCCAGCACCAGGTCCAGATCCGCTCGGCGGGGAATTTGGACAGCATGGGGGGGTGGTATTGGTCGGCCCTCCTGCCCACCCACATCGTCCTGGCCCTTTTGGCCTTGAAGGGGCGGGCTCTTCCGGCCCTTCTCATCCTGGCTTTCGGCCTCACCTTGTGGGGGAACATCGGGCTCCAGCTTCCTTATTATAAGGGGCTCACATCCGCCCTTCTCCCCGTCCTCTGGGCTCTCCAGGCGGGGCTCTTCGGAGGACTCTTTTGGTATACTAATAAGTTAAAGACATGAAAATCCCTTATCCATTTGTCCGTCTGAAGGAGTCCCTCGCCCAGGATGGGCTGCATACCACGGTGCAGAAGATCCTTCACCGCGTCAAAGCCGGAAAATTCCGGGTGCGGGAGAGATATTTCCAAGGCGCGGACCGTGACCCCGACAAGGTCTACCGGCTCTGGCGGGAGAAGAACGCCCTGGCCGCCGGGGACATCGAAAAGATGAAAGAGGCCTCGCACAAGCTTTCATACCGGCCCATCATGAGCATCGTCATCCCGGTCTACAAGCCCGATCTCCACTTTTTCCGCCGCGCCGTGGAAAGCGTGAGAGGACAGGCCTATCCTTTCTGGGAGCTCTGCTTCTGCGACGACGGGTCCCGCGACGCCGCGGTGGGGAGGACCCTGCGGGACCTGGCCGGCAACGACGCCAGGATCAAGCTCCGCGTGGAGACGAAGAACGGGGGCATCGTGTCCGCCTCCCAGAAAGCCGCCGGGTTGGCGCGAGGCGAGTTCATCGCGTTCATGGACCAGGACGACCTCCTTTCCCAAGACGCCCTTTTCCGGGTGGCCGAGCTTTTGAACCGCGACCCGTCGCTGGACCTCATCTATTCGGACAACGACAAGGTGGACCTGTCCGAAACGCACGGGGAGGTCTATTTCAAGCCCGACTATTCGCCGGATGAGTTCTTCTGCCACAACTACATCGGACACCTCTCGGTGCTCCGCAAAAAGATCTTCGACGGCATCGGGGGGTTCCTGCCCGGCTTCGACGGAGCGCAGGATTTCGAGGTCCTTCTCCGCGCGGTGGAGCGGACGGACCGCGTGGCCCACTTGCCGTACGTCCTCTACAGCTGGAGGAAGACCCCGGGCTCCACCGCCTCGAGTCCCGCGGCCAAGCGCTACGCTTACGAATCCGGCAAACGGGCCCTGGAAGAGTTCTTCCGCAGGAAAGGCGAGGAGGTCCGCGTGGAGGAGACGGACGAGCAGGGCCTCTACCGCTGCCGGTTCCCCGTCAAGGGAGACCCCAAGGTGAGCGTCATCCGCTCACCGGGCGCGGCGTCCGGTGAGCGCGCCCGGACTTTCAACCGCATGGCGCGCGAAGCCGCGGGGGACCATCTGATCTTTCTTGGCGAAGGCCTTTCTCCCGCGCGACCGGACTGGGTGGAATCCCTGCTGGAGCCCCTGCAGAGGAACGGGGTGGGGATCGTGGGCGCGAAGATTTTGGGACAGGGCGGGGCGATCCGCGAAGGCGGAAAAGTGCTGGGCTTGCAGGGCCAGGTGGGCGCCGCTTTCCGGGGAGTGCCCGAGAACGCCCTCATCTATAACCAGCCCCACCGTCTCATCCGCAACTGTTCCGCTGTGAGCTGGGACGCCATGCTGGTCTCAAAAGAGCTTTTCGAGCGGCTGGGGGGATTTGATGAGGACATGGGGGATGATTACGCCGACGCGGATTTCTGCCTGCGGGCGCGCCGGCTGGGCATCTGGATCGTCTGGACCCCGTTCTCGGTGCTCCGCTCATCCAAGGCCGCCGAACGCAACGCGCACGGGGCGGACCCCGCCCGGGCGAATAATTTCAGGGAAAAATGGAAGGACGTCCTCGCCAGGCCGGACCCTTTCTACAACGTCAACCTCTCTTTGAGATACACGGATTTCTCCCCCGAGGTCGAAGGGTGAGCCCCGATATCGTGACCGTGGTCCCCTGTTTCGGGAGATCCCGCGAGACGCGCCTCTGCCTGGAATCGCTCCTTGCGGGCGGCGGAAGCGGCGGCCGCATCATCGTCGTGGAGAACCAGACCTCGGAGAACGCCGAGAACCTGTCGCGGGATTTTCCTTCGGTGACATTCCTCCGGAACGAGGCCAACGAAGGGTTCACCGGGGCCGTCAACCGCGGCATCCGCGAAGGGCGCGCGTTCGACCCCGACCTCTATTTCATCTTGAACAACGACGCCGTAGTCGAGCCCGGAACGGTGCCGGCCCTGACCGACGCCCTGGCCCGGCACCCGGACGCGGCCCTGGCCGCCCCGAAGATATTCCAAGACCCCGAAAAAAAGACCCTCTGGGCTGCGGGGGGCGAAGTGATGTTCTGGAAGTTCATGGGGAGGAACCGCGGCCAGGGAGAGCCGGACAGGGGGCAGTATGACCGGGAAGAATATCTTGATTTCCTCTCGGGCTGCGCCCTCATGGCGCGGCCGGAAGCCCTGGAGGAATTGGGCGGGCTGGATGAGGATTTCTTCACTTACGCCGAAGACCTGGACCTTTCCCTGCGCGCCGGGGCGGCGGGCTGGAAACTCCTTTACGCGCCCCGCGCGCGCGTGACCCACGCGGCATCCTCCACGGCGGGCGGGCAGTATGAGCCCTTCCAGTCCTTCTACCGCTGGAGGAACCGCTTCCTCCTGGCATCCAAGCACGGGGGTGCCGTCCACCGCTTTTTATTCTTTGTTCTTTTCGCTCCCGTCCTGATGGCGAGGGACCTGGGCACTTACGTCCTGAAAGGCAAAGCAAGGTCCATCCCGTTCCTTTTCAAAGGCCTCCGGGCACAAGAGCCCCTCCGCGCCCCGCGGCATTCCCGCTTGAGGTCCGGCTACCTCCTCTCCAACCCCGTCCTGATCGCCCTGACCCGCGCGGCGGATGTCCTGGGCGGCATCCTGTTCTTTTTCATCCCCAAGCGCGCCTTCCCCGCCGATGTCCGCAGGATCCTCATCGCCAAGACCGACCATCTGGGAGACGTCCTCATGTCGCTCCACGCCCTGCCCGCTCTGCGCCGCGCGTTCCCGCTGGCCGAGATCCATTTTCTCTGCGGCTCGTGGGCGGCGAAACTCGTCGAAAAGAATCCCCTGGTGAGCCGCGTCATCGTATGGGACGACCCGAGGTTGAGCCGGGAGGCGGGCCTTGCAAAGAGGATTCTCGGATTCTTTGAAAATTTTGGAAAGACCCTCAAGGAATTGAGGCGGGTCCGCTACGACATCGCCGCGGACCTGCGCGCCTATTACCCGAACTTCATCCCCTTCATGCCCCTGGTGAGATCCCGTTTCCGCCTGGGCTATGCGACGGGCGGCTTCGGGTTCCTTTTGGACAAGGCGGCTCCCTGGAAGGAAGGCGTCCACGAGACCGAGCACATGCTCGGCCTTTTCCGCCCGTTCATCCCGGATCTCAAGCGCGAACCCCTGGACCTTTCCTACCTCATCGAAGACGCGCCGGGAAGAGCGCGCCCCTTCGCGGTCCTCCACCCGTTCTGCGAGAAGTCATTCCTGAAAGACCAGAAGCACTGGAAAGAGGAGGAGTGGCGCAAAGTGATCCAAGGCCTTGAGAAGAACGGCTTGGAGGTGGTCTGCTCGGGTGACTCCCATGACCGGCCCCTGATCGAAGAACTGATCCGGGGAACCGGGGCGGTGAACGCCGCGGGCCGGCTCTCCATCGGGGCCCTGGCGGGCCTGATAGCGCGCGCCAGATTCACCGTCTGCGTGGACACCTTCTTCGCGCACCTTTCCGGCGCTCTCGGGGCCGAGACCCTGGAGCTCTTCAACGACGTCGAACCCGTCGAACAATGGAAGGCCTATGGACCGCGCGTCCGGACTTTCCCCATCGACTGCAAGGCGGAGGACATCCTCGAGTGAAAATAGGATTTGACGCGCGCATGATCCTGCATTCCGGGATCGGCACCTACATCCGCTCGACTCTGAAGCTCCTCACGAAGAACGACGCCCTGGACTTCACCCTTTTCGGAGACCTTCCCAGGCTCGCCAATTATCCCGCGCGCAAGGTGCTCGCGACATTCCCCATCTATTCGTTGAAGGAGCAGTTCCTCTTTCCCAAGCTCCTGGCGCGCAACCCCATGGACCTTCTCCATGTGCCCCACTACAACGCGCCTCTCGGATTCAAAGGCAACCTCATCGTCACGGTGCACGACCTCATCCACCTGCGCTACCCACCTTCGGGCCTGGCCTACCTCTACGCTCGGGGGATGTTCCAGGCGGTCCTTAAAAAAGCGCGGATCGTGATGGCGGACTCCGAACACACGAAAAAGGACATCCTGGAGCTCATCGGCATCCCGGAGGAAAAGATCCGGGTGATCTACCCGGGCGTGGACGAGGATTTCACCCCGGGTCCCG
>MGUS01000046.1:0-3448 GCA_001800085.1 Elusimicrobia bacterium RIFCSPLOWO2_01_FULL_60_11 | reverse complement strand
AAGAACGTGGGGACTTTGGTGCGCGCCTTCCGCTTGGCCCGCGGGAAGGTCCCGGACATGCGCCTCGTGCTTGTTGGAAAAAGCTTCAAGGGGGACGATTCCTTGGCCTTTGCTTCGGAGCTCGGAGTGGCGGTCGTGGGGGAAGTGAACCGGCCCCAGCTCATCGAAAGGTACCGGAGCGCCCGCATCTTCGTCTTCCCGTCCCTCTATGAGGGGTTCGGCCTCCCGCCTCTGGAAGCCATGGCCTGCGGCACGCCCGTGGTCTGTTCGAACGCCGCCTCCCTGCCTGAAGTCACGGGGGACGCCGCCGTCCCATTCGACCCCAACGACCCTGGAGAACTGGCGTCCATCCTGGAGGAATTGTGGAACAGCGCTCAGATGCGCGGCGAGCTTTCAAAGAAAGGCCTGGAGCGCGTGAAGCTGTTCTCCTGGAAGACCTGCGCCGACGGCATCCAAAAGGCCTATGCCGAAGCCGTCTAAAGTCGCGCTCGTCCACGACTGGCTCACCGGGATGCGGGGAGGGGAAAAAGTCCTGGAGGTCTTCTGCGGCATGTTCCCCGAGGCGGACATCTTCACCCTTCTCCATGTCCCGGGAAGCGTCTCGGAAAAGATCGAAAGCCATAAGATCAAAACGTCTTTCCTTCAAAGCATCCCGGGGATCAGGAACAGCTACCGGTACTTTCTGCCCCTGATGCCCCGGGCCGTGGAATCTTTCGACCTTTCTGCCTACGACCTTGTCGTCTCGACGAGCCACTGCGTGGCCAAAGGGGCCGTCGCCGGAACGAAAGCTGTGAATGTCTCCTACTGCTTCACGCCCATGCGCTACATCTGGGACCAGTTCGATCTCTATTTCGGCCCGGAGCGGGCCGGTCCCGTCGTGCGGGGCGCCATGAGAATCCTCCGTCCCGTCCTTCAAAGATGGGACAGGAAAAGCTCCAAGCGCGTGACTCACTTCATCGCGGATTCCGCATACGTCGCGGCGCGCATCCGGAATTTCTACGGGCGCCAAGCTGAAGTCATCTATCCCCACGCGGACACGGAGTTCTACGCGCCGGGAACGTCCAAACCGGGGGATTTTCACCTCATCGTATCGGCCTTGGCCCCCTACAAGCGCCTGGAGCTGGCCGTGGAGGCCTTCAACCGCATGGGAAAGAAGCTCAAGATCATCGGGTCCGGGCCTTCGCTTGCCCGCCTCATGGGAATCGCCGGGCCCAACATAGAATTCCTGGGCTGGCGCTCCAACGAGGAGATCCGGGACCATTACCGCGCCTGCGCGGCCCTCATCTTCCCCGGCACCGAGGACTTCGGCATCGTCCCCCTGGAAGCCATGGCCTGCGGGCGCCCGGTCGTGGCGTACGGCGAAGGCGGAGCGCTCGAGACCGTCAGCGAGAACGCCTCCGGGATATTTTTCAGGGAGGCCTCGGCGCGGTCTCTCACGGAAGCCGTTCGGAAAGCGGAACGGATGCCCTGGGACGGGGGAAAGATCCGGGCCCGCGCGCTCGAATTCAGCCGGGAAAAGTTTGTCTCACGCCTCAAATCCTTTTTTGATAAGATTTTAATCCGATGAAATCGCTCCGCCGCCGCCTCCTGGCCCTCGGTTTCGCCGTCAACGACGGGTTCATGATCTACATCGCCTTCAAGGCCGCCTATGGGCTGCGTTTCGAATGCCCGGCGTTCCTAAGATTCTTCCCCGCGGACAAGGGCACGCCGGACTGGGGCCTTTACCAGGACGGCCTGCGCGCGGTCATCCCGGTCTGGCTCCTCCTCTTCGCCCTCTGGGGCCGCCAATACACGGGCCGGTTCCTGGAGGCCTCCGAAGAGTTCATGGCCGTCTGCAAGGGCGTGGTCCTCGGCACGCTCCTCATCGTGGCCGGGACTTTCCTCTACCGCGAATATGAATACTCGCGCCTGGCCATGGCGATCGGTTTCTTCGCCTCCATCGCGCTCCTTTTCACTTCCAGAGAGACGCTCAAATTCCTGCTCATGCGGCTCCACGAACGTCTCATCCCGCAGGAGACCGTCATCGTCATCGGCGAGGGGAAGAGCGTGGAAGCGGTGCTGGACCGCCTGAAGCGCCAGCCCCACACCCGCACGCTGGTCTTCGGAAAGAACGACCTGCCGGGCCTGAAAAAAAAGATATCCACCGAGCGCCACCTGCGCGAGATCTTCGTCCACAGCCGGCTGCTCTCGGAGGAAGGCATGGAGGACCTTCTGGCCGACTGCGAAGAAGAGGGCCTGGAGATCAAAGTCCTGCCCGGCCTGCTCGAGATGCGCATGGGGGAAGTGACCGTGGACGATTCCCTGCGCCTTCCCATCCTGCGCTTGAAGCCCTTGAGCCTTCACGGGTTCCGCTATTTCGTGAAGCGCTCCTTCGACCTCACGGTCTCGCTGGCCATACTCGCGGTCCTGCTCGTCCCGTTCCTCATCCTTTCGCTCCTGATCGTCCTCGATTCCCGCGGGGGGGTGTTCTTCGCGCAGGAGCGCGTGGGTTTCAAGGAAAAGCGCTTCAAGTGCTTCAAGTTCCGCACCATGCACAAGAACGCCGAATCCCTCCTGGGCGAGATGAAGCTGGAGAGTTTCCGCGGCGGCCCCGCCTTCAAGATGAAGGGCGACCCCCGCGTGACGCGCGTGGGGAAATGGATAAGAAAATTCAGCTTTGACGAGTTCGGCCAGCTCTGGAACGTGCTCAAAGGCGAGATGAGTCTCATAGGACCCAGGCCCCAGGTCCTAGCCGAAGCCAAGGGCAACCCCGACTGGGCGCGCAAGCGCTACCGGGTGCTCCCCGGGATCACGGGGCTTTGGCAGGTGAGCGGGCGGGCGGACCTCTCTTATGAGGACATGATGCGCCTGGACATCTACTATCTGGAGAACTGGTCGCCGGGAATGGATTTGAAGATCCTTTTGAAGACGCTTCCCGTCGTCCTCGCGGGGAAAGGGGCCTACTAAGTGCAAGCTCTTATCCTCACCGGAGGCCAGGGCACGCGCCTTCGGCCTCTCACATTCAACACCTTGAAACCCCTCCTGCCCGTCTGCAACGCGCCTTTTCTGCGCTACCCTATGGCCGCCTTGAGGCGGGCCGGGGTTCGCGACGTCGTCCTCTGCTCGTCCGACGACCCCGCCCCCTACGCCGGGCTCATCCGCGCAGAAAAGAAGGAAGGGACCCGCGTCCTCTGCTCCCGCGAAACGGAACAGCTTGGAACCGGGGGAGCGCTCCGCAACGCCGAAGCATTCCTCAGATCTTTTCCCTTCTTCTCCATGAACGGCGACCTCTTGACCGACCTGGATTTTTCCAAGATGCTGAAGTTCCATAAGTCCAAGAGATCCGCTCTCACCATCTCCCTCATCCCCATGAAGGACCCTTCGCGCTATGGGGTGTTGGAGACCGACCGCGACGGCAGGGTGCTGAAATTCGTAGAGAAACCTGTAGGGGCGGGTTTAAAACCCGCCC
>MGUS01000045.1:200-7887 GCA_001800085.1 Elusimicrobia bacterium RIFCSPLOWO2_01_FULL_60_11 | reverse complement strand
CATCGATCTGGTGGGCAGCGACATGGGATGGGGCGTGGGCACCTGCGGCAAGGGCGGGCAGGGGGTGCCCGTTTCCGACGGCCAGCCGACGCTGCGCATCCCCAAGCTTTTGATAGGAGGCATTTAAATCAAAAAGGAGGATGAACATGAAGAGAGCACGCAAGTCGCTGATGGCCGGAATTTTGACTTTGGGTCTGGTCTCCGCCGGGGTATGCGCTGAAAAGGGATCGAAAGATAAAATGATGAAAAAGGAGAAAGGCATGAGCGCAGTGATCGAGACATCCATGGGCAAGGTCGTCGTCAAGCTGTTCCCGGACAAGACCCCGGAGACCGTGGCCAATTTCGCGGGCCTGGCCGAAGGCAACAAAGAGTGGACCGACCCCGCTACGGGCCAGAAGGTCAAGAAACGGTTCTATGACGGGCTCGTCTTCCACCGCGTCATCCCCAACTTCATGATCCAGGGCGGCTGCCCTCTGGGCAACGGCACGGGCGGCCCCGGCTATCAGTTCAAAGACGAGATCGTCGAAGGGCTCACCTTCGACCGGCCCGGCCTCCTGGCCATGGCCAACGCGGGGCCCGGCACCAACGGCTCCCAGTTCTTCATCACCACGGCGGCCACTCCCTGGCTGAACGGGCGCCACACCATCTTCGGCGAAGTGACGGAAGGCATGGACTTCGTGACGGCCATCGGCAATGTCCCGCGGGGCGGAGCGGACCGCCCGACCACGCCCGTCGTCATCAAGAAGATCGCGATCGTAAAAGGAAAATGAAACTAGCAGCGGCCGCCCTGATCCTCCTGTCCGCCGTCCCGGCCCTGGCCGTGGATTGGACGCCCCACTTCTATCTCTACCGGCCTCCTCCGGTGGAGAAGAGCACGAGCACGGTCTTCCAGGCCGTCGACCCCCAGATCATCAACAAGCTGATCGAGCTGCTCGATGAGCGGAACCTGGGGCAGCTCGAATCGAGCCAGGATACTCCGCTCCTCGGGGACATCATCACCTTCGTGACTCCGGCAGGCGTGGCCTTGAAGAACCGCACCACCCGCCTGGGCGTGGCCCTGTCCGAATCCCTGGGCTGGGAGGAGATCAAGCACATCCGCGTCATATCGGAGAGGAACCTGAAGGAACGCCTGACGCTCGTCGCGCGGTGGGACTCCTCCCCCAATGTCCGCACGATCGCCTTGATCGCCCTGGCCCACCTCAGGGACAAGAACGACATCGTCTTTTTCCGTGAGGCGCTCCAATCCCGCAACATCGGCATCCGCTATGCCACGGTGGAAGCCCTGATCCAGTGGGGGTTTCCCGAGGCGGTCGCCACCCTGAAAAACCTGGCCGAGCGGGATGAATCCCTGCTCATCCGCCAATACGCGGCCTATGCCATGGTGATCTTGGGAGACCCTTCGGGGCTCGACAGGCTCCGGAACAACCTGGATTCCCAGGACTGGTTCGTCCGCTCGCTTTCGGCCAAGTTCATCGGAGAGCTGGGCGACCACAAGGACTATGAGCGCCTCTTGGACCGTCTGAACATGGAATCCGTGGGCGTCACCAACGAATTCATCAACGCGGAGATCGCGATCGGGGCGCTCAAGCTCTTTCCCCAGAAGCTCGCCTATGACAAGGCGGAGAAGGAAAGAAAGAAGCGGGAAAAACGCGCCAAGCTCCTGAAGGAGAACCCGGGGCTCCTGCCCTCGCCCGAAGATTCCGTCATCGCCCCCAGCGTCCTGGAATTGGACCCCCTGGTGGTCACGGCCCCGCGCTTGAAGATCCCCAAAGGAGAACTGGTGGATTCACGGGTCAACTACCAGCTCTTGAAGATCGCCCAAGGCAAGGAGGACATGCGCATCAACCAGGACCAGGCCGAACGCTCGCAGGCCTACAAGGACCTGAATTTCCTTGTGACTCCCAACGGCATAGGCCTGAAGACCCGCTACACGGTGCTGGGATATCTTTTGACCGAGGGCCTGGCGGGCACGGATGATTTCCAGCTGCAGGACCAGCTCATGCGCATCGCGCGCGAGGGCAAGAACGCCGACGTCCGCTGCTACGCCATCATCGCCCTCGCCTACTCCAAGGACCGGCTCCACTTGAGTTATTTCCAGGACGCCTTGAGGCGGGATTTCAGCGTGGCCGACCGCTTCGCCGCCGTTGAGGCGCTCCAGATCTGGGGATACGGCGACGCGGCGTCCATCCTTTCGGGTGTCGTGAAACTGGACCCTTCGCCCATCGTGAGGGTCTTTGCCGCGCAGGCGCTCTGGCGCATGGGAGACCCCTTGGGACGCGACTACATGCTGCCTTTCCTGGACCATGAATCCTGGCTCATCCGGGCCATGGCCATGAGGTATTTCGGCGAACTCGGGAACGCGGAAGATTATTCCAAGGTCCTGGGGTATTTCGGCTCCGTGCAGAGGCCCATCGTCCAGGCGGAGATGTGTTCCGCGCTGCTGCGGCTCTACGCCAAGAAAGTCGCGGACGACATGAAAGAAGGAGGCGGACGATGATCGGCGCAATGAAAGCCCTGGCGTTCACGGGGGGCGACTGGGTCATTTACATATTGGTGCTCTGCTCCATCCTCACCGTGGCCATCATCGTGGAGAGGTCCGTGCTTTTTTCCAGGGAGAAGAAGGAGATCTTGTCGCTCAAGGACGCGTTCGAGCGCTTCGTCTCCCAGGGGTTCGCCGAAAGCGCCGCGGCGGGGTTCAAGGACTCTCCATGTCTTCCTGCCCGCGTCCTGACAGAAGCCGTAGCTAAAGCGCCCGAGGGGATCTATGTCGTGGAAGAGACCCTGGCCAACGCAACGCAGAGGGAAAAGAGGCGCCTCGAGCACCGCATGATCATCATCAACACCCTGGGCAACAACGCGGTCTACATCGGGCTCTTCGGCACGGTCCTGGGCGTCATCAAGGCCTTCAAAGACCTGTCGCTGGCCGGGGGCGGCGGCGCCGAAGTGGTGATGCAGGGACTCTCCGAGGCGCTCGTGGCCACGGCCACGGGGCTGATGGTGGCGATCCCCTGCGTCATCGCCTACAACTATTTCCAGAAAGCCATCCGGGAGATCACGGCGGAATCGGACGCCATGGCCCGGCTCTATCTGGCCAAGCTCAAGACCGATGCAAAGCGCTGACGGAACGGAAGAATCGATATCGGGCATCAACATCGCGCCCTTCGTGGACGTGATATTGGTGCTGCTCATCATCTTCATGGCCACGGCACCGCTCATCCAGAGGCGGGCCATCAAGGTGAACGTGCCCCAGGCCTCCAACACCAGCCCCAAAGCCACGGTCACGCTCCGCGTGGTCTATGACGAGGCCCAAGGGCTCTTCCTGGAGGATGAAAAGATAGCCCCCGAGGACCTGGGGCGCCAGTTGGAGACCATGGCCCGCGCGGACCCCTACCTGCATGTGGCCCTGCTGGCTGACCAGGCCAATTCCTACGGCGATGTGGTGGGCATACTCGACATCATCCGGGGAGCGGGGGTCAAGAAGCTCGCGCTGGAGGTCCGCACCAAAGCCCCGGCGGCCAAGTGAGATTCCTGGATAAGGCCCTCGAGAAAAAACATCTTTTCCGCAACTCTGTTTTATTTTCCGTCCTTTTTCACCTGGGCCTCCTGGGGTCCTTTCAGCTTCGCCATCTCCTCGATCTCAGGCCCAACAACGCCATCGAGATCGACCTGACCAAGCCCTTCCGCATCGGCGGCAATCCCCTGCTCAAGCCCGGGGGCGGCACCACGCTCAAGGAACTTGTGAATCCCGGACCTCCCGCGCCGATGGAAGCCGAGCCCTCGGAGAAAAAAGAGAAGCCGAAGGACTGGGTCTTGCCGGGCCCGGCGACGCGGGTCTTGGAGAAGCCCGCGCCTGAAACCGCTCCCGAAGAGAACCGTTCCCCGCATGGGGTGGAAGGCGGCCAGGGCGAAGGATACACGGGAACGGGCGGCGGGTTCGGCGGGGGGGAAGGCGAAGGCGGGGGCATCAAGCTGGACCGCTACCCCAGTTTGAAGAACAAGCCGGAGATCCTGCGCCTCTTGAAGAAGAACTATCCGCCCGACGAGCGCGAGGCCGGCATCACGAGCCGTGTCATCGTGGACCTCCATCTGGACGATAAAGGCAACGTTACGGGCGTGGACGTGGTGGGGAGCGGCGGGATCCATTTCGACTCCGCGGCCAAAGTGGTCGCTCCCAGGATGAGGTTCATTTCCGCCCTCATCAACAACGCCCCCGTGGCCGTAAAGATCCGCCAGTCCATCATCTTCAAGCTCGAAGACGAATGAAGGGTGTTAATACATGACTTTTTAGTCATGTATTTTCCCTTGACAAAACGCGCGCCACAGGTATAATTAGGAAAGAAGGTCTATGCCAAACTCTCTAACATTAAGGGTCGGGGGCGACACCGGGACCACCACAGGAGTCATCTCCACAGGGGAGATGCTCACCATCGCCTTTGCCCGTTCCCAATACGACGTCTTCACCTTCCGCACCAACCCGGCCGAGATCAAGGGCGGCCAGGCCATGTTCCAGGTGCGCATCGGCAACCACCCCATCCTGGCCCAGGGGACCACGCTGGACCTGCTCGTCGCCTATGACGGGGAGGCCTTGAAGACCCACGGCAAGGACTTGAAGCCCGAAGGCCTGGTCATCTTCGATACCGACGCTTTCATCCCCGACGAAAATTATGTCAAGCAGTCCTATGGCGTCCCCATGAGTTCCATAGCCCAGAACGAGGCCGGGAGCAAGAAGTCCAAGAATGTGGTGGCCCTGGGCGTGGCCGCAGAGATGCTGGGGCTCCCCATGGAATCCGTCAAGACGGTGCTCCACGAACAGTTCAAGCACAAATCCGACAAGGTCGTCGAAGCCAATTGGAAGGCCTTCGAGGCCGGCTGGTCCTGGGCCTTGAAGAACACGGTCTCAAAGGACTTCCACGTGCCTCCCCGCGAGCTCAAAGTCGCCAAGCTCATCATGTCCGGCAACGAGGCCATGGCCGTGGGCGCGCTCCACGCGGGCTGCCGCTATTACGCGGGATACCCCATCACACCCGCTTCCGAGATATTGGAATTCATGGAAAAAGAGATGCCCCGCTATGACGGTTTCGCCATCCAGACCGAGGACGAGATCGCGGCCATCACGTCCTGCATCGGGGCGTCATTCGCCGGCGCGAAGGCCATGACGGCCACGTCGGGCCCGGGTTTCTCCCTTATGATGGAGGCCTTGGGCTTGGCTTCCATGGTGGAACTGCCCTTGGTCATCGTGGACTGCCAGAGAGGTGGGCCGTCCACGGGGCTGCCCACCAAGACCGAGCAGTCGGACCTGAACCAGGCCGTTTTCGGCAGCCATGGGGAAGCCCCCCGCGTGGTGATGGCGCCTTCCAATGTGAAGGACTGTTTTTTCGGCATCATCAAGGCCTTCAACATCGCGGAAAAATATCAGATCCCGGTCATCTTCCTTTCAGACCAGTCCCTTTCCCAGAGGACCCAGACCTTCACTCTGCCCAAACTCTCTTCCATTGAGATCTGGGACCGCGTGCTGGCCGCGCCCCATGAAGAGAGCTACATGCGCTACAAGCTCACGGAGAACGGCGTGAGCCCCGTGGCCATCCCCGGACGCCACGCTTCCACCTATGTGGCCACAGGTCTTGAGCACAACGAGAACGGGGACCCCAACTATACCCCCGCCAATCATTTCCGCATGATGCAGAAGCGCTTCAAGAAACTGGAGAATATCTCGAAGGAAAAGGGCTTCACCCGCCGCTTCGGCGACGACCACGCGAAGCTGGGCATCATCTCCTGGGGGTCCACCGAAGGGCCCATCGAGCAGGCCATCCGCACGGCGAACAAGGCGGGCATCGAAGTGGCCGCGCTCCAGGTCAAGATGCTCCACCCCCTGCCTGATGAGGAGATACGCAATTTTTTGAACTCCGTGGAGCAGGTCCTGGTCCCCGAGATCAATTACACCGGCCAATTCAACCAGCTCATCCGCGCCAAGTACATGGTCGACACGATCCCGCTCAACAAGTGCGCGGGCGTCCCTTTCTCGCCGGAAGAGATCTACAACAAGATCGAAGAGATCGTCTCAAAATCCTAGAAAAGGAAACTATGCCTGAGATCCAGACCCCGTCCAACGTGAACATCAAGAGCATGGCCGAAGTCAAAAGCAAAGTGGCTCCCATCTGGTGCCCGGGCTGCGGCGATTTCGGCGTGCTTTCGGCCGTCTATCGCGCGGCCCTCATCCTGGACCTGGACTTGAAGAACACCGTGGTGGTCTCCGGCATCGGCTGTTCGGGCCGCCTGCCCATCTTCACAAATTTCTACGGTTTTCACGGCGTCCACGGGCGCGTCCTGCCCACAGCCACCGGGGTCAAACTGGCCAACCCCAAGCTCACCGTCATCGCGGTGGGGGGCGACGGCGACGGCCTGGCCATCGGCGGCGGGCATTTTCCCCACGCAGCGAGGCGCAACGTCGACATCACCTATATCATGATGGACAACTCGGTCTACGGCCTGACCAAAGGCCAGGGTTCCCCGACCACCAACCCGGATTTCACATTGAAGGCGCTCCCCTACGGGGTGCAGGAGGAGAACTTGAACCCCGTGGCCCTGGCCCTGGCCTATGACGTTTCCTACGTGGCCCGCGCCTATTCGGGGCACATCGACCAGATGACGGACCTTTTCGTGGAAGCCATCCGACACAAGGGGTTCTCCTTCGTCCACAGCATCAGCCCCTGCACGGTCTTCAACGACACCTACAAATTCTACCGCGAGCGCGTGGCGGAGATCCCCAAGGAACACAACACGGACAACAAGAAGGCCGCCCTGGACCTGTGGCAGACGCCCGGCAAGGTGTATCTCGGGGTCTTCTTCAAGCACCTGCGCCCGGAGATGACGGAACTGACCGCGAAACTCTCGCTCGCCGTCCAGGCCCGCAAGGGCAAGGGCAACACCGAAAAGCTCCTCGAACAATTCGTTTAACTTGACCGCGAGGGGTCAAGTTGTCTAGAATATACCCTCCCATGAGAGAAGTCGCCGTCAAAAAACCACTCGAGCCGGGTCAGGCGGGCCTCGAAGACATCATCGCGGCCGATTCGTCGGTCTGTTTCATCGACGGGCCGCGCACCCGCCTCATCTACCGCGGCTATTCCATCGATGAGCTGGCGAAATCCTCCACTTTTGAAGAGACCGCCTACCTCCTCTGCTTCGGCAAGCTCCCCACGAAGACCCAGCTTTCGGATTTCTCCGCGAAACTTGCCGAGCACCGCGCTCCAGACCCCCGGTTGATCGAACGGATGGGGGGCATTCCCAAGACCGTGCACCCCATGTCGGTCCTGCGCACGCTGGTTTCGGCCTTCTCGTTCTACGACACGCAGGCCGAACAGGCGGACCCCAAGACCTCTTTGGACAAGGCCATCCGCGTGACGGCGGGGTTGCCCACCCTGATCGCGGCCTGGCACCGCGTCTGCGCGGGACAAAAGCCCGTCGAGCCCAGGAAGGACTTGAACCACGCCTCCAATTTCCTCTATATGCTCAACGGCAGGGAGCCGGACCCGGTCTTTGCGAAGGGCCTGGACCTTTACCTCGTGCTCCTGGCGGACCACGAGCTGAACGCTTCCACCTTCGCCGCCCGCGTGACCGCTTCCACGCTCTCCGATTATTACTCGGCCATCACCGCCGCCATCGGCGCGCTCAAAGGGCCGCTCCACGGCGG
>MGUS01000045.1:0-167 GCA_001800085.1 Elusimicrobia bacterium RIFCSPLOWO2_01_FULL_60_11 | reverse complement strand
GATCAATGACGAGAACAAGGTGGAGCAGTATCTGAAGGATGCCGCGGCGCAGAAGAAGAAGATCATGGGATTCGGCCACAGGGTCTACAAGGTGGGAGACCCCCGCTCCCCCATCCTGAAAACGGCCTCCAAGCAGGTCTGCGACAAGACCGGCAACTCCAAGCTTT
>MGUS01000044.1:20276-23105 GCA_001800085.1 Elusimicrobia bacterium RIFCSPLOWO2_01_FULL_60_11 | reverse complement strand
AGCGCGTGCCGTTCATGATCTCGAGCGCCTTTTCGAACGACTTGGCCTTGAGCAGGACAGTGACCGGCCCGAAGATCTCCTCTTGGGATATCTTCATGCCCGGGGTGCCCACGAAAATCGTGGGCTCAAAGAAGAACCCCTTGGCCAGCGGCCCTTCCTTCATGGCTTTCCCGCCGCTCAGGAGCTTGGCGCGGTCATTGTTCTTTCCGATGCCCACATAGCGCGTTACCTTGTTGAATTGCTCGCGGCTCACGAGGGGTCCCATTTCCGTTTCAGCGTCCAGGCCGTTCCCCACTTTCAAATCCCGCGCTTTCTCCACGAGACGCTCCGCGAACTCCTCATAGATTTTTTCATGGAGGATGATGCGGGATGTGGCCGTGCAGCGCTGTCCCGTTGTGCCGAAAGCCCCCCAGAGGGCGCCTTCGAGGGCCAAATCCAGGTCCGCGTCCTCCATCACCATCATGGCGTTCTTCCCGCCCAGCTCCAAGCTGCACCTTTTGTGATTTTTGCCGCAGGCCGCGGCCACTTCGGCCCCCACGGCCGCAGAGCCCGTGAAGGACAGGAGGTCGATGTCTTGGTGTCTCACGAGCTGCCGTCCCACCGCCTCTTCTCCAAAAACAAGATTGACGACTCCGGGGGGAACCCCGGCTTCCTCCAGGGCCCTGACAAAATTGCGCGCGGAATTGGGCGTCAGGGACGAGGGTTTGAGGATGACCGTGTTGCCGCAGAGGAGCGCGGGGTAGATCTTCCAGGAGGGGATGGCCATGGGAAAATTCCACGGGGTGATGAGCCCGCAGACGCCCACGGGAGCGCGCAGGGACATGGCGAATTTATCGGAGAGTTCGGAAGTCGTCGTTTGGCCGAAGAGGCGCCGGCCTTCGCCCGCGTAATAGAGGGCGGTGTCGATGGCTTCCTGGACGTCGCCGCGGGTCTCTTTCAAAACCTTTCCCATCTCTTCGGTCATGCCCCGGGCCAAATCTTCTTTGCTTTCCTCGAGTATGCGCATGGAGCGGAGGAGGATCTCTCCCCGCTTTGGGGCGGGGACCCTGCGCCAGGAAGGATAGGCCTTGCGGGCCGCGCGCACGGCCTGGTCCACATCCTCCCGCGAGGACTCGGCGCACTCATGGATGAGTTCGCCCGTGGCCGGGTTCGTATTCTTGAATCGCTTTCCCCGGGGGCGGCTCCACTTGCCGCCGATGAACTGGGTGAAATTGCCTTTCATGAGATTGTTAAGCGGCAAGGCGGTCGGCGGAGGCGGTCTCATTCACAAGGATGCCCCGCTTGCGGATCTCTTCGAGGAACGCGGCGCCGGGGACGGCCTTCTCAACAGGCACCACCCCTTTCAAGGGAATCCGGCCCTGGGCCAGCATCTCCAGGATGACGGCGGCGGAAAAGCCGGTCGTTCTCTGCATGGCGGTGAAGCCCGTTTCCGGGTCCTCATATTCCAGGAGGTCGTAGGTGAGCTTGGAGGGGCGGCCGTCTTTGAACCCCTGGACGACGACCCGCATCACGAGAAGGTCCCGGTCCCCCTCGAACTTGAGCTTGGGTTCGGCCAGATGCACGAAGAATTTTCTAGGGCTGATCTTCTTTCCGTCAAAATCCACGGACTCGGTCTCCAGGAGCCCCAGGTCCTTCATGGCCTGGATCTTCTCGTAGTGGCCGGGATAGCGCAGGGTCTTGTAATCGTAATTGAGGATGTTCCCGCGGTAAGTCCAGGGACATGTGGAAGTGGCCCCTCCCGTGACGACGGCCTCGAGCATCCCGAGCTGTTCTCCGAAATAGATCTTTTCCAGGCCGGAGAAGGAAGGCACCAATTGGACTTTGCCGTCCTTCAAGACGTAGGCACTGCCGAAATAGTTGCCCAGCACACCTTCCAGGTTGAAGACCGCCTTGTAGCCCAGGGGCGGTTTGGGCTCGATGGGGAGCCCGCCGCAGTACATGTGGACATCCGTCGCGCGTTCCAGGCGCGCGATGCCCGCGGCCGCCAGACTGTTGCACATGCCGGGGGAGACCCCGCAGTCGGGGACCAGGGTGACCCCCGCTTTGCGGGCCGCGTCATCCATTTCTAGGATCTTCAGGGTGGAGTCAAAATAGCCTCCCAGGTCGCAATAGTGGACCTTGGCTGCGATGGCGGAGCGTGCGACCTGCGGGTTCAAGTAATAAGGGAGGGCGCTTAGGACCGCTTGGTGGCCCTTGAGAAGTCCCGTCAGGGCCTTCTTGTCGCCGCAGTCGACCGTCCGCCCGGCCAAAAGGATGCCTCGTTTGAGGACGGGATTGAGGAGCTTTTTAAGGCGCCGGAGGGCCGCCTTGACCGGCGGAGCCGAGGCATCGGCCAGGGTGATTTTGGAGGCGTTCCCGAAGAGGACCGCGTCGTAGGCCGCCGCGACCCCCTGTTTCCCTGCCCCCAATATAAGGTAAGAGTGACCCACGAGGTAAACTTACCTCCGAATGAGAGAAAAATCAAGGGTTCTTGACAAGGAGCCGTTTCCCTGGTAAAAAC
Source organism: Elusimicrobia bacterium RIFCSPLOWO2_01_FULL_60_11 (assembly GCA_001800085.1). Classification (GTDB taxonomy): domain Bacteria; phylum Elusimicrobiota; class Elusimicrobia; order 2-02-FULL-39-32; family 2-02-FULL-39-32; genus 2-01-FULL-60-11. The sequence goes on along the minus strand of MGUS01000044.1, from coordinate 20,605 downwards.
ATAGGGCAAATTGCTGTATAAAAAGAAGCATCCTCTTATAAAGGAAATGTCGGTTCGGGGTACGGCATTTCTTTTTTTATTTTTAGCCCTGGCCCCTTCGGTGCCGCGGGCGGACACCTTGGCTGAACAGGACTTGCTGGTGGCCATGTCCCTGTGCCAGATGGGGGAGTGGGAGAAATCCCAGGACCTCTTTAAAAAGGCCTTCCGCAAAGACCCTTCCAGCACGACCATCTACCTTAGGATGGTGCGTCTGAACAACCTCCTGAAAGCCCTTGGGAACCCCTCCCAAAAGGCGCAAAAAGAATTCATCGGCAGCGGCAGCGAAGCCA
>MGUS01000044.1:9982-20249 GCA_001800085.1 Elusimicrobia bacterium RIFCSPLOWO2_01_FULL_60_11 | reverse complement strand
CATGACGCTCCTGCGCTACGTCCAGCTCTACCGCAGGCACGACGAACGCCTGAACAACCTCATCCGCCACGTCATCCTGATAGGCAAGCTGGACACGGATGCCCAACCGGAAGACCCCGAAAAGGAAGTCAAGAGGAAGCTCAAGATCGTGGGCGAGCTCTATGACGCCGAACGCTACGAAGAGGCCGTGGAAGTCTGCAAAGAACTGGTCCAGCTGGCGCCGGACCTGTCCATCGCGCGCACGCGCCTGGGCTCCATCTATTTCGCCATGGGAGACACGGTTAAAGCCCGCAAGGAATATGACAACGCCCTCTATCTGAACCCGGACGACGAAGTGCTGCGGGATTTCATGAGGTCGCAAGGGTGGGCCAAATGAACCTGCTGCTGGTCCTGATCTTTTCCCTGGCCCTGTCTCCGGCGGTCCTCTCCCGGGCCGGCATGATGGAAGAGGAGACGAAGATATCCGCCGCGCTTCAAAGCCAGCTCAAAGCCAAACTGGACGACATGCTGGGGGCGGGCCGAGCCAGCGTCTGGGTCAAGGCCGAACTTTCGTTGGACCCCCGGATCAAGCAGGCCGTTGAAAGGTCGCTCGAGCCTCCCGCGCCGGCCCCCGCGCCCGTTGAAACGGAGCCGGCGGAGACTCAGACAGCCCCAGTTTCCAAACGGCTCAATCTGCCGGGATTCCTTCCCAAAAGCGAGGCCCCGGCTCCCGCCAAAGAAAGCAAGGTCATCATCATCCAACACCCGCCGCAGCCCGCTCAGGCTCCCGCGGTCGGCTCCGAGCTCGCTCTCGCGGCGGGCACGCGCGTAAAAAAAATCGGCGTGAAGATCTCATTGGACCGGGGAGTCCCGGCGAAAAAAGAGGCGGAGATACGCGCCCTGGTGCTGGATTTGATCGGAAGCGAGCCGGCCATCGAACGGGTCAAGATGCCCACGGTCTGGCACAGGATATGGGGCGACCCGGGCCTTGTGAGCGGCTTGGCGGCAAAGGCGGCGCTCGCCCTGGCCGGGATCGCCGTAGCGCTCCTCGCCCTTTGGGTATTCACGCGGGCGTTCAACAAGATGGGTCAGAAGATCGATAAGGCGGTGGACCTCCTGCCGGCCCGGGGTTTGGATCCCTATGAAGGACGATTTTTGATCGATGTCCCCCTGCAGAAGATCGGGCTCCTCCATTTTCTCCTGCACCAGGAGCCGGCGGAGAACATCGCCATGGTGGTGCCCCACCTGCGGGACGACGCGCGCCGGGCTTTTTTGGAACTTTTGCCGCAGGAAAAGACCGTGGAGGTGCTCGCCTCCCTGGAATCGGTGAGATTCGTGGAGAAGGACGTTCTGGAGCGCTTGAAGAACGAGATCGAAGGCCGGGTCAACAGCGCGGTGGGCGGCCTGGAGCAGATCGCCAAGATCGTGGAAGGCACCGAGCTCGCCTCACGGAGCGAGATCCTAGAAATCCTCAAATCCCGCAAACCCGAGCTTTACGCCGCGCTCCAGGGCCGGCTGCTGGAATTCAAAGGGACCGGAGGGATGACCCATGGCAGATAGCAAGGACGAGATATTGAAGATCCTGCGCATGCTCGAGGAGAGGGAAAAGGCGGAGCCGCCCCTTTTTGAATCCATCAAGGCCAAAGCCGCCACGGAACCCCCGCCCGCAGCACCCCAGAACCGGGAGCTGGACGAGATGAAGGCCAAGTTATCCAAGCTGGACCAGGACGTCATGAGGGAGAAGGAACGCGCTTTGAAGGCGGAGATCCTGCTCCAGGAAAGGGAGAACGCCCGCCTGGAGATGGAGAACATGTTCAAGTCCTTGAAGGAGCAGCTGCGCTTCGAGAAGATGGGCCAGGACCTGGACGAGGAAAGGAAGGCCTCCCGCGCGCGGATCGAGGACCTGGAAAAACAGCTCGAAGAGATGGGGCGGCGCTATACCGAGGCCCTGAACGAGCGCGAAAGGGCTCTGCAGAACACCGTATCCAAAGACCTTTATGAGCAGGCCCTGCGCATGGGCCGCACACTTGAGGAATCCGCCGGTCAGCTGCGCGGGCTGGTGAAGAGCAGGGAAGACGAGATTGAAAAATTAAAAGCGGATTTTGAGGCGGACCGGGTCGGGATGGAAAAGCGGCATCACGAAGAGCTTAAGAAAAGGGAAGAGGAGGCCGCGGAGCTCAAACAAAATTTCGAAGCCGCCCGTGTGGAGATGGGGAGGTCTCTATCGACTAAATATGGGGAGCAGATCGACCTGCTGGAATCCAAGCTGGACGAGGCGCGCAAAAGGATCGGAGAACTGTCCGCGTTCGAAGAGATGAATGAGCGCTTGAAGACCGAGAACGGCGACTTTGCCGCCCAGATCGCTGACGTCAAAGAAGACCTGAAAAACCAGGATGAGGTGCTGGTGCACCTGCGCGTCCGGGCCCGGGAGTCGGAATCCATGAAGGCGATCTATGAGGAGAAGGCCCGCAAGCTGGAAGAGACCCTTTCAGCGAAGGACCAGAGATTTTACCAGGCATCGGCGACCGCGGATCTGCTGACCGCCCAGAATGAGACCTTCAGGAAAAAAATAAAAGAGATGGGAGACGAGGCCCTGGCCCTTCAGCACGACGCCAAGCTGGCCCGGATCGAGGCGGGAGACCTGGCCGGGAAGCTCGAAGACCTGGGGCAGGTGTGCCGCGAGCACGAGGTGTTCAGGAAAAGGGTCGGCGCCCAGAACCTGCCATTCATGGAACTTTACGAAGAGGAAAAAAGGAATGCCCGCGCGGAGCGGGCCAAGTATGCAGCCCGCATCCATGCCCTGGAAGAAGAGGTCCAGCGCCTCCGCTGAACAATTCTACACAAGTTGACATAATTCCCCCCTGTCCGCTCTGACGCGACCTTTATACATTATCCCCAGGTTCTGACGAACCTATATCCGAGTTGTTAAGGAGGTAGTATATGGTTGTCGTGAAGAGCTTCGAGAAAGAAGGCAAGACGTACCCCACCATTGAGCTTAAGAACGGGATGTCCGGCAAGTTCGGATTCACCTTCGGGCTCAGCAAGGCGCGGCTGATCCTGGAGAACTACGAGGACATCCGCCAGTTCGTGCAGGACAACGCCGAGGCCGCATAAGCCGCGGGAGACAGAAGGGTTGGGCCCGTCTCGAGCGGGACCCAGCCCGCCTCTGGCTCTCATAAAATTCGTATAATGAGCTCATGGCCCAGCTGATAGAAAAACCGACCCAGGTGAAAGCGGCGGGCAACAAGCCCAAGGTCATCCGCGAATACATCGGCAGGGTCAATTCCATGACCTCGGCCGCGAGCGTGGCCCACATGCAGAGCCCGGCGGGCTGGGTGGAGCCGGGCCAGACCCCGGAATTCGACGAGTACACGCTGGTCCTCAAAGGATGCCTGAAGGTGAAGACCCGTTCAGGCGAGATGGAAGTGGAGGCGGGCCAGGCTGTCATCGTCAACAAAGGCGAGTGGGTGCAGTACAGCACGCCGGACCTGGGAGCGGAATACATCGCGGTCTGCCTGCCCGCTTTCTCCCCCGACACCGTTCACAGGGACTAAAGAGTAAAACTCACCCCGAAACCCCAATACTTGAGACGTTCCGCGTAGAACTGCCCGAAAGGCGTGAAGCCGTCATAGTAGATGACGAGGAAGCTCATGGAGCGCTTCGAATCCCCGGGGAAGCCGTGGGCGATCAATTCAAAACCTCCCTTGACACTCCAAGCGGGCGACCATTTCATCTCTTCCCACGACTTTACGTCCGCAGCTGTGATGAGCCAGACAGTGCCCAGGGGCCCCGCGCTGTAAGGCCGGGGGGAGCGGGCCTCGATGCCGCCGCGGGCCAGGTTCCGCTTGAGGGTGTCGGGGTTCCTCCAGGCCAGGTATTCCCCGCCCGCGTAGAGCCGCACCGTGTCTTCCTCGATGGAGAAGAGAGTTTCGACGGAATTGAAGGAGTAATTCATTCTCGGGATGCCGCTGCGGAGCAGGAACTCATCGCCCATGTGGGAGCTCTGGTGATAGGGGCGAAGACGGACGGAGGCCTTTCCCTGGCGGAAGGTCATGGGGAAGCCGATGGAGTAGTCCGTGTTGATGAGGTCCGTGGAAGGGGAATCGAGGTCGAACTCGCAGAAGACCCCGCCCGAGACGCCGAATTGCCACTGCGGGTTCTCGGGCTTGTCCGCATCGCGCAGGATGCCGATCTCTCCGCCGGCGGAGACGGACGCGCCCTTGGTCTCGCGGGGCGCGTAGCGCGTGTAAAGGTAGTTGGCGGAAAAACGGGGTTCCTTCGGATCGGCCAGAAGGGGGGTGAAGAGGTTGCCTCTCGGAAGGAACACATATTCCGCGCGGGCCGTGCCTGCGGTCAGGAACAGGACCGCGGGCAGGAGTTTAGCGCAGGATGAGAGCTTCAATTTTGAGGACCTTCAGGTTGCCCGGGTCCGGGTCGCTTTTCAGGATCTGCAGGGTGTCCCCGCCCGCGGCGGCAGCCTTCAGCTTGAGTTCCGGGAGGGCGTCGTTCACGCTGGGGGTCTTGCCGTCCTTCTTGCAGAAATTCCACGATATCTTCCCGATGGGTTTGGCCGGCCACCAGGGCTGGGCGAAAACGAACTTGACGCTCTCGGGGGCGATGAGGGACGCGGCGGGGGCGTTGGTCAGGGCAAAATATCTCAGTTCGCCACAGTCGGAGACGGGGTCCTTCCAGGTCTTGCGGAGCGTCTGCGCGCCTCCTCCCACAATCTTCCCGGTCGAGGTCTCATAGGAGACGGCGTGGAGCTCCACCTTGGACCTCAGGTCTTTGATGTCTCCCAGTATGACGGCCTGCGCCCCAAGTTTGCGGGCCACGGTGCGAGATTCGTCCTTCTTGGAGGCGGTCTGCGGGTTCAGCCCCAGAGCGGATGTTGCGGCTTCGACGGCAGCTATCGAAGAGACGGCGACGCCGGCCTTGGCGAGGGCTTCGACAAGGGCGCCCTGCATTTTGGGGCCTCCCAGGCCTGCGCCCCCGTCCAGATACTGGAATTCCATGACCGCGGCGGATTTGAGCCCCGAATTCTTGAGCCCGCGCGCAACCTGTCTGGCAAGCGAATCCAGGGGATCGGCAGCCTGAAGAAAGGGTGAAAATAGGCCCAAAATAAGCGTTAAAAAAGCGGTTTTTTTCAACATATTATTGAGGGCATTCTAGCATTTTCACCCCCTTGACAGGCAAGGGTATGGGGGGTATACTTCCCAAAGGACGACAATAGCACACCCGGAGCAATCCGGGGCCGCAAAGCGATGGGTCCGCCGCGGCGGATCGCCAAGCTACCGAATCCAGGCCCTAACAATCCCAACGGATTCGGTATTTGCCGTTGGGATTTTCGATTTTATGGACAAGCGCAAATTCATCGCCGCAGGCCTCGTCGCATTCACCCTTCTCTACGCCGGGGTCGTCCGCTCTTTTGCCACGGAGCTGATGAGCCCGGCCACGCAGTTGGGGGAGAAGAAGCTCCACGCCGAGGTCTATTACCGCCACGTCATGAAGCAGAAGCTCACTTTGGACGTGAGCCAGACGGGTTCGTTCCGGGTGGGGAACTCCACTTTTTCGTCCAATTCCGCCTCGGAGCTGGAAGCGGAAGGGAGCGGCAACGGCGTGATGTCCAAGGTCAGTTTTCAGCCCTTCGACACGCCCATCCAATATTACCTGGTGGGGGGCGCGGGCCATTTTGACCTGAAGCTCCCTTCGGGCACCTATTCCAACAAGCACGCCACGGACAACCCGGGCTATATCCTGGGCGGCGGCATCAAATACACCCTGGTGCCTTACACGGTCGTCACTCCGGCGGTCTCCCTGGACATTTCCGCCACCCATTCGCGCTACAAGCTCACCAGTTTCACTTCCGGCGACGGACGCACCGTTGGAGCCATCAACCAGGAGTTCACGATTTTCGAGATCCAGGGCGCGGCCACCGTGAGCAAGAAATTCCTCTTCGACCTGGCCGGCGAGAAGGCATCCGTGGACCCTTATCTGGGCGTGAAAGTCATCCGCACCCGCACCAACCTGGACGACAACAGCGCGGGCGGCCACTATTCAGGCACTAAAACGGACATCGCTCCCTTCTTTGGCATCAAATTCAAACCCTTTCCCTACCAGGGGCTCGTCATCGAGGGCTCCGTCCTCTCCGAACTGTCGGCCGCCGTGGGCTTGACACTCGGGTTCTAAATCTGATAAGATAATCCCAGTCAAAGACAGCAGGTGCCTTGATTCAAGGGCTTAATTTCCTGCCGAGACGAAAAGCGTCAGCCACATTTCCGGCGCCCGTCCGATTTTTGACGGGTGCTTTTTTTATTCCTTAAGGAGCCATTTTATGCCTAACAAAAAGAACATCGAGACCGTCAAGCAGCTGGAGGAGAAGTTCAAGAACACCCCCAACCTGCTGCTGACCACCTATCAGGGCCTGACCACGCCCCAGCTCAATGAGCTCCGCGCCAAGTTGAAGCCCCTCAATTCCGCCTACAGCGTGGTCAAGAACACCGTCACGGCCATCGCTTTGAAGAACATCGGCCTGGAAGAATTCGCGAAGCATTTCACCGGCCCCACGGCCCTGGCCTTCCAAAAAGGCGACCCGGCCGCGCTCTCCAAGGCGGTGGTGGACTTCGCCAAGACCAACGACAAGTTGAAGATCGTCGCGGGCTATCTGGACGGCAAGCTTTTGACGGACAAGCAGATCAAGATCCTGGCTTCGCTTCCTTCACGGGAAGTGCTTCTGTCCATGATCGCGATGGTGCTGAACTCTCCCATCCAGAAACTTGCCGTGGTGCTGAACGCGCCCATGCAGAAGCTGGCGGGAGTCCTGAAGGCCCTGGAAGCGGCCAAGGCGAAAGACGCGCCCGCGGCGGCGGCGTAGATTTAATCAATCGTAAGGAGGATGCAAATGGCAACCAAAGATGAAATGATCGAGCAAATAGCCAAGATGTCCGTTCTCGAGCTTTCCGAGCTCGTGAAGGCCATCGAGGAGAAGTTCGGCGTGTCGGCGGCAGTCGCGGTCGCGGCGGCCCCGGTGGCGGGAGCGGCCCATGCCGGAGCTCCGGCGGGCGAAGAGAAGACCGATTTCACGGTCGTCCTCGCGAGCGCGCCTGCGGACAAGAAGATCCCCATCATCAAAGCGGTGCGCGAGTTGACCGGACTGGGCTTGAAAGAAGCCAAGGACCTGGTGGAAGCGGCGCCCAAAGCCGTCAAAGAGGGCATTCCGAAAGCCCAGGCGGAAGAGATGAAGAAAAAGCTTCTGGAAGCCGGAGCGGTCGTCGAAGTTAAGTAAGACTTGCAAAAAGCCGCAAGGGCGGTTAGAATAGCCCTTGCGGCTTTTTTCTTTTTCCGGGGTGTAGTATAACGGTAGTATGCACGCTTTGGGAGCGTGTGGCCTGGGTTCGACTCCCGGCACCCCGAAATCTTTTTCACAATCCCCCTTGACAAGTTTTTCCATATATTGCTATCTATTAGTAGCCAGTATTGGCAGGTGAAACTTAGGGATGCTTCTCAATGAGGAGAAGAATTCCATGCAGACCATCGAACGGACGGTCCCTCTGGTTCAGAATGAAAGCGGGGAAACCCTGAAAAAGCACCATATCCTGCTCGTGAACCTTCTGGGGTTCACCCGCCTCTCTCCCAAGAAGGACCCGCAGGAGCTGGAGGAGATCCAGCAGACCTTCAACACCATCGTGAATTCTTCCGTGGCCCTGTTCAAAGGCAATATCGTCAAGAACGCGGGCTACGCTTACCTGGCGACTTTCGAGACGGCCGCCGACGTTCTGCGTGCGGGCTTGAAGATCGAGTCCGGTATCTATCGCCATAATCTGAAAGAGGGCAAGCCCGGTCTGGAAGTGAAGCTGGCCATCAACACGGACGAGCCCGTGGTGTCGGAACGCTGGGACGAGGTCTTTGCGGCCGCGCCGGCCGTCAAACCCGCGGCTGTCCGTGCCAACGGGAACGGCAATGGAAACGGGAACGGCAAAACCCACGCTTCCGCGGCCGCGCCGCCGGTGACGGCGGCTCCGGTCAAGAAAGAGCCGGCGCACGAGCCCAAGCCGGCTGTCAGGACGCATGCCAAGCCGAGCCCCCGACGGGAGATCCGCATCCCCATCCCGGGATTCGTGGTCGATTCCTGCGCCATGTGTCTGGCCGCGGCGCGGTATGATGTTTTCAAAGACCGCGATAGATCGCTGCGGACGATCCTTCTCTTGGCCGGCTTGATGGCGGCCGGAGCGCGGACGGCCGGGGTCAGATATCCCATCCTCCCCGCCTATCTGCGGGACCAGACCGCGCGGCCCGCCGGGGACATCGCGGACTTGGTGGAGTCGGAGGTATCCCGGAACCGCCTGGCTTCTGTCCTTAAGAAACCTGTGGCTTCCCTGGTGCGTACGTCGGGCGGCGCCAAAGCCCGTCCCGGAACCCAAGTGACGACCCTGGCCGTGCCCGAGAGCGAAGCGCCGGCTATCATCAAAACGCCTCCCGCCCAAGCCATGTCCGCCGTGCCTCTGACTCAGACGGAGAGTCCCCGCTACGCTTCAGAAAATTTCAAAGAGGGCCTTGAGATCGAACAATGGACCCCGTCCCAGTCGGACGGCGCGTCCCTTGCGGCCGAATTCACGCCCCAGGCCCAGGGCCGGGCCATCCTCATGAAATACGACCTGGGCGCGGCGGGATGGGCGCAGATCGCACGCACGCTCTGGATCGAGAATCTGGAAAAAGAAGCCATTGTCTTCTATTACCGGGCGCAGGGGAACGCCAATGACTTGGAGATCAAGCTGGGCGACGATGACGGGACGGTCTACGGCACCCGCCTGACCTTCAACCCCGACGGGGGATGGCACAAGGTCAAGATCCCCTTCAAGGATTTCACCTACCGCGAAGGCGGCAATTCCATCCTGGAATACGCGAGCAGGCTCAATTTTGCGGTAAGGGCGGGGCAGGGCGGGGCGGGAGAAATCGTGATCGACCAGGTCCGGGTGGCCTGGGCGGATTGACGGCCGGCCTTACGGCGTGCCGGTGTAGACGGATTCCTTTTTGGGCAGGCGCTGAGAACGCGGCCTTGCCCTTCACCTTCCTGACGTTGGAATCATAGACCAGAGCCCCAACCGCGCCGCTGTCAGTCCGGTCGCGAGGACAGCTTTAGGCGGCACGGCTGCTGTGTTCGAAAGCTCCGTAGGCGGACAGGCGCTGTTCCGCTGTTTTTCCCGCCTTGTCGAGAGCATCCGCACTCATATAGCGCTCGATGGTCGGGAAAAGGATCCGCTCTTCCAGGCCGAAGTGGCCTTCGGTGACGGCCACCAGATGGAAGAAGGCCATCTGGAACTCCGGGAACCTCATCGAATCCACCGCTTCCAACAGGCGGTCCAGAAGACCCCAGATGTCGTCATGGTTCTCATGGCATTTATCCAGAGCTTCCACTTCACAGGGACACAACTTGAGGTCGTTGAGCAGAGGAAGAAGGAGCTCCTCCTCCACGGACTCATGCGCCTCGTAATCCGAGATGAAGTGTTTGATGCGGCCGCGGATGTCGGGATGGTTCAGGTTCTTGCGGAGCTTGACGAGTTCGGAACTCAAGCGGATGTGGTCATCTTTCAAGAGATTAAGGATGTTCATCGTATCTCTCCTCTCCGACTGCGCATACTACCCCCCGATACGTCTTTACCAGGAACGGGATGACTTTTCCATGACCTGCGTCATAGAGGCGATTCCAGGGAGGAGGGCTTGAGGACCTTGATCTTGCCGCGGAGGGACTTCAAAATCCCCTTTTTTTCGAGTTGGCTGAGCGTCCGGAAAGTGGTCTCTGTGGTGGTGCCGGAGAGTTCGCCCACCTCCTTTTTGGTGAAGGGGATGGCCTCCCCGTGGGTCTGATAGAGGCGGGCCAGGACATTGCCGATCCTGACCGCCGCCGATTCCTGGCCCACGCAGCGGAGGTCCTGGACGTCTTTCAGGCGTTCAGAGCAGAGCGAGCAGACGCCCCGGACCATGCCGGGGTTTTTCTCGTAATACTCCAGAAAAGTGCGGTCGAGGAGCTTGAGCGCCGTGACGGGGCCTGCGGCCACCGCGGTGCAGGGATATTTGCGCCCGTCGCCGCCCAGGCGGCAGAGCGTTCCGAAAAGCTCACCCGGACCCACGCTTTCCAAGGCGAAGGGCTTGGCCTGCGAAGTGTATTTCATGATCTGGACCCGGCCTTCGAACAGGACCCAGACGCTGTCGGCGGTGTCCCCCTCGTTGTAGATCATGTCTCCCCTGGAATAGCTGCGGACGTTCGCCTTGGAGGAGATGACGAGAAGATCGG
>MGUS01000044.1:5861-9943 GCA_001800085.1 Elusimicrobia bacterium RIFCSPLOWO2_01_FULL_60_11 | reverse complement strand
GCTTGGCCCGTGCGGGGGTCGTAGAACCAGCCGCCCCTGCCGTTTTGGACCCGATGGACTTTGACCGAGCCGGTGAACGGATCTTTCGGGATGGACGGGAGATAAAGAGGCGTCAATTCGTTCATGGTCGCGGGATACTTTCGGGATTTTACCTTATATCGGCGCAGAGCGGAAGCAAGCATCGATTCGGCTTGAAGGGTCTTTTGGCTCAGGTCGAGCCCGGTCTTGACGACCGCCCAGTCGGCGATGTCCTTTTCAAAGGCGGAAAGTTTTCCGCTCCAGGCCTCAACGCTCAAGTCCTGATAGGGGTAGCGGCCCCGGGAATAGATGCCTTCGGCCGCATTGACGAAGGCCGTCCCGCCCCGCTTGAACCCCGAGAAGAGATCGAGCGCCGAAGAGATGCGGGCGGCGAGCGGGGCGGCCCGGGGCAGGGAGGCGAGGATGTTCTTATAGATCCCGTAGGCGTCGGCCAGGATGATGAAATTGCTCCTCAGGGGGAGGTTTTCCGGGAGCGATCCGCGGCCTTCCTTGCCGTCCCGCGCAGCGGCCCGGAGCACGGCTTCCATGCTTTCCAAGCGCGTCGCCGCGATGAGCCAGCGGTCGCGCAGGGCGAAAAAGAGTTTATGGAGAGAGCCGTCCGCTGATTTGAAGCCGAGGGAGAAACCGGCATCGGGACCGTCGGACCGGCCCGCTTCGAACGTCAGACCGTTCCCGGCCTTGGCGAGCTCCCGGGCGGCCTGCCAAAGCAGGACGCGGGCCCTCAGGTGCGAGCGCATCTGGAGCACGAGGACCGCGTCATGCGCGGATCCGCCTCCCGCGCCCTGGAAGCCGTTGTACGAGAGGACGGCTTGCTCGTCCAGCTGGCCCGAAAGGGCGGCGGCGAATTTTTTTGCGGCCGCGGCGAGATCGGGGGGCATGTCCTTGACCTTGTCGATGGATTCCCGGAGAAGGACCGCGGCGCTCTCCGGGGGAAGGGAGTTGGTGGCCACGACGAGCAGGGATCCCGGGGGGATGAGGCGGAGGATGGCATAGTCCGCGGGCCCGGAGACCGCCCAATCCTTGAAGGGATTGCCTGCTTCCGTGGAAAGATGGTTGAACCCGACGGAGGCCAGGCCCTTGTCCCAGGAAAAGGAAGTGACCGACCAGTCGGTGAACGAGGGCAGGCTTTTCAAAGCAAGGTTCAAACTCTTGAGCGCGTCGTCCCGGGTAAGGGAATAAAAGAAAGAATCGGACGGGACGCGCTTGAAGGCGTCCCGCACCCATTCCGTCCTGGAGGCGCTCTCCGTTTTATCGGCTCCCAGGGCCAGGGCGATGCAGGACTGCAATGTCGAGAGGTCGCTTCCGAGCGCGAGGACCGGACCGTCGGCGGTGGGGATGACCGCCGCCAGGAGACCCATGGCCGCGTCAAAGACGGGGACGTTCATGTGCCGCTGCCGGCTCCGCAGGCCTTTGCCCGAGGGCGAATGCCCGAAGAGAGGGAAATGGTTCGTGAGCGATTCCAAGGTGATGTCCGCGGGGATGCGGAACAGAAGAAGGGCGGGAGGGACCTTGGGCCCGACGGAATGAGGCATGTCCATCTGCGGGGCCGAGGCGGGCGCGAACCTCACGGGCAGGACGGCGCTTTCGGGCGGATAAATGGCGATGACCAGGCTTTTTTCGAACAGGATCTCCAGAGCGGATTTTTCGGAGCGCGATGCGGGGTCGTTCAGATAGGGAGCTTGATAGGTTTTGACCGCGCGGGCCGTGGCGCGGGCCACATAGCCGGAGTAGACCTTGCTGAAGTTGGAGGCGTTGAAACTCCCCATAAGGGCAGGGATGTTCCTGACCCCCGCGATCACCACCGCTCCTTTGGGAACAAGGGATTCCAGGTCCATGGCCATCGCGGAGGCGGGCAAAGGATCGGAGGAGAGCCTGTCCCGGGCGGTCTTGGGGGCGTTTTTCATCGCCCAGTAGCCGCCTGCCGAGGCGGCAGCCAGCAAAAGGGCCCCTGAAACAAGTGCTTTCCGGCTCATCCAAATCCGCATATTTTAATGGTATTATATCGGAAAATGAGAAGGAAAACCCTGCGTTTCCGGGTCGGCCTGGCCTCCACGCTCTCCATCCTCATATTCGGCGCGGTCGTGGGCGGCTATTTCGTCCATAAAGAGTACCGCTACCGCCTGGCCGCGGTGGAATCCGAGATCAAGAAATCCGCCTCCTTCCTGGTGCCCCAGGCCTCCATGCTCCTCATCCAGAACGACGACGCGGCCTACCTCACCTTCAGCCGCGCGGTGGAGCGCATCGTCTCCAAAAGCAATTTCTCTTACGTCGAAGTGGTGGACACCAAGGGCCGCGTCAAGGTGCCGCTGGACACCATGGGCGCGCAGAAGGCCCACACGGAAGGGATCGAGGAAGGACCCTGGGCGTCCCTGGCGATGGGGCAGGATCATCTCATCAAAGAGCGCCAATATCCCGGCCAGGGCAAAGTGATCGAGGGCGTCTTCGGAGTGCTGGAGCAGGACAGGATATTGGGCTATGTGATCTTGGGAGCCAGCAAGAAACCCATCGAAGACGCCTTGCGGCGGAGCATGCTCGCCACAGCAGCCTTTCTTTTAGGCGCGATGGTCCTCTCCATCATCCTCTCCCTCAAATTCGCGCAGGTGGCGGCGGAGCCGGTGGAGCGGCTGAAGGACGCCGTGGAGAATTTCAAAACGTCGGAAGATCTGGAGCTTTTCAACATCGAGGGTTCCCGCGAGGTCTCGGTGCTGGCGTCTTCGATGCGCAACGCCCTTTCCAAGATCCAGTCCCACAAAGAGGAGATGGAACACTCGATCGGCGCCATCAAGGCGTCCGAAGGCAAGATCAAGCATGAGCTCAAAGTGATCTCGGACAGTTTCCGAAAGCTTTCCAAACATCTGAAATTGGAAGACGCCGTGGCCACAATTTTGGAGGACATCGCCCGGGCCATCGTCTATTGCCATGAGGCCTACCTGATTTTGAAAGTCGGCGAGGACGGAGCGGAGACCGGGAAGCTGACGGTCTACCCCCGCTCCCGCGCGTCGCAAAAGGACCTGGTGCCGCAGGAACTGATGGAAAGGGTCCTCAAAAAAGGGGATTTGGAATACATCCACGGCAACAAGAATTCCGCCGTGATCTACCCCATCTATTCCGGCGCGAGGGTGCCGCTGGGCGTTCTGGTCCTGGCCATGTCCACGGACGCGAAATTCGACGCCGATGAGCTCGCGGCCCTCTCCGGCGTGATGGAGCCCATCGGCATGGCCTTCGACCGCATATTCCTGCACGAGCAGGTGGAGCGACTGGCCGTGCACGATTCCATGACGGGCCTCTTGAACCACCAGAACGTGCGCGAGCGCCTCGCCGAGGCATTGAAGGCGGCGCAACGCCAGCAGAAGACCGTCTACATCGTCATGGCGGACCTCGATAAGTTCAAGGCCGTCAACGACACCTACGGGCACCCTGCGGGCGACAAGGTCATCAAGGCCTTCGCCGGACTGATCCAGCGTTCCCTGCGCGCCGGAGCCTTTGCGGGCCGCTACGGCGGGGAAGAGTTCCTGGTGAGCTTGGGCCAGTCGGACCTGGAGGAAGCGCAGAATTTCGCCGAGCGGATCCAGAAAGAAGTGCGCGGGATGAGCGTGGAGGTCGAGAAAGGCAAGAACATCAAGTTCACCGTCTCCATGGGGCTCTCGGCGTTCCCGATGGATGGGAGCACCCTGGACGAGCTGGTGGAGAACGCCGACGGGGCGCTCTACCGCGCCAAGCAGGAGGGCCGCGACCGATTCGTCATCCGCAACGGCGAGCCCAAGCGGCTCAAGATCGTTTGACCTCCGCAAGCCCTCCCATCGGCCGGCCTTCCGACTGGGAGAAAGCCCGGGTCTTGAAGGCCGTCTATAGACTCTGCAAGGGCCGATACGTCAGGGCCAAAAAATTCCCCCCCTATCTTTACAAACTCTGCGCGCGTCACTGCGGGTCCGTGCGCGCGGCCAAGTGGGAGGCCAAGATCATCCTGGGCAAGACCTGGACCTGCGAGAAGTTCCTCAAGTGCGTCCGCCAGTTCGCCCGGAAAAGATACAGGGAAGACAAGG
>MGUS01000044.1:0-5762 GCA_001800085.1 Elusimicrobia bacterium RIFCSPLOWO2_01_FULL_60_11 | reverse complement strand
GGCCCCGCAGGCGCTACCTGGAAGAAGGCATCTGGACCAAGAAGCAGTTCATGGACGAGTTCAGGGCCTTCTGCACCTTCGGCTACAAGAAATCACAGCAGATCCCGGGCCACATGAGGGTCTACGCCGTCAAGCATTTCGGGAGCATCCGCGCGGCCAAACACGCCGTGGGAATCCTGGAAGACCCGCGCAAAGCCCGCCGCCGTTGAAACTCCCCAGAAATTTCTATAACCGGAACACGCTCAAGGTGGCCCGAGAGCTTTTGGGCATGCACCTGGTGCGGAAGTTAGAAGGAAAGCGACTCGTCGGGAGGATCGTGGAAACGGAGGCCTACATGGGTCCGCAGGACTTGGCGGCTCATTCTGCACGGGGGAGGACGAAGCGCAACGATGTGATGTTCGGCCCACCGGGGCGGGTGTATGTCTATTTCATCTACGGATTCTGGTATTGCCTGAATGTTGTGACGGAAAAGGAAGGCGTTCCCCACGCGGTACTGATCCGCGCCATTGAACCCGTCAAAGGAATCAAGGACAAAACATGGGGACCTGGGCTTCTCTGCAGGGCTCTGGGCATTGACCGGAAGTTGAACGGCGAGGATCTATGCGGGGGGAAGATCTGGATCGAAGGGCCTGCGGTCAGACCGTCAAAAAAAATGCGCGTCAGCCGCGCGCCGCGGATCGGGGTGGATTATGCCGGGGCTTGGGCCAAGAAGTTGTGGAGGTTTTTTGACGCCAATTCCGCGTATGTATCTACGGCGTCCGTTACTTCCCGAATTTCATGGATAGCGAAATCGTTTGATAATTGCCCAGATCTCCGGCCGGAGTGAACGAGTAATCTATGGCGATGCCGGGACGGATTTTCAAGCCCATCCCAAAACCCAATCCCGCCATTTTGGACAAGTCCTCCGTCTTGGCCGCGGAACCCTGGGCGGCGGCGGAGCGCGCCGAGGACGCGAGATATCCGGCTCTCAACGAAAACATGGAAATGAGGGAGAACTCAGTCCCTATGCCGAATGAAGTCCTGGAATCATAGGGGTGGTGCTTTAAGTCGGCGGAAACCAGCATGGTATCGAAGAAGTGGTATGCCGCGCCGCCTGACAAGGTTAACGGAAGGTCATAGGCTTCATCCGCGAAGTTCATCTTCGTCCCCAGGTTCAGCAGCGACAGCCCGACACGCGCCTTTGAGCTTGCTTTCCATATGCCCCCAAGATCCAAAGCAAAACCGGTGGCGGAAAACTCTGAAATCCGGGATTGGATCATTTTGACGTTCCCGCCTAAACTCATGCGCGATGTCACGCTCTTGCCAAAACCTGCCGTCAGGGCAAGATCGCTGGCGATAAAATCCGACGCCTGAGAACGGTCTTCCGACCTGCCTTCGATAGCGCCCTGCGTCAAGTAAGCGGCCCCAAAGCCGAAAGTCCCTCGGCCTGTGGGATGGGCATATCCCACGAAGTCATATCGGGTGTCCGAGAAGAGCTGGGTATGCATGGCGGAAAGTTCTTTCCTTTTCATTCGGGAAAGCCCTGAGGGGTTCCAGTAGAGGCTGGTGACATCATTTGCCACGGCGGTATAGGCCGATCCAAGCCCCGAAGCCCTCGCCCCCACCCCGAGCTTGAGGAAGGAAGCCCCGCTGGAGGCATAGGCCATGTGGGAGATGAAAAACAGGACGGAAGCAGCGAACAAGAGTGTGCGTTTGCCGATCATTTGACCACCGCCAGCTTCTTTCTCACGTTGATATCGGGGCTTCCGGTTTTTTTGGCGCGGATAGTGTAGATATAAACCCCGCTCGCGATTCCCGACACATTCCACAGATATTCATAAGCGTATTTGCCGTTCACGACGCGCCACTCGGCGCCGGACATCCGCGATGCGTGCACCAGCTCTCTCGCGATGTCGTGAATCCTGATCTCGATGGAATCAGCCAGGCCGCACTCCAGATGGAGGGTCGGATCTTTTCCTCTGGCCGGGTTCGGGAAGGAGTAAACCTCGCCCAGGTTGAATCTGTCGTCATATATGACGGCTGCCGCAGCTGCCGCAAGCATTTGCACGGCATGGACCTGATAAAGCGAGAAATGAATCACCTGGGCGCTGACCGTCTTGTTCGCGGCATCCACGCTGGAAGCGAGAAGCTCCCACTTCATGCTTATGGGATTCCAGTAAGTAATCTTTAAATCACTTTCCGAGCGGCTCCCCAAAAGAAGAGGGTCGTAGCCGATGGTGATGGTGACCGGCCTGTCGAATTGAGTCCCTTCGGGCCCGAATTCCAATTGGGGGGAAACGGCTTTGATATTGAGCTCCTCACGACCGCTTTCTTTCAGTTCCTCGGCGATGGGATCCGGCAATTCGATCCTGGTGACCGAGATCTCAGTGCTGACGGACATCGCGAGAGGCGGTATGGTGACTGCATTCTTTCCGGAATCGGCCAGGGTGCCGCCTTCGTCCGCAAGCACCAATTTTCTGGCGATTCCCTTGTTGCTGTCCGCGGGCGTGGAGACGGCCACGGCCGGCGGAGTGACGTCGGAATCGGACGCCATGGAAGAGCCCGTCGGATTGGAAATGGATTTAAATTGCTGTTTTGACAGCGCGTGGAGATAACCCGACTGGAATCTGAAGTTGCCGCCGGAAGATGAAGAACCGAACCCGCCCAGTTCAGTCCGGGAAGGATCCAGGCGCACCCCCTGGCCTGCTCCCGCCGGCGCCGCCAATGCGAGCAGGAGCAGACTGAAGGAAGCCGAAAGAAAAAGGACTGCGGATTTTTTCATGAGGAGATCATGGACATGCCACGGAAGCGGTGCTCAATGCTCCGGTATTGTTAACGGTGACCCGGAAGCAGTTCGACCCGTCTGTTGCCCTGAGAATCACACCCTTACCCTGGGTGACGATTGCGGCGTCGCCCGCATTGGTCACCGTCATGAGGTTCTGGAACGTGTCGCTGACGATGCGCACGCCGTTGAGCCCCCTGAGCGTGAGCCGGTTGGGAGCCGCCGCATAGGCGGGGGCCGTGACCCAGATGGCATCCGGGCTGGAGCCGTTGCCGGCGAAGCTTATTCCGTAGTTGCCCGTCATCTTCAAGCCGTAGTTGAGTTTGGCGATCGTGTTGACATTGAACTCGCCGTTGGGGTTGACGGTAAGTCCTTGGAAGGACGGAGAGGAATTCGTATTGACCGGCTGGTCCAAACTCTTCGCCGCGGCCGGGACCGTGGGGTCTGATTCAGAGGTGATCCCGCCGAAAGGCTGGCCGTTGAGCAGATAACTTTGGGCATTGATGGTTCCGGCCACGTCCAGCTTCTGATTTGGGTTCGTCGTCCCGATACCGACGTTGCCGCCGGTGAAATAGGAACTTCCCGCGGCCGTGGATTGAACCAATCCTGAAAAGACGCCATTCAAAGCGTTCGCGGCGTTTCCCCCGCTCATGTTCAGCGGTTGGCCGTTGACGGTGAAGGCCTGGGCGTTCACCGTACCCGCCACGTCCAGCTTCTGATTCGGACTCGTTGTCCCGATGCCGACGTTGCCGTTTGCTGAAATCCTCAAGCGCTCGTTATACCCCGCTCCATTGAGGAAGGTGTTTACGGCGAAGTAACCGTCCCTGTTGTTTGCGGTCGCATTTTCTTTTCTGCCGACCAATCTGGCAAACCCCACCGGTACGTCGGCATTCCCTCCTAAATCCATGGACCCGCCCTTGTCGACCGCCTGCGAGTCCCCAGTCATGACGGAGAGGTTCGCGTCGTTGTTGGTGAATGGCTTATCCACGTCCAAAACGGACAACCTGGATCTCGGCGCTGTCGTCCCGATGCCCACTCTGCCAACCGGGTTTATAACCATCGCATCGTCCGCAAAATGCGTATGAAATCTCAAATCCAATTGCGCCGCATCAATATTCAGGGTACCATTCCGCTGGTAAATCCCTGAATGCCATAAATGTTCAATCGGGTCCGTCAACCTGTTTGTAAAAAAAAGGCCATAAACAGAGAGTGAAACACTCCTCGGGGCAGATGCGTCATCCGAAGTGTCGAAGAGGGAAATCGTTGGATTCAATCCTTTAATATCCAGGGCTTGACGCGGAATATTCGTTCCGATGCCGACGTTGCCGGCATTGTAATAGATGTTCGACCCGGAGGTGGTCCATTGGCTGGAGCTGCTTCCTCCGGAGAAGGGCTGGCCGTTGAGCAGGTAGTTTTGAGCATTGACGGTCCCCGCTACGTCCATTTTTTGTGTGGGATTCGTCGTCCCGATGCCGACTCTGCCGCCCGTGAAATAGGAGTTTCCCACAGCCGTGGACTGCACTAATCCTGAAAAGACGCCATCCGAAGCGCTCGCGGCGCTTCCCCCACTCATGTTCAGCGGCTGGCCGTTGATAGTAAAAGCCTGGGCGTTGACCGTTCCGGCGACGTCCAATTTTTGGACGGGGTTCGTGGTGCCGATACCGACATTGCCATTATTTGTGATCATCAATCTTGGATTCCATGCAATAGGGTCCACGCCGCTGTTTGCAGTGGCAAATTCAAAGATACCTCCACTATTGACAAAACGAGTGGCTAGGTTGCCGTAGGGACCATTGGGATTTACATACTTCCAAAAATCATTGGAAGAGCTTGATCCGCTTGAGTAAGCATTATTTGTGATGTATTGAGTAAACTGATGATTTAGACCCATCCTAGCGTATCCCCGATTGTCAGTGTTGACATGCCCTAAACTCATCTCAACAGAATCATTTCTCATTTCCAATGCGACGGTAGGGTTAGTCATATTGACGCCAATGCCTAAAGAGTTGATTGTAAATGGCTCAGACTGGCTCCCTTGAAAACGAAATGTTGATCCAATGACGGTCAAGGCTGAGGAAATAAGCCCGGAGCTCGGGTGATTTATAGTGTTATAACCATCTACAAATCTAATTCTGATTGCCCCGTCTTCGCGGTTCCCCATCAGATCCATGACCTCAGGAAGCAATGTGCCAGATTCGTTGACGGCATTGCCGGAAACGGTCAGCGGAGGAGGAAAAGACACAAGTGAGCGCCCCTGCCCAATGACCACACGACCTTGGATATCCAGCTTTCCGCTCGGATTCACCGTTCCAATTCCGACGTTGCCGCCCGTAAAATAAGAATTTCCCGAAGAGGTCGACTGCACAAGACCTGTCCAAATGCCGCTTGAGCTGCCTCCGCCCGTAAAGGGCTGGCCGTTGAGCAGGTAGTTTTGCGCATTGACGGTTCCCGCCACGTCCAATTTTTGCGCGGGGCTCGTCGTCCCGATGCCGACGTTGCCGCTGTAGTTATCATTATTTAAAATCAGGTCCCAGGCATGGGGGGTGCCCGATGGATACTCCATCGCTGAGATGCTTGCATAATAGGTGCCTGCGATTTGACTGGTTTGCAGCTTGAGATGTCCCCCAATGTATACGGGGCCCCTGCTTGGATTCAAATCCAACCTATTACCCGCGCCTGTCGTATAATTAAAAGCATCTATCCTGGCTGATTGTTCAAAACCTTGGGTATCTATTTGCTGAACCAAAGCGACACCATTGTTAATAAGTTTGAAATTTGGGATGCTGCGGTATGTCCCAGATATAAAACGCGGGGCAAGGATCAGCCCATCGAGGAAATAATTCGGGAAAGGCCCTTCGGTACTATTAGGATCCCCTATCGCAAGATCCATCTTGATGCCGACATTGCCGCCGGAATAGGAGATCGTTCCATTGGCGCCGTTCACCCACTGGCTCCCGCCCCCCGATAAAGGAACGCCGTTGACCAGGAACTGCTGGGCGTT
>MGUS01000043.1:2828-8074 GCA_001800085.1 Elusimicrobia bacterium RIFCSPLOWO2_01_FULL_60_11 | reverse complement strand
CGCATTTCAAAAAGATATCTTCCCCCATCATCGGGGTCTTTTACCGCGCCTCATCCCCCCAATCGGCGCCTTTCGTCAAGGAAGGCGATGTCGTTGAATCCGGAACGACCATATGCATCGTGGAGGCCATGAAAGTCATGAATGAGATCAAAACGGACTGCCGCTGCCGCATCGTGAAGATCCTCGCGGAGAACACCAAGCCCGTCACCAAGAACCAGCCGCTCTTCTTCATCGAGCCGGCGGCCTAGATGGACTCCTACTACAGGGCCCGCCGCAAGAAAAGCTCATCCAAAAGGAATTTTACCGGTCTGGCACTTGTCGCGTCAGGCGCCGCGCTCTTCCTGGGCGCCCTGGCCCCGTCGCTCACGGGCAGGTTCGGCGCCGCGCTCCACGGCGCTTTTTTCACGTTCGCAGGAACGGCCTCGCTCCTCCTGCCCCTCTTCATGGGATGGGCCGGCCTCCAGCAGTTCCTCAATGAAAAAAGCAGCCGTTTAAAGGAAGCGGCGAGCTTCGCGGTCCTTTTCCTGTCGCTCACGAGCCTGCTTTCCCTTTTTCACACGGCCGGGTCCAAAGAACCCGGCGGCCTCGGCGGCTGGGTGGGCGATTCCATATCGCTTTTCCTCATCCAGCAGTTCGGCGCTCCCATCGTTTTCGTCCTTTCGGCCGCGGCCGTCTTCCTTTCCGGCTGCCTGCTCCTGCGCGTCTCCCCCTTGGAGCTTTTTCACTTCATGCGGGAGCGGATACGCCAGGACCTGGCGAATTGGAAAGAAGAAAGAAAACGCGCCGCGGATGAGAAGAAATTGATGAAGAAGATCGAGAAAGCGGCACCCGCGGTGGACCTGAATAAGCTCGTGGAATCGCGGCTCAAATCCATGGCCCCAAGATCTGAAACACCGGCCCAGGTCCCCAAGCCCGCTTCCTTGCCCAAGACGGCCCCCGTACCGAAAACCGGAACTGAAGCATCCAAAGTCGAGCTGCCCGTAAACCCCTACGCGAATTACATCCTGCCCGACCCCGACCTGCTCACCGTGACGGAACGGAGCGCGCCCCCGGTGAGCAAGGAAGAGCTCTACGCCAACGGCACGCACCTGGAGCAGACGCTCGACCAGTTCGGAGTGAAAGCCAAGGTGATCGACATCCACCCGGGCCCCGTGATCACCCGCTACGACCTCTCGCCCGCGCCCGGCGTGCGGGTCCAGCAGATCGAGAGCCTTTCCAGCGACATCGCGCTCGCCATGAAAGCCCAGTCCCTGCGCGTCCTGGCCCCCGTGCCCGGAAAAGCGGCCGTGGGCATCGAGATCTCCAACTCCAACCCCGCCATGGTCTTCCTGAAAGAACTCGTGCTCTCGACCCAATATCAGAAGAGCACCAAGCCCCTTCCTTTGGCTCTCGGGAAAACGACCGAAGGAGAGTCCTGCGTGGCCGACCTGGCCGGCATGCCCCATCTCCTGATCGCCGGCGCCACAGGTTCCGGCAAATCCGTATGCATCCACTCCGTCATCCTTTCCATATTGTTCAAATTCCGCCCGGACGAAGTGAAGCTGATGCTCATCGACCCCAAGCGCCTGGAACTGCCCGGCTACGCCGGCATCCCGCACCTCTATGACCCCGCGGAAGAGCCCGCGGACGTCAAAGTCATCACCCAGCCCAAGGACGTCGTCGTCTCCCTCAAGAAACTCATCGAGGTGATGGACGCCCGCTACCAGGAGTTCGCCCTGATGGGCGTGCGCAACATCGAGGGGTACAACGAGAAGGCCCGCGCCAAAGGCGTGCCCCCGGTGGCCTACCTCATCGTCATCATCGACGAGCTGGCGGACCTCATGATCACGGTGGGCAAGGAGATCGAGGAGATGATCCAGCGCCTGGCCCAGATGGCCCGCGCGGTGGGCATCCACCTCATCCTCGCCACGCAGAGGCCGTCGGTGGACGTCATCACGGGCGTCATCAAGGCCAATCTCCCTTCGCGGATCGCTTTCCAGGTCATGTCCAACACGGATTCCCGCGTCATCCTCGACTCCCAGGGAGCGGAGGACCTGCTCGGAAGGGGCGACATGCTGTTCCTGGCCACGGGCGCGCCCAAACCCTCCCGCCTCCAAGGCGCCTTTGTGTCCGAATCCGACGTGGCGCGCGTGATCCAATTCATCAAGGAGCAGAATTTCAAGCCTTCCTATCTGTCGAACAAGTCCGCCGCCAACGGCGACTCCATCGTGGACAGCGAGGAGAACCAGGAGCTGCTCGTGCGGGCCGCCCGCGTGGTCAAGGACGCCGAGAAGGTCTCCGGCGACCTTCTGCGCGCGGACAAAGAGATCGGCTCCCGATACGACCTGGCCATGATCCTTTTGAAGAAGAAGGGCCTGATCGAGAAGCCCAAGGACACCAACCGCTGGAAGATCCATTTCGACCTTCTGGACGATTACCTGGCGGAAGCCGACAGAAAGAGATGAGAGGCGGTCCCTTGGCCGCCCTCGCCGCGCTTTTCCTGGCGGTCCCCGGGTCCTCGCAGGAATTGACGGTGCCCGAGCTCCAGCGGAAGATCCGGGAGCAGGACAAGACGCTCTCGAGCGCGCAGTTCGAATATGTCCAGGAGATGCGTTCCTCCCAGAGCCCCGAGGTGGTGAGGTCCAAGGGCAGGGCCTATTACCGGAAGCCCCAGATGCTCCGCATCGAGCAGGAATCTCCGGAGCGCCAGATCATCGTGACCCGGGGGAAGGACGTTTTCATCCACACGCCCCGGTTCAACCAGGTGCTCAAGGATTCCTGGAAGAACTGGAGCCGCAAGAATTCGTTCCTGCCGGGCCTGTTCGGGTCCTCGGGTACTTTGGAGAGGCTGGAAAAGGACTATACCTGGAAAATGGAGAACAGCGAGGATTTGAACGGCGAAGAGACCGTGGTGGTGCGCTTGAAGTCCGCCGTCAAGGGCGCCGGCGACGGCCTGACGCTCTGGCTGGGAGCGGGAGATTTCGTTCCCCGCAAGGCCCTGGTGGAATCCGAGGGCTGGTCCTTGGCCACATCGCTCCTTTCCCTCAAGCTGAACACGGCGCTCGACCCCGGGCTTTTTATTTTCGCCCTTCCCCGCGGCGCCGCCGTCATCAAGGTCCCCTGACCCCATGTCCTTTTCCACGCAGCCGCCCCGCCTGAACGAGGTTCTAAAGCTCAACCGCGAACGCCGGAGGGCCTCCCTCCAGACCGTCCACCAGGACACCCGCATATCCCTGACTTACCTGGAGATGCTGGAGGCGGGGCAATACGACAAGTTCCCGGCCGAGGTCTACTGCCTGGGTTTCATGAGAAAATACGCCGCCTATCTGGGCATGGACCCTGAAGAAGCCGTGGCCCAGTACCGGCAGGAACAGGAAGCGGTCAAGGCGGTGGCGAAGCAGGAAGAGGACAAGAGGAGCGAGACGGAGAAGAAGGAGAAATCCACGGATATGGCCAAAGTCCTCACCCTCCTGCTCCTGCTGATCCTGGTGGGCGGCTGGTGGCTTTTCACCATCGTGCGCTCGTCGTCCAAGCGCGAGACGCGCCGGCTCCCGAGCATCGCCCAGAGAGGGATGGCTCCGGTGACGCCTCCTTTGAGCGACCGCCTCACGCTCACGGCGCGCGCGCGCGAAAGCGTCTGGATGAGGGTGACGCCGGACAAGAAACTCGATTTTGAAGGGTTCGTGGCGGCGGGTTCGACCCGCACCTGGGAGGCGAACGACGAGTTCTTCATCCGCATCGGCAATGTGGCGGCCGTCTCCCTCACCTTGAATGGTATGGCGGTGGACACCGGTTCGGGGGCCGTGCAGTCCGTCAACGAGATGGTCCTTGACCGCGCCTCCCTGGCGTCCCGTCCGGAAACCCCTCAGTGAACCTGGCCAACCGGCTTACGCTCCTGCGCTGGGCCATGGTCCCGGCCTTCATGATCTTCACCGTCATGGACAACTTCTGGACCCGCGTGCTGGCCCTCCTCATCTTCATCGCCGCGGCCCTGACGGACGCCTACGACGGCTACATCGCCCGCAAGCGCAGAGAAGTGACGGAATTCGGCAAACTCATGGACCCTTTGGCGGACAAGTTCCTCACGTCGGCGGCCTTCATCTGTTTCGTGAAGATGAGGGAGCTCGACGTCGCCCCCTGGATGGTGGTGCTCATCCTCGGGCGCGAGCTCCTGGTGACGGGCCTGCGCCTTCTGGCCGCTTCCAAAGGCCAGGTGCTCTCGGCCGACCGCCAGGGAAAATGGAAGACCGTCATCCAGATGACCGTGGTCATCGCCATTTTGATCGTGCTCTGCGCCAACAGTTTTTTGCGCCGCTACACGGACCTTGCGGCCCCTCTCTTCCTGGAAAGGTCCCCCTACTGGCTGGTCTTCATCTCCATGGTGGCCACCCTTTATTCCGGGTCCCTTTATCTTTATAAGAACCGCCATCTCTACATGCAGGATGTGGGCCTGAAACCCTGAAGACCCCCTTTCAATCTTTCTCCATATTCATCTCCACCGGTTTCGGGGTGGGCTTCATCCCCGAACTGTTCCCCGAACGGTTCCGCCACAAAAGATGGGCCGAACGCTGGACCGGCTCCGGGTTCCTGGGCACGCTTCTGGCTTTGGCCCTGGGCTGGTCCATCCAGCCCCGCGGGATGTGGGGCCTGCCTCTTCTTCTGGCCGCGACCGCCCTGGCCGTGTGGCTTTCCGGGACCGCGGAGTCGTCTTTGGGGAACAAGGACGATCACCGCATCGTCGTGGACGAGATCGTCGGATATTTCTGGACCATCGCCTACCTCCCGGCCGGGGGCTGGGCCGTTTACCTGGCCGCCTTCGCCCTTTTCCGCGCCTTCGACACCTATAAGATCCCTTCCCGGGGCATCCAGAACCTGCCCGGGGGCTGGGGCGTGATGATGGACGACGTCCTTTCGGGGATCACCGCCAACCTCATCCTCCATGCGGCGCTTGCGCTCCGCGGCTAAGCTTCTTTTCCTTCCTCTCCTTCTCGCGTCTTCCTGCGTGAGGAACCCCGTCACGGGCAAAAAAGAATTCCACATGATCTCTGCGAGCGCCGAGGTCAACATGGGCCAGGAAGCCAAGAACCAGATCATCAAAGAATACGGGCTCTACCAGAACCCCCGGCTCCAGGCCTACATCAACGAAGTCGGCGCCAAAGTGGCGGCCAACAGCGAGCGCAAGGACATGCGCATCGAGTTCGTTGTCCTGAACACGCCGCTCGTCAACGCCTTCGCCGTGCCGGGCGTGGTGTTCGTCACGCGCGGCA
>MGUS01000043.1:0-2817 GCA_001800085.1 Elusimicrobia bacterium RIFCSPLOWO2_01_FULL_60_11 | reverse complement strand
ATCGACGACGAAGCGGAGCTGGCCGGAGTGATCGGCCACGAGATCGGTCACATCACCAACTTCCACTCGGTGAAATTGATCCAGAAGCAGTACGGCTACGGGTTCCTGGCCACATTCGCGGCCGTGGCGGGCACGATCTATTCCCCTAATCTGCGCGACGCCCAATCCTACGCCGCTTACTACGACACGCTTTACCGAGGCATCGGCCTGGTGACTTCGGGGTTCCTTTCCGGCTACGGCCGGGCCTTCGAGCTGGAGGCCGATAAGACCGGTCTGCGCTACGCCATACTCGCCGGCTACGACCCGGACGCCATGATCTCGTTCTTCAAGCGCATGGACGCCATGTCCCGCGACGAGGCCACGGGCATCGAGCTTTTTTTGCGCACGCATCCTCCCACTCCGGAGCGCGTCCGCCAGATCAAGGGCGAACTGGCCCTGGCGTCCGGAGCGCCCGCTTCGATCAAAAAGGGCTTTGGCTATGAGCGGCGCAAGTTGATGGCGGAGATCCTCACTTCCACGTCCACCCGCTTCGAGGACAATTTCGACCGCTACCAGGAGATCATCCGCAGCATCCCGCGCCTCGATTCGGACCCGGAAGGCGTCATCGAGGGTTCCCGCTACGTCCACCGGAAGCTGGGTGTTTCTCTGGATGTTCCCCAGGGCTGGAACCTCCAGAGGTCGTACGGCAAGGCCCTGGTGGGGTTCGCCACGGCGGACGGCAAGGCCCAGGGCGAGCTGCAATACAAGCGCTTCGCCAACGATCCCTATCTGGTGGCCAAGGGCAGTTCGCAGGTCGCGGGGGTGACCGCTTCCACCAGCGTCATTTCGGCGGCCGATTGGGCGGCCTCCATCGAGCCCGGCCTGCGCCTTAAAAAACGCACGGGGCGCGAAGTCCAATATCCCTTCGGCGGAGCCTATGTGGGCACCTATTACGGCACGGACCGCGTCGGCAGGCCCGCCTTCATCAAGATCCATTTCATCGTCCGCGGCGATTCCCCGAAGAGCCAGGAGGGTTTCGTCGTCTTCTTCGGCGCGCCCGACGACAAATATCTGGATTACCTGGTGGATTTCGAGAGGATCGTCTCGAGCTTCAAGTGGAGCCATACCCCCTGAAGATTTCTACACAGGTTGACATAATTCAACCCCTTCCCGCCGCGCTTTCTTTCATAGGATATCTTTAGTAAAATCAAAGTTCAAATAGGGGAGGCAGGAAAATGAATAAAGACGACCGCGCAAAAGCTTTGGAATTGGCCTTGAGCCAGATCAAAAAGGATTTCGGCCAGGAGGCCGTGATGCGGATGGGCGAGAAATCCTCGCGCGTTTCCGGCGTGGGGGTCATTCCCACCGGCATTTTACCCCTGGATATCGCCATCGGCATCGGGGGCGTGCCCCGCGGGCGCATCGTGGAGATCTACGGGCCCGAATCGTCCGGCAAGACCACCCTTTGCCTCTCCATCGTGGCCCAGGCGCAGAAACTGGGCGGCATCGCCGCTTACATCGACGCCGAGCACGCCATGGACCCGGGCTACGCCAGAAAACTGGGCGTGGATGTGGACAACCTTTTCATCTCCCAGCCGGATTCCGGAGAGCAGGCCCTGGAGATCACGGAGAAACTCATCCGCTCCGGCGCTATCGACGTCATCGTGATCGATTCCGTCGCGGCCCTGGTGCCCCAGGCCGAGATCGCGGGAGACATGGGCGACTCTCACGTGGGCTTGCAGGCCCGCCTCATGTCCCAGGCCCTGCGCAAGCTCACCTCCACCATCTCCAAGTCGAACACCTGCCTCATCTTCATCAACCAGCTCCGCCAGAAGATCGGCGTTTTCTACGGCAACCCCGAAACGACCACGGGCGGCCTGGCCCTCAAGTTCTACGCCAGCGTGCGCCTGGACATCCGCGCCAAAGAGAAGATCAAGGTCGGCGACCAGATCGTGGGAGCGCGCACCGTCGTCAAGGTCGTCAAGAACAAGGTGGCTCCTCCCTTCCAGGTGGCCGAATTCGAGATGATCCTCGGCGAAGGCGTCAACCGCGAGGCCTTCCTCATCGACCTGGGCGAGCAGTGCGGCATCCTGGAAAAGTCCGGCACCTGGTACCTTTATGGCAACGAGCGCCTGGGCCAGGGCAAGGAGAATGCCCGCGCTTTCCTTAAAACTTCCCCCCAGACCGCTGAAGCCATCGACAAGGCCATCCGCGCCAAGACCCTTTCCCAGAACGGCCACAAGGAAGAGGAGCCCTCAAAGGAGCTCGCGGGGGCCAAGTCCGGCCGGCCGTCCAAGGAGAAATAGAAGTTTTAGAGCCGTTCCTTAAATTTCTTCACCTCGAAAGGAACCTTTCCGCCAACACCCGGAGCGCCTACGCTTCGGACTTAAAGAACTATCTCGAATTCCTCGATTCGGGTAAACTTGACCCCCTCAAAGTCCGCCACGAGACCATCACGGCCTACCTGCGCCTCCGCCGGGACCTGGGCTTGAAGACCGCCACGCTCTGCCGCGAGCTCGAAGCCATCCGCATGTTCCACCGCTATCTCTTCTCCGAGGGGCTCTCGTTGCAGGACCCTTCGGCCAAGACCGTGTCCCCCAAGCTCCTTCACCGCCTGCCTTCCGTCATGAGCGTCCGCGAGGTGGAGAAGCTCATCCTTTCCATCCCCGAAAAAAAGGAGAACGACCTGCGCTTCCGGACCATGCTCGAACTCCTCTACGCCACGGGCATGCGCGTGAGCGAGCTCACGGGCCTGCCCCTGCGCGCCGTGGACCTGGAAGCGGGGTTCGTGCGCGTCATGGGTAAGGGCCGCAAGGAGCGCCTGGTACCCTTGGGGCG
>MGUS01000042.1:5930-14017 GCA_001800085.1 Elusimicrobia bacterium RIFCSPLOWO2_01_FULL_60_11 | reverse complement strand
ATGCCGCATTTTCTCCCAAACAGGCGTTTTGGATGGGAGGCTCACGCCGTCAGGCGGGAGGGAAACCACGGAGAGGTTTCCGGCAAAAGTCCCGCCCGGCCGGGAGAAAATGCGGCATTCCCCCGCGAGGAACCGCCTTGTATGAGGGAGGGCGATTTGATATTATGGGGGTTCGTTTCGCTGATTTTGCCGCTTTGGGGTCGTGGTGTAGCGGCCTAACACGCTGCCCTGTCAAGGCAGAGATCGCGGGTTCAAATCCCGTCGACCCCGCCACACGGTTTTTGGAGTGCCGCTCCTGACAGCCCGAGGACCGCACAATCGAGAAATCTGAATGTCCGACAGGAAGCGCTTCAAAAGGCCTTGATTTTCAGTCGTTTTCATGATATAGTTCAATATATATAATAGTTCATTATAAATGAACATTATAATTTATTGAAATTATATGATCCCTTCACCCGACTGCAACCTCTTTTCTAAGGCCTCGTCCATCGTCCTGAGGGCGTTTTTTAGGGATTTGGACAAGCCATGGTCAGCCAGAGAACTGGTTCAAGAAGGCGTGTCCCTGGGCCAGGCCAGCATCACCCTGCAGACCTTGGAGCGCATGGGGTACATCCAGCGCGATTTCAAAGGGCGGAACAGCTGTTCCAAAATCCCCCCGCAAAAGATAGAGAAGTTCCGTTCTGAAATCCTCAAGAAATGGACCGAGTTTTATCAGTTCAGCCGCAACAAGAGGATTTTCCTCCACGACCCGAAAAGAGATTTTCTTGCCCGCTTCAAGGCGTTCATGAAAAAGGCCGCCCGGCCCGTGCCTTACGCTCTGACGGCGTTCACAGGAGCGGGGCTGTTAAGGCCCTATGTCCTGAATCAGCCCGCGTCTCTGTTTGTCGGAGTTGCTCCCCGAGGCCTTCTTGATTTTGCGCAGGGAATCCAGGACCGGCTCGGAATCCTGCGGCTAGCGGAAGGCGGCAACATTTGTTTGGCCGTGCCCTACTACGGCGAAACGGTGTTCAAAGACGCCAGAACGATCAAGGGGTTCCCGGTCGTCTCCAACCTTCAGCTTTACCTGGACTTGGCGGGCCACCCGTCCGGAAAAGAGCAGATCGACGAGCTGGAAAAACACTTCAAAGCAAAAGGCGAGAGCTTTGTTTGAAGCGGAAGCCGTCGAGCGCGGGTTTTACGAAACCCTGCTTGCGCTGGAGCCGATCTTAGAGAAGGTTCTGGTGGTCGGCGGCTGGTGCCCTTACCTGTACGCCAAACACCTCTGGAAAATCCCCATCGAAAACCTGCCCCGCACCACCGATATCGACCTGGGAATCTGGGATACCGGTTCTATCCGGTACAATCCCACCGTTTATTCGAGGCTCCTTTCGGCCGGATATGGGACCGCGCCCTACGATGAAGATGAACCGGAGAAAATCGAGTTTGTCTGGAACAAGGGAGATGAAAACATTAAAATCGAATTCATCACTTCCTGGTTCGTATCTGACGACACCTTGCAGAGGTTCCTGGGGCCGGAAATGGCCTGCCACCGGATCGACGCTTTCGAGATATTGCTGCAATCCAAGCCGATCCTTTTGAAAGTACCCATTGGGAGCAAAGAACTCTCCGTGCGTTCCCCCAGCCCCGGCATCTACCTTTTTCACAAAGGCATCACCTTTGCGGCCCGCTCCGGTGAAGTCAAAAAGAACAAGGACTTGCTTTATGTCTATTACATGCTTCGCTATGCCCGCAATGTTCGGGAACTTCTGGCGGACATGGAGCCCTACCGCGGGAAAGAAGAATTCAAGCTTTTTTCGAGCCAGATGCGCGAGTTTTTCGGACGAGAGGGAGCGGAAGGATACGATGCTTTGATGCCGCTTCTTGTGCAGTGGCTTCCGCCCGAACGAGCAAGGTCCAGCATCCGTTCGGTCTTTGCCCCGCTTCTGGAATTTATCAGGAAATAATGGCCCGGAAGAAAGCTTGCGCCACGCGCCCGTCGACCCCGCCAACCTTATAAAAACTTCCTAAGCATGCGGGGTTCTGTGCCGCTTCCTTAGATTTAATAGCATTAGAAAGCGGCGCGCCCCCGCCACAATCTTAAAATCTATACCTTACCTTAAACTTCACCGACTCCTGATCCTCGCCGTCAAATCCGGGGCAGCTCAGGGTGTCCCCCGAATTACCTGTTTCCTCCATGCTTGGGCGAAAACGTGAACCTGCCGTGCTTGCCCTTTGGCTGCCAGACCCATGCCCACCAGAACGGCTTCCCGACCTCACCTTTGTCGTACCGGTAGTCGATGAAGCCGTCGCCGTTCAGGTCCCGGAACTGCCAGCGAATCGGCTTGTCCATGTCTTTGAGCGATGACTCTAGGCGCCCGCCACCAGCGCCACCGGCAAAAATTTTGCCAGTGATGTTGTCAGTTAGCGCGGTGTCCCAGACGTACAGCGGCGAACTCTTTCCACCGAAGTTCCCTGGAATGGTTTTCATCAGCTTGACATGCATGCTGAAGGTCGGACCGGGGAGCATTGTGTAGCCATTGGCTTCAAGCCGTTCGCGCGAAGTAGTTTTCTTGACTGCCGCATCCGCAGGCAGCGCAACAATCGACAGGCTCACCGAGAACAGAAATCCCCAGAAGAATGTAAGTGGGGCTGACCCTTTTCGCGTAGTGTTTCTGCATGATGCACGTATTGCTTCAAGCTTTTCCACTGACTTTGCTGGCATGAGACCCTCCTTCGTTAGGACTAACGTTCGCCATGACCGGCAGCTTCCGGAAATCGCAGGCCGGGGGCAGGAACCTCACTTTTTCGGATTTGCCGGAGGATTCTGGACCTTTTGAGTGTTTTCCCCCGCAGTTTTTTTGGCAACAGGGAATTTCCCATCGATCTTGGCGATGAATTGAGCCTGGGTGGATTTCTTCAGGAAAGTATCGGCGAAATTGGAAGCTTTCGTGGTCAGCCAGTTATGATCGACAATGCTGACCCCCGTGCCGTCCGTGTAGGCATCCGGTCTTTTGACCTTTGCCTGGAAAACAATCATGCACATATAGAGCATGCCTGCTTTCGTTCTTTCATCCGGAGCCGAGATGTCCGCGGATTTTGTGAGAGCCACAAGATTCTTCATGACCGCCGCACTGTCATTCTCCGATATGCTTTTATAATCCGTTGTCTGTATGAGGGCTTCGATCTTCGCCGTATCCGTTTCTGTGGCCAGGGGATTCTTGTCTTGCGCATCCTTGGCCGTTTGTGCGAAACTCGCGGTACCGCTGGAAATGAGCGCTAACATCAACAGCAGGGTTGCTGATCTTCTCATGTTCTTTCTCCTGTGTGATGGCATAGATTACTATAAAAAAGTGATAGAGACAGTCCGGTAAAAGCCCGTCTCCATCACGAACGTGGTTCGAACGGCTGGATTATTTCGCCGCAAACTTCGCGATCTCTGCTTTTTCCTTCTCCAGCAGATCCGCAGTCAGGGATGCGGCTGGGATCGCCGCAGAGAAATCTTCCAGTGTGGCCGGGGTCTTCTCGATCGGGGCTGTCTTTGACTGAGCATCGAATCTCAGCGTTTTGATCGAGTCGGATTTCTTCTGGCCCTTCTTGTCGACGATATTCTCCATGACCTCGACCGCACATTTCATGTTGAGCTTGGCTGATTTTGCACCGGTGGAAGATGCAAGGTTGGCTTTGTATTGGCCCGAGACAGTGACAGCGACATACAGCTCAAAATCCGTGGCGGCCCAGTCGGGAACCTTTCCCCAAATCGCCTTTTCCACGACAGGGATCTGGCTGCTGGGAACGGTCTTGAAAGCCGTCACTCCGAATCCGGCATTGAAGGACTTGACCGCTTCATCGCCGATCGCGGCATAATCAGCGGGGACCGCCCCATTGTTGAAGATTGCCGTTTCCATGATGCTGGGCGGAACGACCGATACTCCATTGATGCCGGCTGTCAAATAGACGACGGGGATCGTTTTGCCGGCGCTTGCAAGCGCCGCGACTTTTTCTTTCGTGGTCGGCCCCTTGGCCAGGACCAGCCCGGGCATGACCAGTAAACCCACAGCCAAAATAGTTTTAAGCGAGTAGCGTTGGAACATATGAACTCCTCCTGATATGGCTAAACTTCACGGATGGTTCCTTCATCAAAATGTCAACAGGGTCGACATGTGACAGGACCCCGATAAGATAGCATATTTTCTAAAGAGAACGTGCCGGAACCGGATCAACCCCGAACGGTATTCGCCCCCCCAATTCTACGCAGGTTGACATAATTCCCGCCTAGTCCCGCAACCCTCCCCCCACCGTCATCCGCAGCCATAGATTGTCGTAATCCACGCGGGGCACGACGCGGCGGCGGGGTTTGCAAACCCCCCTCTTAAGGTCTATAATCCCTTTATCCCCGTGAATGAAAATCTTATGATTCGGAACCCATTGGTCCAGGCCGGCATCGTGCTCGGGCTTGGGTTCGGCGGTTTCGCCGACGGCATCGTCCTCCATCAGATATTGGGCTGGCATCACCTGGTCTGCGTCACGGAACATTGCCGGCCGACATCCATCGAACATCTGCAGCGCCAGATCACGCAGGACGGGTTCTTCCACCTGGTCGTCTGGCTCATTTCACTGGCGGGAACCGTTATGCTGTTCCGCGCGGCAAGGCGCCCGGCCGCGGTTTGGTCAGGAAAAGTCCTGTGCGGCGCGATGCTGGCCGGATGGGGACTTTTCAATTTCACCGAGGGGCTCATCGACCACCACATCTTCGGCATCCACCATGTCCTGCCGGGAAGCCCGCATCAGTTCCTTTGGGACATGCTGTTCCTGGCTTCAGGAGCCGTCTTCGTCATCGCAGGACGGCGCTTGACGCTGCCCGAACGCGACAATCTCCTGGCCCCATGAACATTTCCATCCCCCCATGGCTCGTCGTGGCGGCCCGCGCGGCCGTGCTCATCCCGCTCTCCCTCCTTGCCGTTTGGTTCACAGTCTTCTCACTCCGAGACCTCTATCAAGACATCCCCCTCCGCATGGGCTTAACCACCCCCTATGCCCAGAGGGCCATGATCCGGCTGGGCACCGGAATCGGCCTGGCGTGGTGGACTTACGCTCGCGGCTGGAAAAAACTCAAACCATGAAAGTCCTCGTCAGCGGCTCAAACGGATTTGTGGGACGGGCGCTCGTCAAAGCGCTCTCCAAAGAAGGCCACCAGGTCGTTCGCCTCATCCGCAGGCACCCTAAAGATCCATCGGCTGAGATATTTTGGAACCCCAACAACGGGCAGATCGACACCCATTTCCTTGAAGGCATAGACGCCGCCGTCCACCTGGGCGGCGAAAGCATCACGGGCCGCTGGACGGACGCCAAGAAGGACAAGATCCTGGAGAGCCGGGTCCACGGCACTCATCTTCTGGCCGAAACCCTGACAAAACTCCCCCGCCCGCCCAAAGTCTTCATCTGCGCTTCCGCCATCGGATACTACGGTGACAGGGGGGACGAGATCCTGACCGAAGAAAGCTCCCCCGGAAATCTCTTCCTCTCCAAAGTATGCAAGGAATGGGAAGCCGCCTCCCAACCCGCAGCCCAAAAAGGAATCCGCACGGTCAATTTAAGGATAGGCATGATTTTGGGACGCGAAGGCGGAGGGCTCCCCAAGATGCTGACCCCTTTCAAGTTGGGCCTGGGCGGGACCGTGGGAACCGGCAAGCAGTGGATGAGCTGGATCACTCTCGATGATGTCGTGGGCGTCATCCTCCACGCGATCAAGACGGAATCCCTGAAAGGCCCGGTCAATGCCGTTTCCCCCAACCCCATCATCAACTTCGGCTTTACCAAAACTTTAGGCAAAGCCATCCACCGCCCCACCCTATTCCCTATGCCCGCCCTTGTCGCGCGTCTGGCCTTCGGGCAGATGGCGGATGAACTGCTTTTGGCCAGCACCCGCGTGGAGCCCGCCAAACTCAAAGCATCGGGCTTTTCCTATAAGCACCCCTCCTTAGAGGCCGCTCTCAAAGAATTGGTATAATCCTCGAGTGAAGTATATTCTGGAATATATTCCGCTGCGCATTGCGGTCTTCATCCTTAGCATCCTCCCCCGCTCCATCGCCATGAAAATCGGGAAAGGCGCGGGCTCCCTGGCCTGCCGTCTGATGACTTCACGCTACCGCATCGCGCGCCAAAACATCCTTGAGGCCTTGCCCGGAACATCTGAAAACGATGTCCGCGGGATCGTGAAGGGCTGCTGGCAGAACCTGGGCCTGACGGCGGCGGAGATCGCCTCGCTCCCTTCCATCGACAAAGAAAAATTCTTCTCCATCGTGGACGCCAAGGGCCTGGAGCACGCCAAGGCCTCCCACGCCAAGGGCAAGGGGTTCCTCATGATAGGCGGCCACTATGGCCCCTGGGAATTCACCTCCCATATCTTCGCTTTCAGCGGCATCCCCACCGCGGCCGTGGCGCGGCGCATCAAAAACCCCCATGTGGACGAGCTCGTCAACCACTACCGCACCCTGCACGGCAACGAAGTGATGCTTTCCAAGAACGCCGTGCGAAATTCCATGCGCGCGCTCAAGGACGGAAAGATGGTGGGCATCCTCATCGACCACCGCGTGGCGGAAGGCGGCCTGCAGATTCCTTTTTTGGGCAAACCGGCCCACACGACCTCCCTGCCCGCCATCCTCGCCCTGCGCCTCCAGATCCCCGTGCATTTCATCCGCGCCTGGCGTGAAGCGGGCAAGATCAAAGTGGAGATCCTCCCCGCCATGGATTTCACCGGCGTCCCCAACAGCCCCGAAGGCATAGACAAAGCCACGCGCAGGATGAGCCGGGTGTTCGAGGACTGGGTGCGGGAAAAACCTGAGAACTGGCTCTGGATCCACAACCGCTGGAAAACTTGAAGCCCCTGTCAGGAATTGATAACATAGTCCGACCGTGAAAAAATCCATCGCTCTTGCCGCGCTTTTGCCCCTTTTGTCCGCCTGCGGGCCCAAGGAAAAGACGTTCCGCCTGGCCCTGGCCGTGCCTCTCACCGGCGACATCGCCGCCATGGGGCAGGGCATGAAGCGCGGGGCGGACCTCGCGGTGAAAGAGGCCAACGCCTCGGGACGCTTCAAGTTCAAGGTCGAGTTGCGCGCCTTCGACGACCGCGCCGACCCCAAAGAGGCCGTGAACGTGGCCAACCAGATCGCGTCCGATTCCAACATCGCCCTGGTGGTGGGGCACCTGAACTCCGGCTGCTCCATCCCGGCGGCGCAGGTCTACGCCAAGGCGGGACTGGCCATGATCACGCCGGCGGCCACCAACCCCAAACTGACCCTGCAGCAGATGGAGACTAGCTGGAAATGGCCCAAGAACATCTTCAGGGTCAATACCACCGACGACGTCCAGGGCAGCTTCGCCGCTAATTTCGTCCTGAAAAAACTCAAGCTCGGCACGGTCTGCATCATCCATGACAAGACGCCTTACGGACAGGGCTTGGCGGAGGAGTTCGAGAAGGAATTCAAGAAGAGAGGCGGCACGGTCAAGTCCTTCGACGGCATCGCCATCGGGGACAAGGACTTCAAAGCTCTCCTGACGCGCCTCAAATCGCGGAGGCCGGACGCCCTCTATTTCGGCGGCATCTACAATGAAGGCGGGCTCATCGCCAAGCAGGCCAAGGAACTGGGCATGAAAGCCCCCCTCATATCGGGCGACGCGGTGCAGAGCCCCGAATTCTTCAAAGTGGCCGGGAGCGCCGCCGAGGGCGCCTATGTGACCAATGTGGGCGTTCCGCCGGAACGCATCCCCTCGGCAAAAAAATTCCTGGAGGACTACGTCAAGGAATATCCCGGCAAGGACATGCAGCCCTACGACCATTACACCTATGAGGCCACCATGATCGCCCTTCTGGCCCTGGAAAAGGCCGGCATCGCCGACCCCGCTTCGAACGCCGTGGACCGGTCCAGGATGATCGAATTTTTGAAGACCCTCAAATACGACGGGGTGCTGGGGCGCACGGAATTCGACGAGAAAGGCGATACCAAGAACAAGGCGGCGACGGTCTATATCGTCAAGGACAGCAAGTTCGTCCCCGTTAATTAAACCGTTCTCCAAAAATCAATGAACCTGGTCATCATCGGAGCCGGCCC
>MGUS01000042.1:0-5913 GCA_001800085.1 Elusimicrobia bacterium RIFCSPLOWO2_01_FULL_60_11 | reverse complement strand
CGCCGGAGAAGCCGCAGCCAAATACGCCGCCAAAAAGAAGGCGTCGGTGACGGTCGTGGAAAAGGGTTTCGTGGGCGGCGCCTGCCTGAACTGGGGCTGCATCCCTTCCAAGACCCTCCTTTCCATCGGCAAGAAGCTCCGCGACATGAAAGAGCTCTCCGTCACGCCGCCCACGCGGGCGGCCCTCTGGGCCGAAATGCGCAAGAGAAAGGACCAGGTCATCCGCCAGCTCCGCTCCGACGACGAAAAATCCATCTCACTTTCCGGGGCCGAACTCCTGAGCGGCGAGGCGCGCTTCACGTCCCCAAAATCCCTGACCGTTTCCACAAAGAGCGGGGAGCGGAAGATCGATTTCGACAAAGCCATCATCGCCGCCGGCTCCGCGCCCATATTCCCCCCTCCCTTGGACGCGCGCAAGAAGGACATCCTGGACAGCGACAGGATCTTCGACATCGAGACGCTTCCTTCGAGCGTTGCCATCGTGGGCGGCGGCGCGGTGGGCTGCGAGTTCGCCTGCCTTCTGCACGAGCTGGGCGTGAAAATCACCCTCATTGAAAAGACCGCGGGCCTTTTGCCCGGCGAGGACGCCCAGATCGCCAATGCCTTGAGGAAATCGTTCGAGAAGCGGGGGATCCAGGTCAAGGACTCCGTCACGGCGGAAATGCTGGATGGAAAAGCGGGAGCGTGGAAAATAACCCTTTCGGACAGATCGACCCTGGAAGCCGCGCAGATCCTGGCCTGCGTGGGGCGGCGCCCGCTCGGGGAATCCCTGGGGCTGGACAAGGCATCGGTCAAAATATCGCCCAAAGGCATCCCCGTCGATTCCAAGATGCGGACATCCAACCCTGATATTTTTGCCTGCGGCGACATCACGGGGCTTTCCCTCCTGGCCCACGCCGGCTCCGCTCAAGGAGAAGTCGCCGCGGCCAATGCCCTGGGAGAATCAAAAGAATACGACGGCTCCCTGGTGCCGCGCTGCCTCTACACATGGCCGGAGGTCGCCTCCATCGGGACGGCCGCGGGCAAGGCCAAGCGGTTCTTCTTCGCCGCTTCGGGGCGCGCTCTCGCCGAAGGGGACTCGGAAGGATTCATCCAGATCGTTCTCGAGGAGGGTTCGGAAAAAATCCTGGGCGGGCAGATCATCGGCCCCCACGCCACGGAGCTCATCCATGTCCTGGCCGTGGCCATAAAGGCAGGGATGGCATCCAAGGATCTGAGGGAAGTGATCTTCGCACACCCCACGTTCTCCGAAGGCATCAAGGGAGCTCTGGAACGATGAGTTTGGGCGTTGAATACCGCCAGAAGATCCCGAGCGGCGCGGCATTTTTCAAGGTCACGGGCGCGATCGAGGAACTGCGCCTGAACACCGTCTGCGAGGAGGCCAAGTGCCCCAACCGCACGGAATGCTACGCCCAAGGCACGCTCACCTTCCAGATCCTGGGAGACCTCTGCACGCGCCGCTGCGGGTTCTGCGCCGAGAAGACCGGCAGGCCCCTGTCCGTCGACGCGGCCGAGCCCGGACGCGTGCTCGAAGCGGTGCTGAAATTGAAACTTTCCCATGTGGTCCTCACCGCGCCCGCGCGGGACGACCTCTCGGACGGAGGCGCTTCGCAGTTCGCCGCGGCCGTGAGACTCATCAAGCGGGAGTCGCCCCGATCGACCGTGGAGACCCTCACGAGCGATTTCGAAGGGAACGATTTGGCGCTGGCCGCCGTCCTTGAAAGCGGCCCGGACGTCTTCAACCACAATGTCGAGACCGTGCGGCGCCTCACTCCGTCGGTGCGCGCGAAAGCGACCTATGAGCGTTCCCTCCGCTTACTCGCGCGCGCGGCCGGCTTCGGCGGCCCCAAGGTGAAGTCCGGCATCATGGTGGGGCTGGGAGAATCGCTCGATGAGGTCCGCGAGACCTTCGCCGACCTCTGCGACCGGGGCGTTACGCTTGTGACCGTGGGGCAGTATCTCCGGCCCTCGAAAGACCACCTTCCCGTCCAAAAATTCTACTCCGCTGACGAGTTCCGCGACATCCGCAAAATGGCCCATGGATTTCCTTTTAAGAATGTCTTCGCAGGCCCCCTGGTGCGCTCGTCCTACCATGCCGGGGAGATGATCGAATCTGGGGACACCCTACTTAATTCACTCCGTCCCGATTCTAATGACTGAATTAAGTAGGGTGTCCCCAAAACATACGCCCCTTTACAACTGGCATAAGGCGCATGGAGCGCGCTTCATCGATTTCGGCGGCTGGGAGATGCCCGTGCAATACACGAGCATCGTGGCCGAGCACGAGGCGGTGAGGAAAACGGCTGGCCTATTCGACATCTCCCACATGGGAGAGGTCTTTGTGGAAGGGCCCGCATCTCTCGATTTCCTCCAGAACCTCTGCACCAACGACATCGCGACGATCGAAGATGGGCAGGCCGTCTATTCCCACATCTGCAACCCGCAGGGTGGCATCATCGATGATATTTTTGTATATTGTCTCAAATTTCCCTCCCGCTACCTGGTCGTCGTCAACGCATCCACCTCGGACAAAGATTTCGAGTGGATGAAAAAGAACAGCAGGGCGGGGGTCGAGCTCCGGAACGAGAGCGACAAGTGGTCCATGGTCG
Source organism: Elusimicrobia bacterium RIFCSPLOWO2_01_FULL_60_11 (assembly GCA_001800085.1). Classification (GTDB taxonomy): domain Bacteria; phylum Elusimicrobiota; class Elusimicrobia; order 2-02-FULL-39-32; family 2-02-FULL-39-32; genus 2-01-FULL-60-11. Next base: position 3,304 of record MGUS01000042.1, on the reverse strand, counting down.
CAGCACAAGGCCCCAAGGCGGTCCAGGCGGCAGGCAATATTTTTAAAAGCATTCCGGAACGCCACCGCGTATTGGAAACGGTCTTTGAAGGGAGCCCCTGTTTCATCTGCCGCACCGGCTACACGGGCGAAGACGGCGTCGAAGTGATCGCGCCCAATGCCGTGATCGAGAAGTTGGCGGACGCCTTCGATCTCACGCCCTGCGGCCTGGGGGCCCGGGACACCCTGCGGCTGGAAGCGGGCTACCTGCTCTACGGCAACGACATGGACGAGACCCTCACCCCACTTGAAGCCGGGGTCCCGTGGGCGGTCAAATTCGACAAGGGAGATTTCATCGGGAAAGACGCCCTGGCCGCGCAGAAGAACGGCGGGCTCAAACGCAAACTGACGGCTTTCAAGCTTTTAGAAAGGGGGGTCCCCCGGCACGGTTTTAAGATCCTCTGCGGCGCCAATGTGGCGGGCCTCGTGACCAGCGGGACATTCTCCCCCACGCTCAAGACCGGGATCGCCATGGGATATATCCCCGTGGGACTCTCCGGACCCTTCGCCATCGAGTGCAACGGGCGCGCCGTGCCCGCGGAAACGACCAGGCTCCCGTTCTATTCGGGAAGCAAAAAATAAAGAAAAGGAAGCCATGCAAGACATCGAGAAACTCCGGTTCGCCAAATCCCACGAATGGATCGCCCCTGACGGGACCGTGGGCATCACGGACCACGCCCAGAAAGAAGTGACCGACGTGGTCTTCGTGGAACTGCCCCCCCTGGGCAAGAGCGCGGCCCAAGACGGCGAGGTGGCCACCCTGGAATCGGTGAAAGCGGCGTTCCCCATCAACGCCCCCGTGGCCGGCAAAGTCTCCGCCGTCAACGATAAGGTCGCCAAGAACCCGGAACTCATCAACCAGGCGCCTTATGGCGACGGCTGGCTCTTCAAGCTCGACGTCGCCGACGCCGGCTCCCTTAAATCCCTCATGACGAACGCCCAGTACGAGGAATTCCTGAAGACCGACGCCGCCCACCCCTGATCCGATGCAATTCATCGCCAACACCGGCCAGGACCGGAAAGAGCTCCTTTCCGAGATCGGCATCTCCAAGTTCGAAGACCTGATCAAGAACATCCCGGCCTCGGCGCTGTTCTCGATGGAAGGAAAGAGCGTCCTGAAAGACGGGATCTCGGAGATGGAAGTGCAGGGCCGCCTCTCGGCCTTGGCGGACAAGAACCGCCCGGCGGGAAAGTCGGCCTGCTTCCTCGGGGCGGGCTCCTACAACCATTTCATCCCGGCCGTCATCCCCGCGCTCATCACGCGCGGAGAATTCCTCACCGCCTACACGCCGTATCAGCCGGAAGCCAGCCAGGGCACGCTCCAGGCCACGTTCGAATTCCAGACCTTGATCGCGGGACTTTACGGCATGGACGTGGCCAACGCCTCGCTCTACGACGGCGCTTCCGCCCTGGCCGAGGCGGCCTTGTTGGCCGCGCGCGAAACGGGGCGCAGAAAAATACTCGTCTCCCGCGCCGCGCACCCGGAATACCGCCGCGTGGTGAAAACTTACGGCAAAAGCTTCGTGGTCGAAGAGATCGCTTTGGAGGACGGCAGGACGTCCCTGAAAGACCTGAGATCCCGGCTGGACGGTTCCGTGGCCTGCGTCATGATCCAAACACCCAATTTCCTGGGCATCCTGGAAGACGGGCCGGAGATCTCCGACCTGGCCCACGGAGCGGGAGCGCTCTTCGTGGTGAGCGCCGACCCCCTGTCGCTCGGGCTCCTTTCCCCGCCCGGCGAATACGGCGCCGACGTGGCCGTGGGAGAAGGCCAGCCGCTCGGCATCCCCATGAACTTCGGCGGGCCGTACCTGGGGCTGTTCACCTGCTCCCAGAAATTCGTGAGAAAAATGCCCGGCCGAGTCGCCGGCATGACGAAGGACCTGAACGGCAAGCGCGGGTTCGCCTTGACGCTCCAAACCAGGGAACAGCACATCCGCCGCGAGAAGGCCACTTCCAACATCTGCACCAACGAGGCGCTCATGGCCCTGGCCGCCACGATATACCTTTCCGTGCTGGGGCCTGAGGGATTGAAAGAATGCGCCACGCTCAACTATCAGAACGCCCGCGCGGCTTTGAGCGCCGTCTTGAAAGGCAAGGGGTTCTCCCGGGCCTTTGACGCTCCGTTCTTCAATGAGTTCACGGTGCGGTCCAAGACCCCCCCGAAAATAGTGAACGAAGCCCTCCTTAAAGAAGGCATCACGGGCGGCCTGCCGCTGGGCGATTTCTATCCGGAGCTCAAGGACGCCATGCTTTTCTGCGCCACGGAGATGAACACGCCGGATGAGATCGAACGCCTGGGCGAAGCGATCAAGAAGATCCGATGAACAGCAAGCGCTCCCTTATCTTTGAGATCAGCCGCCCGGGAAGGCGCGGCACGGTCTTCCCCCTTTCCAAAACAAAGGCCGCCGCCGTCCCGCAGAAATGGGCGCGCAAGAAACCCCCCGTTCTGCCCGAAGTGTCCGAGTTCGACGTGGTCCGCCACTTCACGCGCCTCTCCCAGCTGAATTTCTCCGCCGACACCAACTTCTATCCCCTGGGCTCCTGCACCATGAAATACAACCCCAAAGTGAACGAGGTCACCTCTTCGCTCCCGGGTTTCACCCAGGCGCATCCTTATCAGGATGAAAGCGGCCTGCAGGGGACCTTGGAACTTCTTTGGAACCTGGAACAGCTGCTCTGCGACATCACGGGGATGGACGCCTTCAGCGTGCACCCCTCGGCCGGAGCGCAAGGGGAGCTGGCGGGACTCCTGATCGCCCACGCTTACTTCGACGCCAAAAAGGAAAAACGCACCAAGGTGCTCGTGCCGGACAGCGCCCACGGCACCAACCCCGCGAGCGCGGCCCTGGCCGGCTACGCGGTGGCTTCCGTCCCGTCGAACAAGCGCGGGAGGATAGACAAGACCGCTTTGAAGCAGGCCTTGGGACCCGACGTGTCGCTCGTGATGATCACCTGCCCCAACACCCTGGGGCTCTTCGAGGACGAGATCATGGAAGTGGCCGACATGGCGCACAAGGCGGGCGCTTTGCTCTACATGGACGGCGCGAACTACAACGCCCTGGCGGGGCTGGCGGAGCCCGCCAAGATGGGCTTCGATATCATGCACTTGAACCTGCACAAGACCTTCAGCGTGCCCCACGGCGGGGGCGGGCCGGGAGCGGGCCCCGTGGGCGTGAAAAAATTCCTCGAGGAATACCTGCCTCTTCCCCGGATCGCGAGAAAAGCTGTAAGGAACGGTCGCGACCGTTCCTTACAGTTCCAAC